>CAMBEI010000006.1 GCA_945865645.1 Chitinophaga pinensis | reverse complement strand
AGGTATCTGATAAAACTTCATTAGTATCTGCAGCAGCCGTTACTTTTGGTAACAGGAGTACAACCGGGCTAGACTGGTATAATGCAGCTGACCCAAGACCAGATTACTACCGTTATTTACCAAGCTATCAGCTTGATCCGATTTATGGCAACTTGCTTAAACAGGAATTAATGAGTAATGTAAATAAGCGCCAGATAAACTGGGATGCTTTATATCAAACAAATTATGGTGCTAATGATGTAGTACATAATGCAAACGGAATTACTGGCAACGATGTATCAGGACTTAGATCAAGATATATTATTGAAGAGAGAGTAATTAATACCACAAAATATAATTTCAACTCTACTCTAAATACTTCAGTAAACGAAAACATTAATTTTACTGCAGGCGTTACTTACCAATCTCAAAAAAATCATTATTACAAAACAATTAATGATTTGCTTGGGGGCGATTTTTATGTGGATGTAAATCAGTTTGGCGAAAGAGATTTTCCAACCAATCCTGGCGCAGGTCAAAATGATTTAAATAACCCAAACCGAATTGTACGTGAAGGCGACAAGCTTGGTTATAATTATGATATTAATATAAGAAAAGGATCTGTTTGGTTACAAGGTGTTTTTAAATTTAATAAAGTAGATATCTTTATCGCATCTGAACATTCTTACACAAGCTTTTTTCGATATGGTCATGTAAAGAGTGGATTATTTGCTGATAACTCTTATGGTAAATCAACCACTTATAATTTTTACAACTCAGGTATTAAAGGCGGGCTAACTTATAAAATTAACGGCCGTAATTATATTTTTGCCAATGGTTCTTATGCATCAAGGGCACCGTTTTTTGAAAACGCTTTTATCGCTCCAAGAACTAGAGATTTTGTACAGGACAATTTAAAATCTGAAGAAATACTGTCTACCGAAGTAGGATATGTTTTAAATGCACCTAAATTAAAAATTAGAGCTAATGGTTATTACAGCCAGTTTAAAAACCAAATTGATGTAATGACTTTTTATAACGACGAGTACCAAAATTTTGTAAATTATGCCATTAGCAATATTGGTAAAATTCATACGGGTGTGGAGTTTGGACTAGAAACGAAAGTTTATAAAGGCCTGAGTTTAACGGCTGCTGCTGCTATTGGTCAATACACATATAATACACGCCAGAATGCAACCATTACTGCTGATAATAGTGCAAATATATTAGGGAAAGAAACCGTGTATTCAAAAGATTTTTATGTGCCTACACCACAGCAGGCTTATACAATTGGATTTGATTATCGTTCGCCTAAGTTTTGGTTCTTAAATGTTAATTTTAATTATTTTGATAAAATGTACTTGAGTTATAATCCTATTCGCAGAACAGAATCTGCTGTTAGTGGTGTAACAGAGGGGTCTGCATTATGGCACCAAATATTGGATCAAACTCAATTAGATAATCAATATACCCTAGATGCATTTGCAGGATACTCTTGGTTGATGAACACCAAGTTTAACCAATTAAAGAAAAGAACATTCTTAGTATTTAATCTTGGAGTAAATAATATTCTCAATAACCAAAATATTGTTTCGGGAGGCTATGAACAGCTTCGTTTTGATTTTGCGGAAAAAAATACAAACAAATTTCCCGATAAACGCTTTTACGCTTATGGCATTAATTTCTTTGCCAGCGTAGGTATCAGATTTTAATTAATATAAACACGTAATAAACTTTTTAAAAAATAAATGTATGAACAAGATCTTAAAATTAATGACAGCAATAATGATGGTAGTAACAGCCATTACATTTAGCTCATGTAAAAAAACTTTTGATAATCCTCCAGGAGCTACTGATCCTGCAATTGTTGCAAACACTTCAATTAAAACATTAAAAGCTACGCACACTTCTTTAGGCGTTTATAATACTATATCTACTGATGTGGTAATCTCTGGTGTGGTAGTTGCTAACGACAAAAGTGGAAATTTTTACAAACAGTTATTCATCGAAGATTCAACAGGTGGATTACAGATATTAATGGATGCGACTAATTTATATGGCACTTATCCAGTAGGTAGAAAAATATTTATAAAATGTAATGGTCTTACCATTACTGATTATAATGGAACAATGGAACTTGGTGTTAAGGCAACTGTTGCCGGGTTATCTTCTTTGGAAGGAATTCCTGCTAATTTGATAAGCAATTATGTTATTGGCGGTTCAATGAATAATCCTGTTGTACCTCATGTAGTTACATTAGCTCAACTTACAACGGGTATGCAAGATAGATACCTTGGTACTTTAATTCAATTAGATAATTATGCATTTGCTAATCTTAGTGCTACCTATGCTGATACCTCAGCCTATAAAAGCACCGTAAATCTTGATGTTAAAGATTGCTCTGGTCAAACTACCATTGTTCGTACAAGTGCTTATGCCAATTTTTCGGGATTAAAAGTTCCGCAAGGACGTGGCACTATTTCGGCGATGTATACCACTTACGGTACTACAAAGCAGTTAATCATTAGAGATACAGCCGATGTAAAATTTAGAAATTCTTATGCTTGCGCATTACCTCCAGGCACTCTCTTTTTTGAAAATTTTGAAACCATTGGAGCAAATAATTTAGCATTGACTTTACCAGGATGGAAAAATATTGGAGAAACAGGTGGAATATCTTATCAAAATGCCATTTTTGGTTCTGTAAAATGTGCTAAAATAACAGCATTTGCTACTGGCGCATCAACAGTTACTAGCTGGCTAATTACACCTACTATTAATTTATCAGGAGCAACAGCACCGAACTTAACATTTATTCAGGCAGCAGGTTATGCCCTTGGCGCAACTACTTTGCAGGTCCTTGTATCTACTAATTATGCAGGAAGTACAACACCATCTGCGGCAACCTGGACTCAAGTATGGACAACAACAGCTTTAACGCCAACTACGGGCTATGGCACTTTAACAACTACAGGACCAATAAATTTATCAGCGTTTATAGGACAAACTGTATATATAGCATTTAAATATTCTGGAAGTGACCCTGGAAAGACCACAACTTATGAAATGGATGACGTATCGCTAAAGGCACAATAAAATAGCTACATATTTATTAAAATAAGTGCGCTATTTTTATTACAAAAGAAGATTCAAAAAATATTATTATGAAAAAATTATATTGTTTACTTATTTTATTTACTGTTTCAGTAAGTAGCTGGAGTCAATTATTGCTAGAGCCTTTTAATTATACTCCAAATGCAACTTTAGGTTTGGGGGCGCAGAGTAATGGTGCATGGCTGATTAGCAATACAGGTGATTCTATCTTGGTAGACAACACAAGCTTGTCATATGCTGGCCTTGCAGCATCAACCGGAAATAAAGTAAAATTCGACGGAAGCGGAACAGATTATTATACAAATTTTACTTCACAAACTACCGGGTCAATTTATTGTTCATTTATTTTAAATGTATCTAACTTATCTACTTTAAATAATACTGGAGGTTATTTCGCAGGTCTTATAGAAAGTGGATCTACAACAAATTTCGGGGCTGTGGTATGGACAAGACTAAGCACAACTGCAGGCCGATATAACATTGGTGTTTCAACACGAAGCAACTCGGCTGTAACCTGGCTAGCCGCAGATATATTACCAGCAACTCCTTGTTTTATTGTTACTGCATATGATATTGTTGCAGGAACTGCAAATGATATTTGCAGAGTTTGGCTAAATACAACTGCAATTGGATCTAGTGAGCCTGCTTCTGATGCTACAGCTGTTGCCGGGACTGACCTTCTTAGTGCTGCAAGATATTTTTTAAGACAGAAAAGCCCAACAGAGACTCCATTTATAGAATTTGATGAGCTAAGGGTTGGCACAACTTGGGCATCAGTTACACCAACTGGTGCTGCTACACCAACTGTTTCTGCAACCTCACTAACTGCTTTTGGTAATATTTGCGTAAACACAACGGTTGGCCCTAATTCATTTACCATAACTGGCACTTCACTTACCACTGCAAATGTAACTGTTGGGGTTTTGGCAGGGTATACGTATTCAACAACAGCCGGGGGTTCTTATTCTGCTTCTTTAAGTTTAACACAAACCGGTGGTTCATATTCGCAACAAATATTTGTAAAGTTTACACCTACTGCTGTTCAGTCTTATAATGGGAATATACCTGTAGGTGGTGGAGGGGCAACAGCAATTAATGTTGTAGCAGCGGGTGCAGGTATCAGTACCATACCAACAGTAACAACAGGTGCAGCAAGTGCTATAACAACAACAACAGCAACTTTAGCAGGTACTATTCCTGCCAATGGTTGTACTGGTGTAACGGCTTATGGTGTTGAGTACAGTACTACCAATGGTTTTCCTAATGGCACCGGAATTGCGATTGCTTCAGTTAATTTAACTGGAAGTAATTTCTCTTCTAATCTTTCTGGCTTAGTACAAAATACTACTTATTATTATCATGCTTTTGCAACCAATACTGGGGGCACAGGTTACGGTTCGCAACAATCATTTGTAACGGTTGCCGAACCCACTTTAACTAGCTCTGCATTAACGGCTTTTGGTAATATTTGTATCAATACAACAGCAGGCCCTAATTCATTTACTATAACTGGTACCAACTTAACTGCAGCCAATGTAACCGTTGCTGCTTTAACCGGCTTTACCTATTCAACAACAGCCGGTGGTACTTACACAACCACATTAAGTTTAACACAAACTGGTGGTGCATACTCGCAGCAAATATTTGTAAAGTTTACCCCTGCACTTGTGCAATCTTACAGTGGCAATATTGCTATTAGTGGTGGTGGCGCAGTTACAATAAATACAGCAGCTTCTGGTGCAGGTGTAAATTCTATACCAACAATTACTACAGGAGGGGCATCTGCTATAACAACCACTAGCGCAATTTTAGCAGGCGCTATTCCTGCAAATGGGTGCAGTGCAATAACTGCTTACGGCGTTGAGTATAGCACAAGTATAGGGTTCCCTAATGGAACAGGAACCGCAGTGCCATCTTCAAACTTAAGTGCTATTAATTTTTCTTCAAATCTTACCGGATTAAATCCTAATACTAATTATTATTATCATTCTTATGCTACCAATGCTGGTGGCACAGGTTATGGTAACGAACAAACATTTACCACACTGGCATTAACGCCCACAATAAATGCTACAGCGCTTGCTGCTTTTGGCAATGTGTGTATCAATACAATAGCAGGTCCCAATTCATTTACCATTAACGGATCGGCATTAAATACAACCAATATCAGTGTAGGCCCTTTAACTGGATTCGCATTTTCTACTACATCAGGTGGTACCTATACTACTTCGTTAAGTTTATCACAGGTTGGTGGTACTTATAGTCAGGATATTTTTGTAAAATTTGCGCCAACATTAGTACAATCTTATAATGGAAATATACCAGTAAGTGGTGGTGGTGCAGCAGCAATAAATGTGGCAGCTGCAGGCGCTGGTATTAATACCATAGCGACTGCAACATCAGGAGTGGCAAGTGCTATTACATCAATTAGCGCAACAGTTGCTGGTAGTGTTCCTGCAAATGGTTGTTCTGCTATTACGGCTTACGGCATTGAGTATAGTACAACCAATGGGTTTCCTAACGGAAGCGGAACAGCGGTATCGTCATCAAATCTTGCAGGTATCAATTTCTCTTCTAATTTAACCGGATTGGCACCAACAACAACATATTATTATCATGCTTATGCAACTAATAATGGTGGCACTGCTTATGGAGCACAGCAATTATTTGTAACAGCAACGTCAATATTAACTACCACAGTCATTTCAGATTTTGGTAATGCGTGTTTAAACACAACGGTAGGTCCTAATTCTTTTACTATTACCGGTACCAATCTTACTGCAGCTAATGTATTAGTTGCAATTTTAGCTGGTTATAGTTACTCAACAACATCAGGCGGGACCTATACAGCATCTTTAAGTTTGGCTCAGCTAGGGGGGTCTTATTCGCAACAGATATTTGTTAAATTTACACCAACGGCAGTGCAATCTTACAATGGCAATATAGTTGCTGGTGGTGGCGGAGCTTTAGCAGTTAATACAGCAGTTACTGCTGCGGGCATTAATACAACTACTTCTGCTACTAGTGGAATTGCTAGTGCAATTACTCAAACTACAGCAACAGTTGCAGGATCAATTTCTGCAGCAGGATGTACAGCTGTAACTACTTATGGTATTGAGTTTAGCTTAACGACAGGTTTTCCTAATGGAACAGGAACTGTAGTAGCTTCAGCCAATTTAAGTACAGGTAATTTTAGTTCTGATCTTATAGGGTTAGTGCCAAGTACAATCTATTATTATCATGCTTATGCAACAAATGCAGGCGGTACAAGTTATGGTTTACAAGGTTCATTTACAACCTCTGCACCTAGCTTATTAGCCACACCACTTACATCATTTGGTGCTAGCTGTGTAAATACAACAGCTGGTCCCAATTCATTTATAATTAATAGTGCCGTAGTTACTGCAGCTAATATAAATGTTGGTCCATTAAATGGCTATACATTTTCTACTAGTTCAGGTGGTGCTTATACCGCCTCACTAAGTTTACTGCATGCAGCTGGGCCTTATACACAAAACATTTTTGTAAAATTTGCTCCCACTGCAGTTCAATCTTATAATGGCAATATACCTGTTAGTGGAGGAGGGGCTTTAATTGCAATAAATGTAACAGCTAGTGGTAGTGGTGTTAATACAATAGCAACAGTTTTTACTGGAAACGCAGTTGTGCTTAATGCAAATGCCGTAACATTAGACGGCAGCATTAGCAACCTTGGTTGTAGTCCTGTAATTACTTATGGTATTGAATATAGTGGCATCAGTGGATTAGCTAATGGCCTGGGCTCAAAAGTGACTTCTTCTAATTTAAGTTCGGTTAATTTTTCTGCTACATTAAATGGGTTGGTGCAGTCTGCCACTTATTATTACAAAGCGTATGCAGCCAGTTCTGGAGGTATTACTTACGGTACTGAGCGTTCGTTTAAGATGAACAGTATACCTACTGGATTTGTAATTTACAATAACCCAATTCAGCGCAACAGAAACCTACATTATACTTACAAGGGTATTAAGCCAGGACATTATGAAATACAAATTTTTAATAGCATTGGTCAACTTGTTTTTCAAAGATCATTAATTATACATTTTGATTTTATTGATGACAATTTTATGGTACCAGGCAAATTAGGGTCAGGCCCTTACAGTTTACATATTGTTAGTCCTAATTTTAGGGACAAGAAAATATTCATGATTTGGTAATTTGATTGAACAAGTCTAATACACAGGGTCTCTAATTTGGAGACCCTGTAATTTTGTTAGTATTAATGCCAAATTCTATTATAAAAACAGGATATAATGCCATGCTGACATAAATTGTTCTTTGGTACTATGTTTGCAACTTAATTTTAAAATAATAAACTATGCAAAAAGGAAGTATACGTGTACAAACGGAGAATATTTTTCCAATAATTAAGAAGTTTTTATATAATGAGCACGACATTTTTATACGTGAGTTAGTAAGTAATGCCGTAGATGCCAATCAAAAGCTAAAAACACTTTCATCTATTGGTGAGGCAAAGGGTGAACTAGGCGATTTAAGAATTGATATAAGGATTGATAAAGAGAAAAAGACTTTAATTATTTCAGACACTGGCCTAGGTATGACGGAAGAAGAAGTTGATAAATATTTAAATCAGGTAGCTTTTAGTGGTGCAGAAGAGTTTTTGGAAAAATACAAAGGACAAAATGAAGCAAATATTATTGGTCATTTTGGGCTAGGTTTTTATAGTTCTTTTATGGTAAGTGATCGGGTAGAAGTTATCTCTAAAAGTTTTAAAGAGGATGCTAAAGCCGTTCATTGGGAATGCGACGGAAGCCCAGAGTTTAGTTTAGAAGAAATTGAAAAAGAAAGTAGAGGTACTGACATTGTTTTGCATTTAAATGAGGAAAGCCTAGAGTTTTTGGAACCTTCAAGGATTAGTACAGTATTGGAAAAGTTTTGCCGCTTTTTACCCATTCCTATTTTCTTTGAAGAAAAGCAGATCAATAATCCTTTACCGGCTTGGACAAAAAAGCCAGCTGAATTAACTGACGAAGATTATCAAAATTTTTATAAAGAACTATATCCCTTTGGAGAAGCTCCTTTATTTTGGATTCATCTAAATGTAGATTATCCATTTAATCTTACTGGTATTTTATACTTTCCAAAAATTAAGCAGAGCTACGAAATACAAAAAGATAAAATTCAATTGTATAGCAATCAAGTTTTTGTAACGGATGAAGTAAAAGATATCGTACCCGAATTTTTAATGTTAATGCATGGCGTTATAGATAGTCCGGATATTCCATTAAATGTAAGCCGCAGTTACTTACAAGGCGATCCAAATGTTCGTAAAATAAATTCTCATATCACTAAAAAAGTGGCTGATAAATTAGAAGAGATTTTTAAAATAGATCGTAAGCAATTTGAAGAAAAGTGGGAGAGTTTGGGTTTGTTTGTTAAGTATGGTATGATGACAGATGATAAGTTTTTAGAAAAAGCCAACAAGTTTCACATTTTACAAGACAGTAATGATGGTAAATTTTATACTATTGAAGAATACAGATTAGCTGCTGAAACGCTACAAAAAAATAAAGATGGAAAGTTAGTTATTTTGTATACCACTAACCCAGTGCAGCAAGATGCCTACATACAACAATCTTCAGCAAAGGGTTTTATTGTGGTTAAGTTAGAAACCATTATTGACAATGGATTTTTAAATCAGATGGAAATGAAATGGGAGAACGTGCAGTTTGTGCGTGTTGATAGTGATATTGTTGATAATTTAATTGATAAGCAAGAGGGAGACGAGAGCGTATTAAGTAAAGATGACGAAACAAAGTTAAAAGAATTATTTTCTGTTAAGAATTCTGAATTAAATGTTACTGTTGAAATAAAGGGATTAAGCACTGATGCGCTACCGGTAGTTGCAACAAGACCAGAATTTATGCGTCGGATGAAAGACATGGCTGCAATGCAAGGAGGCATGGGGGCTTTTTATGCCAGTATGCCCGATGAAGTTACACTCACCGTAAATGGCAATCATGCAATTTATAAAACAGTTTTGGCCGAATCTGCCAAAGAAAAACAAGAAAAGGTGGTTCAAAATTTAGCTGATCTAGCCTTACTTTCACAAGGATTATTAAAAGGGAATAGCTTAACAAGTTTTATAAATAGAAGTGTAGAGCTGATGGGATAATTATATGTGCGGCAGCTATTAAGCGTTTTTTTGGTAGAAGATTTTATAGTTTATGGGCACATTTATTTTTCAATATTATTATGTAGCTATAATTTACATACTTAATTTTCTAAAATAACTGCTTCTATATATTCCATTTTCTTACTCTGCCAAATTTGGGAATAGCCCGCTTTTAAAAATTGATCTTTATACAGGGGGTTTGCATATATTATTTTTATTTTTCGAGGATTATTTTGCAGACTTTCAAAAATATTATTAATAACTCCACTCATAATAATTTCATCAAAGGGATTGAACAGAAAAATACAATCAACGTTTGGAGGTATTTTATAATAAAAAGCATCGTTATTAATGATTGTAAATTGAAATGATGCTATCTGTTCTTGTGTTTTAGTAAGATTTTGTTTTGCAATATCGCAAAGATTTTTAGATAAATCTAATCCGCTTATTTTCTTATAACCCTGATGAGCGGCTATACATAAGGCGCGTCCCATGCCACAACCAATATCCAAAAAATGATTTCGTTCTGTTAGCGGCAATTGTTTAAAAATTTCTTTCAATAAAGAATAGCTTACCGGCATATAAATAGCGGCATGCGAAATATCAATACCTAGTTCTTCCAAATTTATTAATTCATCGGCACCACATGTATTTATTTTATATTCCCTTTCGCCTTTAATTTCTTGTTTTATGATTTGCCAAGCAATATTAAAGTCCCAGTTAGTATATAGGAAATAAAAATATTTTATATAGGTAATAAGTTTCATTAATCGCTACTACGTAGGTCAATTACAATTAATTGTAAACTAACATTTCCATTGTATTCATTTTCATCTAAACTAAAAACAAGGTCGAATGATTTTTTTAATAATGAAAATTTTTCGGCAAGATTAAATCCAATTCCGTTAAATGTTAGATTATTTTGTTTTACCACAAATCGAATATGTTTTTCTTTTACAATTTTAGATTTACCGTTATCTCGAAGATTTTTTGCAATAAATATCGGTTTCATATTTTCGGGTCCAAAAGGTTCCATTTGGCCAATGATTTGGTAAAAGTTTTTTGTTAAATCGGAAAAATAAATTTCTGTGTCAATAATAATTTCGGGAATTAACAGGTGTTCGGGAATGGTCTTAGAAACCACTTCTTCAAATTTATTAGTAAATGCTTCAATATTTTCAGGCAATAAAGAAAGACCTGCTGCTGCAAAATGCCCTCCATATACCAATAGGTATTCTTTACAAGCATCAATAGCATCGTGTAGATTAAAACCAGGCACACTTCTAGCGCTACCTGATGCTATATCGCCACTTTGTGTAAGTATTATTGTTGGCCGATAATAAGTTTCTATCAACCTGCTGGCTACAATACCTACAACTCCTTTATGCCAGTATTCTCTAAATAAAACCGTTGTTTTTTTATTTTGAAGTGAAATATCTGTATTAATTATTTCTAATGCTTCGGAGGTAATGCTAATATCTGTTACTTTACGTTCGGCATTATCGGTGTGTAGCATTTCGGCAAATTCCAATGCTTTTGTATAATCATCTTCAATAAATAATTGAACCGCTTTTTTTGCATCATCCATACGTCCTGCGGCGTTTACTCTTGGGGCAATAATAAATACAACATTAGTAATGGTGAGTTTTTTTAAAATACTACTTAAAAATATAAGAGCTTTTACACCTGTATTAGGAAACTTGTTTATTTTTTCTAATCCATAATAGGCTAGTATTTTATTTTCACCTGTCATTGGCACAATATCAGCTGCAATTGCAATAGCAACTAAATCTAAATAACAATGATAATGGGCTTCATCAATGTTACACTCTTGTGCTAGTGCAGTTATTAATTTAAATCCTACACCACAGCCACAAAGTTCTTTATATGGATATTGACATTCTTTTTGTTTTGGGTTAAGAATGGCAACTGCTGCTGGTATTTGCTCATCGGGTAAATGGTGATCGCAGATAATAAATTCAATACCTATTTCTTTTGCGTAAGCAACTAAGTCAATAGATTTAATACCGCAGTCTAACGAAATAATTAAGGAAAATTTATTTTCTTTTGCAAAGTCAATACCGATTTTACTTACACCATAACCTTCTTTGTATCGGTGGGGGATATAAAAATCCAATAGGGCAGGCTCATAAATATGGCATAAAAATTTATACATACAAGCCACAGCTGTTGTTCCATCCACATCGTAGTCGCCGAAAATTAATATTTTTTCTTTCTTTTCAAAGGCATTTATAATGCGATATACAGCTTTATGCATGTCTTTCATCAGAAAGGGATTGTGCAAACTGCTTAATTGAGGTCTAAAATATAGTTTTGCTTTATCAAAATTATCAAAACCTCGTTGCACTAGTATGCTGCATAGCGCATAATTTATTTTAAGCGATTGTTGTAGAGTTTCTGTTTTCTGTTTATCTGTTTGTAATATTTTCCAACGTTTATTCATCTTAATATTTCCTATCTGTAGTAAATCGTACAAGTTCTTCTAGCGCATTTCTTGCCTCATTTTTGGGGCAACTATTTAAAATCTCGAGTGCATCATCTCTGTATTTATTCATTTGCTCAGTTGCATATTTAATGCCACCTGCTTCCGTAACTGCATCTATAACAAATTTTACTTTTTTATGATTTTTATTTTCATTTTTTATTATATAAATGATCTTTCTTTTTGAAGATGTATCTACCTTATTTATGGTGTAAATTAATGGCAGGGTAAGTTTTTTTTCTTTTATATCATTACCCGTAGGTTTACCAATGTTATCATTTCCATAATCAAAAAGGTCGTCTTTAATTTGAAATGCGATACCTACCTTTTCTCCAAAATTTTTCATTCTTTCGGTAGCATCTTCGTCTTTACTAGTGCTGTAAGCTCCTACAGAACATGCTGAGGAGAGTAATGACGCTGTTTTATTTTTAATTATTTCGAAATAAATTTTTTCATCTAAATTTAATTTTCTGGTTTTTTGTAATTGCAGTAACTCGCCTTCACTCATTTTTTTTACAGCATCAGAAAGTATATGCAAATGCCGGAAATCATCATTTGAGGTTGCTAATAATAATCCTTTGGATAACAAATAATCACCAACAAGCACTGCAATTTTTTTATTCCATAATGCATTAATCGAAAAAAAACCTCTGCGTTCAAGTGAGTCGTCAACAACGTCGTCATGTACCAATGTAGCCGTATGTAAAAGTTCAACTAAGGCTGTTGCGCGATAAGTGCTTTCATTTATTTCGCCATGAAGCTTTGCGCTTAATAAAACAAACATAGGGCGAAGTTGTTTACCTTTACGTTTTATGATGTATTTCATAATCGTATCTAGCAAAGGCGTTTCGCTTTTAACAGCTTCTCCAAACTTTTTTTCAAAAGTTTTAAGTTCGGTTCCTATAATTTTATTGATAAATTCCATGCGTTTAATTACATACTATTATTTATGAGTTGGTACAGATAGACTATTTGTGTAAAACTACTGAAAGTAATCCTTACGTTACCTTGTCAATTAAACTCAAAAAAGTTTAATTCAAATGTAAAGAAATAATAAAATAACTTTGATTATTATAATCCATAAGTTACCTTTGAGTTTAATTAGTACATATTTATCGTATTCACACTCATATTTTAAAAATATACAATATAATAATCATGAAAATCCCTAAGACAAAAATTTTATTAGGCCTATGTTTTTTGCTTTTAGCATCAGTAACTAGTGCACAAGTAGGCGGTGCTGGTAGTGTTTACGATTCCTCAGTAATTCCTGCAAAAAGGATGAATCAACAAAATGAATTTTGGAACAGTACTTATAATTTTCCAGCTAAGCCCCGTAATATGATGGAAGTGGGTGTTTCTGCCGGAGTATTTACAGCAAGCGGAGATGTATCTGCTGTAATCCCTACATTTGGTTTTTCGGCTCATGTGCGTAAGGCTTTTGGCTATATTTTTTCTCTAAGATTACAATATTTAAATGCATCAGGTAAAGGTTTAAACTGGAAAGCCGCCAGCAACTTTGGTAAAAATCCAGCTTGGGGTGGTAATTTAGCTGCTGGGCAAAGGTATTTTTCTCCATTAAGAACTGCTAGCGGACAATTAATTTTAACTGATGGTGCTGGTAATACATCGCTAAAACAGGATAAGGTTTTTTATAATTACAAAGTACATATGCAGGACATTGGCTTGCAGGGAATTGTAACCCTAAATAATATACGTTTTCATAAACAAAAAACAGGTATCGTTATTTATGGTGGTGGCGGTATAGGTTTATCATGGTTTAAAACTATGGTAAATGCTTTAGATGCTAGTGGAAAAAATTACAGCACTTTGTTTAATTCTTTAGCTAGTCCGGCTTACAAAGACAGAAAAGATATTTTAAAATCTTTAAAAGCCGGCATGGATAAAACATACGAAACCCTTGCTGAGAATGAATTAAAAAGTGGTCCTGTTTTAGGTGATAATACTTTAAAACCTTCAGGAACATTGCTTGCAGGGGTTGCTATTAAGTTGAGCAAAAGAATTAATCTAGCACTTGAAGATAGATTCACTATTGTTAAGACAGATTTACTTGATGGCCAACGTTGGGCGGAGCAGGCTTATGGAGATGCCGTTTTAACACGTGATTTTGATTCATATAATTACGTTTCACTAGGATTAAATGTAAATTTAGGAGCAAAATCTGTAGAGCCGCTATGGTGGGTTAATCCTTTGAATTATGCTTATGATGAGTTGAGAAATCACCGTAATGTTAAAATACCAAAAAGCGATTGTAATGATGCAGATGGAGATGGCGTATGCGATCATTTAGACAGAGAGCCAAATACACCTGCAGGATGTCCTGTTGATACTCATGGTGTAACAAAAGATACAGATGGTGATGGTGTGCCAGATTGTAAGGATAAGCAACTGATTACTCCAACTGAATGTCAGCCGGTAAATGCTGATGGAGTAGGAAAATGTCCAGATCCAGAATGTTGTAAAATTCCTCCAGCGGTTGTTTCTATTGTTTGTCCTTGTGATTACCCAGCTTTAATTTATAAAGTAAATGCAAGTGGATTATCAACAGAAAACAAAGCAATGTTAGCCACCGTTGCTAATATATTAAAAGCAAATCCAAATTGTAAAATATCTATTTTTGGATACCCTGAAGCTTCTAAAGGATCACAGGCTAATTGCCAAAAAAGAGTAGAAAGTGTTAAAATTTACCTTATCGAAAAAGAAGGTATTAGCGGCGATAGAGTAACAACTAATTGCGAAGTAGGTGCAGGAGATAAGAACACCGTTGATATTAAGTGTGATTAATATATATTACAAATTTTTAATAAATAGCCCTCCGATAACCGGGGGGCTATTTATTAAAAATTTCCAATGGCTTATTTATCAAATCATTAACTTTAGTTTTTTGGGTATTTGTATATTTAAAGCCATTTTTGAGTTATTTATATTAATTTCGCAATCCTTTATGACATTCATCAAAACATTTTTAACACTAGTAGCTTTTGTACTACTTGCATCTTCTTGTAATAAATATAATAAGGTTACTAAAAGTAAAGACTACGAGTATAAATTAAAAATGGCAGATGAGTATTATGGTAAAGGAAAATATAAGGTTGCTCAACAATTGTACGAAGAGCTGTTCCCTGTATTTAAAGGATCAGTAAAATTTGAAGAGTTATATTTTAAAGATGCCTATTGTTTTTACTATATGCAGATGTATGAAGATGCAGAAAATCTGTTTAAAGGGTTTTTAGAAGTCTTTCCGAATAGTACAAAGTCGGAGGAGGTTGATTATATGCGTTCTTATTGCTTTTATAATCAATCGCCTAAGCTGGAGTTAGAACAGGTAAATACGGTTAGGGCAATGGGTATGATGCAGACTTTTATAAATACACACCCTGGTTCGGCACACATTGAAGAAGCATCGGTAATTATTGATAAGTGTAGAGCCAAGTTAGAACAAAAGGAATATCGATCAGCAGAGTTATATTATGATATGGGGCAGTTCAGGGCGGCAGCAATTGCTTTTACCAATTTAACCAATAACTATCCCGAATCGTTACAAGGAGATACTTATAAAATAAAAACGGTAAAAGCATATTATAAATTTGCAAAGTTAAGTATTCTAGATAAACAGATTGAACGTTTTGAGAAAGTTATCGGAGAATATCAAGATTTTGTAGATCGTTATCCAGAAAGTAATCTATTAAAAGAAGCAGAAAGTTTTAGTAATTTAAGTCAAAATCAAATAAAAGCAATTAAATATGAGCAAACTCAGACGTCAACTAAGCGCTAATACTAGCAGTGTAGTAGAACCCAAAAAATTATCTGATATTAAAGAAAAAACAGGAAATCTTTATGAATCTATTGCCATTATTGCAAAAAGAGCAAATCAGATTAATATTACTTTGAAAGAAGAATTACATAATAAGCTAGAAGAGTTTGCGAGCCATACCGACAGCTTGGAAGAAATTCATGAGAACAAAGAGCAAATTGAAATTTCAAAAGCATATGAGCGCATGCCAAATCCAGCTTTATTGGCTACTCAAGAATTTATGGAAGATAAAGTTTATTTCCGTAGAAACGATGAAGATTTATTTAGTTAATTGCTCAATATATTTTAGCATCTCATTAAGTTAAGATGTCATAATTTTAACCCGTATCATTTAAATGTTACGGGTCTTTTTATGTTTTGCAACACAAATTTGTTAAGTTTAATCAAACCATCTCTAATTTTAATTACCATAAGATGGCAGTAACAAAATCACTATTTTTGATAAATTACTTACGATGTATAGTTTTAATAAGATAATATTGATATTATAAATACGATCATTCAATCATTTTATGCGAAAAATTAATTCATTACTTGTTTTGCTTCTTGCTTTTAAAATTTCTACAGCCCAGGAATTAAAAGCCAATATAACAGTGGTAAGCAATCAGGTAGGAACTACGGTGAATCAAAATGTATTTCGTACGCTGCAAACCGCATTAAATACTTTTATTAATACCCGTAAATGGACTATAGATAATTTTCAGTTGGGAGAAAGAATTGAATGTAATTTTTTATTAAATCTGCAACCCACTGCCGACCTAAATGTGTATAATGCATCCATAACTATACAAGCGGCTCGTCCAGTTTTTAATACCTCCTATTTATCGCCGATTATTAATTTTAAAGATGATAATGTAATTTTTAAATATGCGGAGTTTCAGCAACTAGAGTTTAATGAAACTAGGATATCCGGCACTGATGCGTTAGTTTCTAATTTAACAGCCATTATTGCTTATTATGCCAACATGGTATTGGCATTTGACTATGCCTCTTTTTCGCCACGTGGCGGGGATGTTTATTTTCAGAAAGCGCAAAATATTGTAAACAATGCTCCTGATGGCAGAGGTATTTCGGGCTGGAAAGCCTTTGATGGAATACGGAACCGTTATTGGCTTGTTGAAAATATGCTGAACAGTCGCTATGCCATTATGCATGATGTGTATTATAATTATTATCGCTTAGGGATAGATAAATTATATGAAGATGAAAATGCAGCGCGTTTGGAATTATTGAATGTATTAAATTTATTGAATAATTTTAATAATGATAATCCGAATAAAATGATTAATCAGTTTTTCTTTCAGGGAAAATCAAATGAGCTGATAAAAATATTTTCAAAAGCATCGAAAGAAGATAAATCAAGAGCTTCGCAACTATTGCAAAAATTAGATATTACTAATATTACCAAATATAAAGATGAATTAAAATGATAACTAAATACATTTTTATTTTTGGATTGGTGCTAACAATTTCTTGTACAAACAATAATCATACGCCTTTAGGTATTTTAAAATCCGAAAAAATGCAAGCTATTTTATGGGATGTTATTAAGGCCGATGCATTTACAACTGAATATATTAAAAAGGATACAACAAAAAATGATGTTGAAGAAAATTTAAAATTACAAACACAGATATTTGCAATACACAAAGTGTCGAAGGCTGTTTTTTACAACAGCTATGCATATTATAAATCTAATACGCCGTTATTTATAAAAATGCTTGATAGTATGGTTACCCATGCAGAGCGAAATAAAAATTTTAAAATAAGTCCTTCACAGGCTTTATAATATGAATAAAGTATATAATCATGCCGTAGATGCTATCGCTGATATTAATGATGATGCCGTTATTATGTTGGGCGGATTTGGACTATGTGGTATTCCAGAAAATAGTATTGCAGCGTTAGTTAAAAAAGGTTCTAAAAACCTAACGTGCATTTCTAATAATGCAGGTGTTGATGATTTTGGCATAGGCTTAATGTTGCAAAAAAAACAAGTAAAAAAAATGGTCTCTTCGTATGTAGGTGAAAATGCTGAGTTTGAAAGACAATTATTAAGCGGCGAATTAGAAGTGGAATTAATACCACAGGGAACACTGGCTACAAGATGCATGGCCGCCGGTTATGGAATGCCAGCCATTTTTACACCCGCTGGTGTAGGTACCGAAGTTGCCGAAGGAAAAGAGATAAGAATATTTAATGACAAAGAATATTTACTTGAATATGCCTTTGATGCAGATTTTGCCATTGTAAAAGCATGGAAAGGAGATACGGAAGGCAATTTGATTTTTAAGGATACCGCCAGAAATTTTAATCCTTTAATGGCCATGGCAGGAAAAATTACGATTGCTGAAGTGGAGGAGCTTGTGCCCGCTGGCGAACTGGATCCCAATCAAATTCATACACCAGGTATTTATGTACATCGTATTTTTCAGGGAAAAGATTATGAGAAAAGGATTGAGCAAAGAACAACAAAGAAATTAACTGATTAGCTAATTACTACATTATCACATTAACAATGGCACTATCAAAAGAACAAATTGCAAAACGTATTTCAATGGAACTTAAAGATGGTTACTATGTTAACTTAGGCATCGGTATACCAACATTGGTAGCTAATTATATTCCTGCTGGTATCAACGTTGTGTTGCAAAGTGAAAATGGATTATTAGGGATGGGTCCTTTTCCAATTGATGGAGAAGAAGATGCCGATTTGATTAACGCAGGAAAACAAACTATTACTACTTTAGCGGGGTCATCAATTTTTGACAGTGCTTTAAGCTTTGGAATGATACGTGCTGGGAAGGTTGATCTTACTGTGCTGGGAGCCATGGAAGTTAGTGATAGCGGCGATATTGCCAATTGGAAAATACCTGGTAAAATGGTTAAGGGTATGGGTGGGGCAATGGATTTAGTTGCTAGCGCAAAAAATATTATAGTGGCCATGATGCATACTAATCCTAAAGGCGAAAGTAAATTATTATCTGCCTGTACATTACCACTTACCGGTAAACATTGTATAAAAAAAGTAGTAACTGAATTAGCCGTATTGGATATTACCGAAGATGGGTTTAAATTAATGGAGCGAGCTCCAGGTGTTTCTGTGGAAGAAATTATGGCTAAAACTGCAGGTAAATTAATTGTGCATGGAGAAATACCAGAGATGCAGTTTGATTGAAATAACTTATAAAAAAATTTATAAAAATTTCGTAGATTTTTTTATAATTAGTTAGTTAGTAATTTTTAGACTTTTGGCGCAGATGCCAAAATTTTTTCATTTGCCCCACTTGCATATTTTTCAAAATTTTTGATAAATTGCTCAGCCAAATTTTTAGCCATGGCATCATACGCCACTTTATCGGCCCAGGTATTTCGTGGGTTTAAAATTTCGGAGGGGACATTTGGGCATTCGTCAGGCATCATCATGCCAAATATTGGATGTGCTTCGTATAAAACTTGATCAAGTTTACCTTCCAGTGCTGCAGTTATCATAGCCCTTGTATAACTAAGCTTCATTCGCCGACCAACACCGTAACCTCCGCCACTCCAGCCTGTATTTATCATCCATACATTTACCTTGTGATCTTGCATTTTTTTACCCAACATCTCGGCATACTGTGCTGGATGTAAAGGTAAAAAAGGTGCGCCAAAGCAGGCGCTAAAGGTAGATTTAGGCTCGGTAATACCAGTTTCTGTACCTGCTACCTTTGCCGTATAGCCGCTAATAAATTGATACATAGCTTGTCCCGATGTTAATTTGCTGATAGGAGGTAAAACACCATAGGCATCGCAGGTTAAAAAGAAAATATTTTTTGGGATATTTCCAATTGATGGTTCAAGTGCATTACTGATATAAGACAATGGATAACTTACCCTTGTATTTTCAGTTATTTTTTTACTATTAAAATCTATTTTATTTGTTCCTTCAATAAAAGTTACATTTTCAACTAATGCTCCGTTCTTAATGGCATTGTAAATCTCAGGTTCTTTTTCTACACTTAAATCGATGCATTTTGCATAACACCCCCCCTCAAAATTAAAAACACTGTCTTTGGTCCAGCCATGTTCATCATCACCAATTAGTTTACGGGTAGGGTCGGCACTCAGTGTGGTTTTACCAGTTCCACTTAATCCAAAAAATATCGCCGTATCGCCATCGTCTCCCATATTAGCACTGCAATGCATACTTAACACATCCGCACGGATAGGTAATACAAAATTTAGGATGGTAAAAATACCTTTTTTCATTTCGCCAGTATAACCTGTGCCACCAATTAAAATGGTTTTATGTGTAAAACTAATTACGGAAAAATTTTCTGCACGGGTACCATCAACTGCTGGGTTGGCTTTAAAACTTGGAACCTGTATAATATGCCAACTTGGTTCAAAATTTTCGCCACTAGGGTCTGCAAAAAGGTCTTTTTCTTCTGGACGAATAAACATATTGTAGCAAAACAAATTGCTCCAAGGGTTTTCATTAATTACCCTAATTTTTAGTCTATAAGCTTCTTCGGCACAGGCATAACAATCTCGGACCCAAACTTCTTTATCATTTAAGTGGGCCAACATTTTTTCTTTTAACTGAAAAAAGTATTTTTCTTCCAAAGGGATATTAAAATCATTCCAATTAACCGTGGTTTCTGTAAGGGCATCTTTAACTGTAAATTTGTCTTTTGGACTGCGGCCTGTAAATTTTCCAGTATTAATTACAAGGGCGCCAGTATTGTTTAAAATACCATCACCACGCTGAATGGATTGCTCGGTTAATTGATGCGAACTAAGTTGGTAATTAATATGATTAGATAATGAAAATCCTAATTTCTTTAATGCATTAAATGGAGCATTTAATGTGGTTTGTACTGGCATAGGAACTAAATATTATAGTTTATACAATCGTTGATGCAAAGTTATGTAATTGTGAATTTAAAACGAAAAACACGTAAACAGATATTTAAAATTAATAAGTAAAATTAATATATTTTAAATATTTTCTAATATTTTCTAATTTTTTTAAATATTATTAAAAAATATTGCTTTAAATTTAATGAAACTATTTTTAAATAAAAATGAATGAAAGAGACAGTTTGTATTTTCTTGTTATCCATTGTTTGATTCAACTAAATTGATTTTACCAAAAAAAGGTACATTTTAAAAATGTATCTTGCACATTAAATAGAATACATGAAGTATCTACCACTTAACTCGGATATATTCATTCAAAACCGGAAGCGTTTTGTTGAAAAAATGGATAAAAATTCCATCGCTATTTTTAATAGCAATGATGAATTACCAACTAACGGAGATCAGTTGCATCGGTTTAAGCAAAACGCTGATTTATATTGGTTAACGGGAATTGAGCAAGAAGAGTCGATGCTTATTCTATTTCCAGATAATCCGGATGCAAAATATCGAGAGGTTTTGGTTTTGGTTAAGCCAGAGGAAATGAAAGAAAAATGGAATGGACATCTGTTTAGAGCTCATGAGGCCGCTGCAGTTTCTGGAATTAAAACTATTATCTGGTTAGATACACTAGATGTTATGCTTCAGCCATGGATTCATTACGCCGATACTATTTATTTAAATACCAATGAAAATGATCGTAAAGCAAACCTAGTTCCGCTTAGAGATTACCGCTATGCAGAGATGATACAACATCGCTTTCCCCTGCACCATTATAAACGTAGTGCAAAAATAATGAAAGAACTTCGAGCTATTAAAACTGCATTAGAAGTAGAAGTTTTACAAAAAGCGATTGATATAACGGATATTACTTTTAGAAGGGTAATGCAGATTATACAGCCTGGTATAATGGAGTACGAAATTGAAGCTGAAATATATCATTCATTTTTATCACAAAGGGCTACTGGGCCAGCCTATGGTTCTATCATAGCGAGTGGCGATAGGGCCAGAACATTACATTATGTGGAGAACAATAGGGAGTGTAAAGACGGGGAATTAATATTAATGGATTTTGGAGCCGATTATGGAGGATATAATGCAGATCTTTCGCGCACTGTACCCGTAAATGGTAAGTTTAGTCGCAGGCAAAAAATAGTATACAATGCTTGTTTGCATTTACATCATTATGCTTCCAGTATTTTAAAACCTGGCATTAGTATTGTTGATTATACAGAAAAAATAGGTGATGAAGCAACGGTTATTTTTCAAAAAATTGGGTTACTACGCAAATCAGAAATAAAAAATGAAGATTCTGAAAACAGGGCTTATCGTAAATATTTATACCATGGCATTTCTCATCACCTAGGAATAGACGTACATGATTTAGGCACAAGAACTGCGCCTGTAAAAGCAGGCATGGTATTTACCATTGAGCCGGGAATCTATATTGAAGAAGAACAAATGGGTATACGGATTGAAAATAATTTTTGGATAACAAGGAATGGAAACAAAGACTTAATGAAAAATATTCCTATTACTGTTGAGGAGATTGAAGCATACATGAAAAAATAATCTGCACCTATGACCAAACAAATACCGAATCTATTTACACTTCTTAATCTTTTTTTAGGCTGCATAGCTATTGTTTTTGCATTACAAACAGAAGCTATTTCTATTTATGTTGGCGAAGATTTGAGTTCGCATTATAATATGCCCGAAAAATTATCGATAGCAGCTTATTTTATTTTTGCAGCAGCTGTTATAGATTTTTTAGATGGTTTTGTTGCTCGTTTAATGAACGCAACATCTGAAATGGGAAAACAATTAGACTCTTTAAGCGATCTGGTAAGTTTTGGTGTTGCACCATCTGTAATTTTGTATCAACTACTTCGCATTAGTTTTATTAAAGAAGAAAATGGATTAGATGTATCAATAGCTTGCCTGCTACCTGCTTTTATAGTAGCCTGCGCTGGGGCTTATCGTTTGGCAAGATTTAATTTGGATAATTCCCATACCGATGGATTTAAAGGTGTGCCCATACCAGCAGCAGGGTTGTTAATAGCCTCCTTTCCTTTGATTTTACATTTTGGAAATAATTTGATTGATGTTACTGAATGGCTAACCAATAAGTGGGTACTATATACAGTCATTATGCTTGTAAGCTGGCTAATGATATCTACCTTGCCCCTAATTACATTAAAATTTAAAGATTACGGATTAAAAAATAATCTCTCTAAAATAATATTAATGACATTTGCCATTGTGGCTGCATTTATTTTTCAATGGCTGGCTGTACCTATCGTGTTTATTGTTTACATTATTTTATCTTTGCTTTATAAATAACAACCATTATGATATTTACTGTTCAGATAAAGGTAATGCCACTTAAAGATTTATTAGATCCACAAGGTAAAGCAGTAATGGGGGGATTACAAAATTTAGGATTACAAAATATTTTAGATGTGCGAATTGGTAAGCATATTGATTTACAAATTGAAGCAGACACAAAAGAATTAGCTATAGCAAAAGCTGAAGAAGCGGCTAAAAAATTATTAGCAAATCCAGTGATGGAAGTATATGAAATAACAATTAGCTGATTTAATCCTCTGCTTTTTTAAAATTTATACAATTTTTGTTATACATATCAACACATTATGTCACTATTTCTCATCCCATCTCCAATAGGCAATCTTGCTGATATCACTTTTAGGGCAATAGAAATTTTAAAATCGGTAGATTTAATTCTTGCCGAAGATACTCGCACATCTGCTGTGCTGTTAAATCATTACCAGGTTAAAAAGCCTATTACACCTTATCATCAGCATAACGAACATAAAATACTATCGCATTTAACAGAGCAACTAGCAGCTGGTAAAACCATGGCTTTATTAACTGATGCCGGTACACCAGGCATTAGCGATCCTGCTTTTTTATTGGTAAGGGAATGCATAAAATATAATATTAGGGTAGAATGTTTGCCTGGTGCATCAGCTTTTTTACCAGCACTCGTAAATAGTGGTCTACCCATCAATAATTTTTGTTTTGAAGGTTTTTTACCATTAAAAAAAGGCAGACAAACCATGATGAAAAAACTGGCAGAAGAAGAGCGAACCATAGTTTTTTACGAAAGTCCCATGCGACTGGTAAAAACTTTAAACGAGCTTATACAATATTTTGGTGCTAACAGACAATGTTGCATTAGCCGAGAACTTACCAAAAAATTTGAAGAAAATGAAAGGGGTACATTACAGGAAATACATGATCATTTTAGTGCAAAAACAGTAAAGGGTGAAATTGTAATTGTGGTAGGTGGAAAAAATTAATACCAATAGATTACTTTATTTAATTCTTTACGTTTATTATCTGGCACGCAGTAATTCTTCGCTGTATACCCAACCGCGAAGAACAAAAAAGGCTTTTCATTTATAGGTTGGTCTATAACCTCACTTAAAAAATTCATGTGGTATTTATCTCTGCTGTATTTTAAAAATGAAAAAACATTTATAAGTTTTATGTTTTTTATATAGTTATTTTACCGAAATTTACTTCTATAAAATTTATTACATGAAGAAAAGTATTATTTTATTTTTTGCAATATTATTTATCAATTCAATGTTATTTGCTCAAGTCGACCGCTGGCAGCAGGCTGTAAAATATAATATGAATATTGATATAGATGTAACTGCAAACCGATTTACCGGGAAACAAAAAATAGAATACAGCAATAACTCACCTGTTATTCTAACTAAAGTATTCTATCATCTTTATTTTAATGCATTTCAACCCAATAGCAGCATGGATTTACGTAGTAGGGAGCTGGGTAAGATGCTTGTAAACAAACAGCCTGATTGGGATGGCCGAGTAAAAGATCGTATTGTTAATCTAAAACCTGATGAAATTGGCTACCAAAAAATAGTATCCTTAAAAATGAATGGGATACCGCAGCCTTTTAAATACCATGAAACCATACTGGAAGTAAAATTAATCAAACCCATTGCAGCAAAAAGTAAAGTTATTTTTGAAATGGAATTTGAAGCACAAGTACCATTGCAAGTTCGTCGCAGCGGAAGAGATAATCCTTCTACAGGAGTAAGGTATAGCATGAGTCAATGGTACCCAAAATTATGCGAGTACGATTATGAAGGATGGCATCCTACGCCTTATGTAGCCAGAGAGTTTTATGGTGTGTGGGGCGATTTTGATGTAACCATTAATATTGAAAAATCGTATAAACTAGGTGCAACAGGGATATTAATGAATGCTCAAGAAATAGGCTGGGGTTATGATGTGCCAGGTACAGAATTAAAGACTACAAATAAAACAAAACGTAGTTGGCATTTTGTAGGGAAAAATATTCATGATTTTGTTTGGACGGCCGATCCTGATTACAAACACCTAGTTTATAAGATGCCAAATGGTGGACCAACTTTACATACTATATATAATTATAAAGAGAATAATCCCAAAAATGACACAGCCTGGGCTACTGTACTTAAAGCTGCAGCAAAGGCCTTGCCTTATATAGAAAAAACTTTTGGAAAATATCCATATCCTCAATATTCGTTTATACAGGGCGGGGATGGAGGCATGGAATATCCCATGGCTACCTTGCTGGTTGGGCCTAGTTTAGGAACTGTTTTTCATGAGTGGATGCACAGTTGGTACCAGATGATGCTGGGTACCAATGAAAGTATGTATGTATGGATGGATGAAGGATTTACTACTTTTGCCGAAGACAAGGTAACGGCATTTTATAACAAAAAATCTGCCCTACAAGGGTTGAGAGAAGCATTAATAAAAAACCCAAGTAATAAAAATTTAAAAGAACTCATTGACATTCTACCCGAAGATCAAAGTGACTCTTACGCAGGTTATTTTTCACTTGCAAAAAGTGGATTAGAAGAACCGATGACTACACATAGTGATCATTATAATACGAATTTTGCTTATGGCAATGCAGCGTATTCAAAAGGAGCCGTATTTATGGAACAACTTGGCTATATAGTTGGTGCCGATGTAAGAGATAAAATTTTATTATCCTATTATGATCAATGGCGCTTTAAACATCCCAATGCAAATGATTTTATAAGAATTGCAGAATTGGTAAGCGGAATAAAATTGGATTGGTATAAGGAATATTGGGTAAGTACAACTAAAACCATAGATTATAAAATAGATAGTCTATGGGAAGAAAATGGGGTATCAAAAATTAGGTTAAAAAGAGTTGGACAAATGCCTATGCCTATTGATTTACAACTGACATTTGCAGATGGCAGTTGTGAGATGTTTTATGTACCCTTAAATTTAATGTTTGAAAATAAACCCAATGAAATACCTGCACAGAAACGCGAAGTGATGGAAGAATGGAAATGGACTCATCCAACTTATATTATTGAACTAAAACAAAGGCTTACAGATATAAAAATTGTAGAAATTGACCCATCAAAACGAATGGCTGATATAGATAGAAAAAATAACAGGCTGGAGCTAAATTGGTAAACTTTCTTGAAGAAAATAAACAAATGAAAATAAATATCGGTATAGTTGCCATAGATTACGATTACAGTTTATCGGTTATTGCCAAGCAAACTTTATATGACATGTTTGTCGGCACTTTTACAGAAGCGGTACATAAAATTTTATTTAAATGAGTATTACACCAAAACACAGCTCAGAAAAGAATTAATGAATGATGAAAATTTTTTCTTTTTTGAAGAAGTTGATTATTTACAATTTATGGAGGAGGAAATTTTTTTCTGTATTACAAAAATGGAAACCATTGGCGTTTAATCTAATTTATATGCTTACTCAATTTCATGGTAAAGGGGGTGCACAAAAATTAATTAATTTTTATAAAAAATATAGCTTCGTTAATTCAGGATAAATATATAATTTTCCTATTGGTACTGCTCCAGAAAAAGATGTTATGTTCTGGAAATTTTTATAAATAAATTATACTAGGTATTTAGGTTATTCTATAATAATAATCGAGTTTTTTATTCACTTAATTGGAATATATAAAAGATATTTTTCTGTAAAAAAATCATGGGGAAATATTTTTTCAATTTCCCAAACTAATGGCTTACAGCCGCTTTCAAATATTTCTAGAGTTAAATCTCCTCCTTTAAGACAAATTAATCCATTAGGAACGCCTGAAAAAGGTGTCTTATTTTTTTGCAAAAGTGGCTTAGTCCAATGCCATAAATCTTTTAAAGCGGCAACGGCTCTAGAAATTACAACGTCAAATTTTTTGTTTTTAATATCCGCTGCACGCACTTGTTCGGTTGTGATGTTTTTTAAGCCAATTGCGGCAGCTATTTCACTAACCACCTTAAGTTTTTTATTAATGCTATCAATCAAATGAAAATTTGTTTCAGGAAACATAATAGCCAACGGAATTCCTGGGAATCCACCGCCACAGCCTAGATCCATCACTTGCATCCCTTTTGTAAATTTAAATTTAGTTGCAATGGCTAGGGAATGTAAAACATGGCGCTCATAAAAATTGTCTATATCCTTACGGGATATTACATTTATTTTTGAATTCCAATCAATATATAAATCTTTTAAAGAAGCAAACTGTTGAATCTGCTTTTCAGAAAAGTTAGTAAAATATTTTTGTATTAATTCCATAGTATAAAAATTAAAAAATAAGTTACAAGATCCAATTCTATTAACGCTGCGTAAGTCAGCGGATTGCTGCTAGGTATTAGGTTATTTCCATACCCTTTCTGGCTTTTTAAAAATTGATGTAAAAAATATTAAATAATAAAAAAACATTCCAATATCTATAAATAAAAACCAGGGGTACATTGCTTGTTCATTTAATTTTTTCATGCAAGGATACAAAACAATTGCCTGAAGCAAAAAACGGACACCAAAAACAATCAGGGACAATTGCCAACTATACAATAGGATTGAGGAAACTAGTAAAGGATAAAACAAAAAATGAGATAAGGTATATAATCCTAGTAAAAATTTGTGCAACGGCTTGTAATATTTTCCTGTGCTGTAATGTCGATTTTTTTGTCTTATCCAACTCGCCCATGTTTTTGGTGATTCACTTAAAGTAAATGCATCTTTATCTATATTAATTTTTGTATTTGATTTTGTAGCAGCCACATTAATAAATAAATCATCATCACCACTAGGTATATTATTGTGAGCCGAAAATCCTTTATGTCTAAAAAAAATTGTTTTTTTATAACTTAAGTTTCGGCCTACTCCCATATAAGGAACGCCCGCAAGTGCGTATGAAAAATATTGTAGCGCTGTATGAAAGGTTTCCCAGCGCACTATTTTATTTAATAGTCCTGCTACTTTATGGTATGCCCCAAAGCCCAATACAATCTCTGTTTGTTCATCAAAAGGTTCTTGCATTTTATCAATCCAAAATTCGCTTGCAGGCACACAATCTGCATCGGTTAAAAGTACAATTTCATGCTTGGCAGTTTTAATACCTATACTTAAGGGGAATTTTTTACCGGAAATTAGTTTGGCCTCTTGTTTTAACTGAACAAACTGTAATTGTCTATACGTTTTTTGGTATTCTTCCATTAAATATTTAGTGTCATCAAACGAATTGTCATCTACTAAAATAACTTCATGTGAAGTACGGTATTGCTGAATGAGTGCTCCTGGAAGATTTTTTGCTAAATTTGCAGCCTCATCTCTGGCACAAATAATTACAGATACGGGATGGGTTTGAGAAACGGATTTGCGCTTTGGTTTATAAAATGCCAGTTTGGTAAAAAAGAATAAGTAATAAAAAAGCTGTATCAGGGTTGCTAAGCAAAATATATAAAATAGTATTTGCCCGATTTGGATAAAATTCATTCGGCAAAAATAAGGAATGGCAGTAAGTAAAAGAAAATCAAAATTGCAAAATAACGAACTATCTGCATGGTTATGCAGACAATCTAAAAAATGGCAACATTACAATTTGAATTACAACATACAGACGCTTCATCAAAAGGAAGGGCAGGTAAAATAACGACCGATCATGGCGAAATATTAACGCCCATCTTTATGCCTGTAGGTACAGTGGGTAGTGTAAAAGCGGTAACTCAACAGCAACTACAAACCGAAGTTAAAGCTCAAATAATACTGGGCAATACTTATCACTTATATCTACGGCCAGGCTTGGATACATTGGAAGCCGTAGGGGGGTTGCATAAATTTAATGGCTGGAATAAACCTATATTAACAGATAGCGGTGGCTACCAGGTTTTTTCGTTAGCTAATAACCGTAAACTTACCGAGGAAGGGGCTTTATTTCAAAGTCATATTGATGGTAGCAAACATTTATTTACACCGGAAAAGGTGATGGATATACAAAGAGTAATTGGTGGAGATATTGTTATGGCTTTTGATGAATGTCCGCCTTATCCTAGTGATTATGCATATGCAAAAAATAGTATGGATCTTACCCATCGTTGGTTAAATCGTTGTATTAATAGGTTTGATGATACGCCAGATAAGTATGATTATACACAAAATTTATTTCCGATTGTTCAGGGTAGTACTTACAAAGATTTACGGACTGCTTCGGCAGAATTTATAGCATCAAAAAATACCACTGGTAATGCTATAGGGGGCTTAAGTGTAGGAGAACCAATGGAGATGATGTATGAGTTTACAGAATTGTGTTGCGATATTTTACCTGCACAAAAACCACGTTACCTAATGGGTGTTGGCACGCCTTGGAATATTTTAGAAGCTATTGCATTAGGCATAGATATGTTTGATTGCGTAATGCCTACACGCAATGGCCGTAATGCCATGTTATTTACAACTAAAGGCGTTATTAATATTGATAATAAAAAGTGGGAAAAAGATTTTTCGGTAATAGATGATGGTATTGATTGTGCCATGAGTAATTATTATAGCAAAGCTTATTTGCGACATCTTATGAAATCGAAAGAATTTTTAGGGCTTACAATTGCCAGTGTTCACAATCTCGCTTTTTACATGTGGCTTGTTGGCGAAGCTCGTAAACATATTTTGGCTGGTGATTTTAATAGCTGGAAAGAGAATATGGTAATTCAATTACAACAGCGCTTGTAGTTTTTACAACTCTTTTAACAAATAAATTAGTTGCTGGCACAATAATTGAAAAAATAAATTTATGATTTTATAATTATCTTTAAAGCCACTTAAACTAGTTTGTAATGAAGCAAAAATTAATATATAGTCTGGTCATTTTTTTAATGCCTTTAATAGGATTGGCGCAGGGAGGTAATGTACAAAATGCTAGTATACCTAAAGATGCTCCAGTAAATGTGCATCTCACCGATTTTAAAAATAATCTACTTAACAACGAGATTGTCATTTTTAAAAGTAGGTTAAACGGAAAAGAATACGAGGGGCTTACCGATTCTTTGGGGAAATTCTCTTTTCGCTTACCGGTAGGAGATAATTATGAAATATATATATTAGGTTTTAAGGATTCTGTTCGTAACGAAAATGTATTAACAATTCCACCTACAACGGGCAATGCGTATTATAAAAATCCTTTTATCATAGATATTCAACACCTTCCTGCTAAAAGTTTTGTTTTGGAAGATTGTAATTTTGAAACAGGGAAGGCCGAACTTCAAGAAGAGTCGTTTAAAGTTATTGACGAACTGGTTGCTTATTTAGTAAGAAAAGAAGATGAAAAAATAGAATTAGGTGGACATACCGATAATATAGGTGCAGCCAAAAGCAATTTAATATTATCGCAAGCAAGGGCTAATACAGTAAGAGATTATTTACTTAGTAAAGGCATTGAGCCTAGTAGGGTAACTGCAAAGGGCTATGGATTAAATGTGCCAATTGAAAATAATAAAACTGTTTCAGGAAGAGCACATAACAGAAGAACAGAAGTGAAGATATTAGAATAGAATTTTTACAATTGAAAAAAATCCCGTTCAATATTAATATTGAACGGGATTTTATATTATTAGAATTTATCAAAAGGCTAGTTTTTACTCAGCTGTAGTTGAATCAGCGTCGCTATCCATTTTTGCCTTTAAGTCGGCTAATGCACCAATATCGCCTAAAGTTGATTTTTCAACTTTACTTTGTAAGCTTTTTACAGCTTTTTTGGTTACTTCAAAATCAGCTTTCTTTTCTTTAATAACAGCCTTCTTTTCTTCTTCAATCACCTGCTCCCATAAACGGGCATGGCTTACAACAATACGTTTATCATTACGATCAAATTCAATTACCATAAATTTAGCAATCTCATCAACACCCATTGTTTTTCCATCCTCCTTAGCTAAGTGACGAGCAGGAGCAAATCCTTCTAAACCATAAGGTAGTTGCACAATAGCTCCTTTATCATCTTTTTTCACTACAGTACCTTCATGCTCGCTTCCTACAGGAAATGTAGATTCTAATGAATTCCATGGATCTTCTTCAATTTGTTTATGACCTAACTGAAGTTTGCGTCCTTCTTGATCAATATTCATAATGATTACACCTATTTCATTACCAACTTTAGTATATTCATTAGGATTGTTGAAGCGCTTTAACCAGCTTAAATCACTGATATGAATCATTCCGCCAATACCCGTAGTTAATTCAACAAACACACCGTAGGGAGTTATGTTTTTAACAATGCCATTATGCTTACTTTTTTCGGGAAATTCAGTTTCAATTGTACTCCATGGATCTTTGGTCATTTGCTTAATAGAAAGACTCATCTTACGTGTTTCTTTATCAAGTGTAACAACTTTAGCTTCGTATTCGTCATTTAATTTAAAAAATTCTTTAGCATTGATTGGTGTGTTAGCCCAAGTAATTTCACTTACGTGAACCAATCCTTCAACACCTGGCATAATTTCAAGGAATGCGCCGTAATCTTCAATATTAACAACCTTGCCTTTTACAATTTCACCTTCTTTAAGGCTTTCTGTAAGCGTATCCCATGGGTGAGGGGTTAATTGTTTTAAACCAAGACTGATACGTTTTTTATCATCATCAAAATCCAATACCACCACGTTAAGTTTTTGATCCATTTTTAGTACTTCTGTAGGATGGTTGATACGTCCCCATGAAATATCGGTGATATACAATAACCCGTCTAAGCCACCAAGATCAAGGAATGCACCAAAATCAGTAATGTTTTTGATTGTTCCTTCAAGCACTTGACCCTTTTCTAATTTGCCCATTATCTCGGCTCTTTGTGCTTCAATATCGCTTTCAATAAGTGCTTTATGAGATACAACCGCATTCTTAATAGCCTCATTAATTTTTACTACTTTAAATTCCATTGTTTTACCAACAAACTGATCGTAATCGGTAACTGGTTTAACGTCAATTTGAGAACCTGGCAAGAAAGTCTCCATACCAAATACATCAACGATTAAGCCACCCTTAGTTTTGCTAGTAACTAAACCGGTAACAATTTCACCTGTTCTGTTTACTTCCACAATTCTTTCCCATGCTCTAGTAGTACGAGCCGATTTGCGACTTAAGTTAAGATTACCTTCTCTGTCTTCTTTTTCAACTACCATTACTTCAATAACGTCTCCAACTTTAATACCACCTAGGATGTCTCTAAATTCGTTTAAAGAAATTAGTCCATCACTTTTAAATCCGATGTTTACAACCGCATCAGTTTTGGTTAATGATTCAATGGTAGCCATGATCATTTCTCCATCTGCAATTTGCTTAAATGTGTTGTCGTAAACGGTGTCATACTTCGCTTTTTCATCAGCAGTATAACTGGTTACATTGCGCTTGTCTACACTCCAGTCAAAATCGTCATGTGCAGTTACAATAACTTCTGCAACGGGTGCAGCAATTTTAACTTCAACAACGGGAGCATTTTCTACAGCAACTTCTGTAGTTGATTCTGTTTGATTTGATTCCATAATTTCTTCAGGTACGTTTGTTTTCGCAGCAGTTTCTCCGGACTCTCCGGCAGAACCTTCCTGTGCATCTGCGTTTAATTGTTTGTTAATAATAAAAGACATAAAATTACCCGTGGTTTTTAAAACGGGAGGCGAAGGTAACACAAGTGCACTAATTTTAGCCTTAAAAACCTTTCTATTTTTGCTTAACCGCCTTAAGGGTTGTGATTTAGCAGAATTTTATCGCTTTTGAGTATATAACTTGATAAATGAGCGTACATTTTAAAATAAAAATGAATTTGTAATCTATATTTTTCTTTAAAATTTTACCTTTTAGCCAATAATTAACTGCTAAAAATTGTAACTCGTGTAAATGATGCTATATCAGGGGCAACTTTATTTGCAATGGAAAAAATATAAAACAAAAATCCCGATTACCTAAGGTAAGCGGGATTTTTATTTTTAAAGTCAATTTATTTATGACAATTTAATTAAAGAGAACTATAAATTAGTTATTTTTTACTTTTTTAGCAGCTTCTATTTTTTGCATTTCTTTTTTCTTTTCAATCGCATTGTTATTAATTACTTCACCAGCATCTGAAACGCTCATAGTAGCTGTCTGCAAATCTGAAGCTACTGCAGCAGCTTTTTCCGCAGCGCCTTTTTGATCTACACTTATTTGAACATCACTTGCTGTTGTAAATGCAGCTTTTTGTGGCGTTGCAGTTACAGCAGAATTTTTAACACTTGCTTCTTGAAGTTTTGATACTCTTGCACTTTGGGCAGAAACAATGCTGCAAACTCCAAACATGATTATTGAAGATAAGAATAATTTTTTCATTGTGTTTGTTTTTATTTGTTAGTTAATATTTAGTTTTTAATAAAGAAACAATAATTTAGTTTGTCATCTGAGTAGAAAGTGTAAATATACTTTTTTTTATAAAAAAAACAAGAATCTTTCTATTTTTCATTATTATTTTTCAAATAATCTAATTTTAGGCATTAAAATCTGTGCAAAAAAGCTATTATAATGGTAAAAATAACTTAAGTATTGTCCTATAAATGCAATTTATAGCGATTTTAGTAAAGAATCATTAAAATTACTTAAAGAATCTATTTTTAAATCTGCAGCTTCCCAAGCTGGGTTTCTGTAATTATCTAAAGCCGGTACAATAACGCATTTCATCTTAGCAGATTTAGCAGCAATCATGCCATTAAAAGAGTCTTCAAAACAAATACATTGTATTGGCAAAACCTCTAATTTTTTTGCACAGTTTAAATATACTTCTGGGTGGGGCTTTCCATAATCTAAATCATCGGCCGAAGATATTGCTTGTAAATGCGAACGAATTTCTAGTAAATCAATTACCAAATTAATTAAATCGGGGGCTGATGATGTGGCCAAACCTATTTTAAAATTACGTTCTATAAAAAATTTTATAATATGGTTTACTCCGGGCATTGGCTTGCCTTTTTGCTTTACAAGCTCTATTACTTGCTGTACTATTTTTTTTTCTGCAATAAGAATTTCATTCATAGGAAAATTGAAATGCCTAAACCAATAGGCTAAAAATTCTCTAGTACGTAAACCGGTGGTAATGGCATATTGAGCGGCAGTTAATTGCTTTCCATAATTTAAAAATAACTGGTCTGCCGCTTCTTTCCATAGAGGCTCGGAGTCAATTAGTAAACCGTCCATATCAAAAATAACCGTATCTAGTTTCATGCTGCAAATATAATGCGTGTGAGGTAGTTTAATAAATTTAGCATTTTATATTAGTTCTCAAAATCAATCTTTATTTATACAGCATACTTATTTAAAATGTATTGATAATTAGTTTTTATAAATTGCAGTATAAGACAAGAAAATAATATATTCATAACATGCTTACAGCGTTTAAAAAATCGGCTTTCGTTAAGGGGTTGGTGTATATGATTATAGGTATTTTATCTTTTCCTGGTATTGCTGTCTTTAATACATTGCAGATAAATGGCATGGAGAAATTAAAAAACTTGCCTCGAAAAAATGTTTTATTTGTCAGTAATCATCAAACATATTTTGCTGAAGTCATCACTTTTTTACACATTTTTTGTGCAGTTAGCTGGCGGAAAAAACATGGACTTGGTGCTCCTTATTACTTATTGTGGCCTTATACCCGTGTATTTTTTGTGGCAGCGGAGTCAACGATGAAAAAAAACTGGCTTAGCAAAGTTTTTACTTTGGCTGGATCAATTTTGATAAAACGGCTATGGATAGATGATACCAAAGAGCTAAGAAAGGGCTTAGATCCCAGTGATACCCGCAAAGTTTCAAGGATTTTGGAAAATAATTGGGTTATCACTTTTCCGCAAGGCACCACTACGCCTTTTGCGCCTGGCCGAAGGGGTACCGCATTTATTGTTAAACACAGTAAGCCAATCGTTGTGCCGGTAGTTATTAATGGGTTTAGTAAAGCATTTGATAAAAAAGGGCTAAAGTTGATTAAAAAAGGAACCAGCTTGTCTGTTACTTTTAAAGACCCCCTTCAGATTAAATACGATGATACCACTAATCAAATATTGCAACAAATTATGGATGCCATTGAACAAACGGAATCATTTAAGCCTAAATAGTTGGTCAATATGTTTTTTAATCTTTAATAAACAAAGCTTTTAATTCTGCTGCATCTTCTGGGTTCATTTTTCCGCCAATTATTAATCTTAACTGCCTTCTTCTTAAAGCACCTTCAAATAATTTTTTTTCTGCTTCCGTTTCGGGTATCAGTGCATTAACTTTTCGGGGTTTCCCATTTGGATCAAGTGATACAAAAGTGTAATATGCTTCATTACTTTTATACTTATATTGTTGTAGGGTATCTTCGCCCCAAACTGTTAAGTGCACTTCCATGCTGGTGTTAAAAACGCGAGTTAAGCGAGCTTCTATATGCACTGCATTGCCTAATTTAATTGGGCTTTCAAAAGAAATATTATCAACCGAAGCGGTAACTACAGGCGCACCACAATGCTTCATTGCAGACAGGGCTGCTGCAATATCCATCCAGTACATTAATCTGCCGCCCATTAAATTTCCAAAAGTGTTGGTATCATTAGGTAAAACCAATTCTGTCATTATCACTAATGATTCGCTTGCATTTTTATCCATTTTTTTAAACAAAGATAACCACCTTATCCCAATTTAGGTTGCGATTTATTTGGCAGTTCGTCTTTGTTTAATGAATTTTGAATTATTAATTATGATAGACCAAACTCAAATTTCATTTGAAAATACCGAATATGCATTTGTCGCAAAATCTAATACCGAATTAAAAAAAGCAAATTTTCTCTTTAGTATAATGGGAAAACCCTGGCTGGTAAATGCCGCTTTAAAAATAACGCCACTGGCTATAAATTTGCATATTCCTTTTATAAAAACTTTAATTAGAAAAACAATTTTTAATTTATTTGTTGGCGGCGAAACATTAGAAGAAACAGTCAAGGTTGCCAACCGGCTGGAAAAATATAACGTGAAAGTTATTTTAGATTATGGTGTAGAGGGAAAAGAAGGCGAACATAATTTTGAACATGCGCGCGATGAATTTAAAAAAGTAATTACTTATGCATCTACCCAGCCCAATATTCCTTTTATGAGTGTAAAAATTACTGGATTTGCTAGGTTTTCACTACTCGAAAAATTGGATGAAGAGATGAGAAAGTTTTCAGGAGCACTCATGAAGCGTTATTTATGTGCCCTTGACATGTTAACTGACAATGAAAAAGAAGAATGGCATAGAGTAAGGTTGCGTACCCAGCAATTATGTGAAGAGGGGAGTAAAAAAAATATTGGCGTTTTAATAGATGCCGAAGATAGTTGGATACAATATCCAGTAGACGCTTTAGTTATGCTAATGATGGATGTTTTTAATAAAGAAAAACCAGTTATTTACAATACCATCCAGCTCTACAGACACGACCGATTACAATTTTTAATTGATGCACACACTGCAGCTGTGGAAAGGAATTTTATTTTTGGAATAAAATTGGTAAGAGGAGCTTATATGGAAAAAGAAAGAAATCGTGCAGTTGAAATGAATTATGCATCTCCTATACATACTGATAAAGAAAGTTGTGATCATGATTTTAATGCTTCAGTTGAATTTTGTATTAGTCATCTAGATAAAATTTCAGTAATTATAGCTTCTCATAATGAACATAGTAATTTATTTACTACCCAGTTATTAGATAAAAAAGGCTTACCGCATAATCACCCTCATGTACATTTTTCTCAGTTGTTTGGAATGAGCGATAACATCACTTTTAATCTTGCTAAATCGGGGTTTTCGGTAAGTAAGTATTTGCCATTTGGGCCTATACAAGATGTAATTCCTTACTTAATGCGTAGGGCTCAGGAAAATAGCTCCGTATCTGGACAAACTGGTCGTGAGTTAAATCTAATACATAAAGAATTGCAACGCAGAAAATAAATAATAATCCTTTTATTTTTCAAGGGTATCACTACACTTAGTACATAATAATTTACATATCTTTGATGTATAAAATTATAATGCCCACACAGTTATTTATTATTTTTTTAATTCTTTCTTTTTTTTGTACTGCATCAATTGCACAGGTAAAAAATATTTCTGCTATAAAAATAACTCAGCAAATTAAAATAGATGGTAATTTAGACGATGCTGCCTGGGAAAATATTGAGCCTGTAGGTGATTTTATAACCGCCTCCCCTGTTTTCGGTAAAGCTTCTATTCGAAATACAAAAGTGAAGATTGCCTATGATAATACAGCAATTTATATTGGGGCTTACTTATATGACAAGCCTGAAAACATTCGTAAACAATTAACTGCCCGCGACATTATTGAACGTCAGAATACTGATGTTTTTACTGTTGGATTTGATACATATAATGACAAACAAAATGCTTTTGTTTTTAAAGTTTCTCCTGCCAATGCTCAAGCCGATTTAAAAATATCGCAAGTAGGCGGTGGCGCTATTTACGATCAGAGCTGGGATGCGGTTTGGGAAAGTAAAACCACTTTGATTGCTGATGGATGGGTTGCTGAAATTAAAATACCTTTAAGCGCTATTAGATTTTCGAACAAGGAATTGCAGGAATGGGGAATAAATTTTGGACGATTTACACGTAAAGAAAATGAAAACAGTGTTTGGAGCCCAATTAATCCCAATGTTAGTGGCGAATTAAATCAATGGGGTAGTTGGTCTGGGTTAAGCAATATTACGCCACCCGCACGGTTATCTTTTTTACCTTATCTCTCAGGTGGTTTTAGGGTTTCACCTACTGTTAAAAGTGATGTTACAGACTTTTTGCGCAGCGGAGGTATGGATGTTAAATATGGCGTTAATGAAAGTTTCACTTTAGACATGACTTTAATTCCTGATTTTGCACAAGTGCAAAGCGATAATGTATTTTTAAATCTGTCTCCCTTTCAAGTAAAGTTTGATGATTATCGCCCTTTTTTTACAGAGGGAACTGAGCTATTTAATCAAGCCGGGTTATTTTATTCTAGAAGAATAGGCGGAGCCCCCGGAATGGCTTCAAAAGTATTAGCTGATTTTGGAGATAACCCGTCCTATAAAATCCTTAACAATCCCGGGATAACTAAATTATATAATGCCACAAAGTTTTCGGGTCGTACAAAAGGTAATTTAGGCATTGGTGTTTTTAATACTGTTTCTAGGTCAATGTACGCAAAAATTAAAAACCTTTCAAACGGAGTAGATTCAAGTATTTTAACCGAGCCCCTTACTAATTATAATATTATTGTACTAAATCAGGTTTTAGAAAATCGTTCTTCTGTAAGTTTTACTAACACCAACGTGTTGCGAAAAGGCAATAGTCGTAATTCCAATGTTAGTGGTCTTGATCTTTCTTTATTTGATAAAAAAAATAATCATAATCTTTCTTTTACAGGCAGGTATAGCAGTATTTGGGGCAAACTGGAAAATAAAAATGGATTTACTACTAATGCATCTTTCGGAAAAATTAGTGGCGTTGTTCAATATAAGGGAACGGTTAGTGTAGAAAGCGATAACTACGACCCCAATGATTTGGGATATCTAAGAAATAATAATTCATTTGAATACAGTGGTAGTGTTAGCTATAATATAAATCAACCTACCCGCCATTTTCTGATACATAATTACAAAGCAAGTTTCAATAATGTCTATCTATATAAACCTTTCCTATGGACAAGTTTTAATTTTACCGCAAGCGCTTTTTTTCTGTTTAAAAACTTTAACGATTTATCTATTACTTTACATAGCAGCCCCAAGACGAGTAAAGATTACTTTGTTCATCAAAATGTATATACTGGATATTTTCTTAACGGAACATCCTATTACTATTTAGGTATTAATGGAAGTACCGACAGCCGTAAAAAAACATTTATAAACTGGAAGATTGGTGCAGCAGAATCTCCATTTCCTAATGATTCATATTGGGCAGGTAGTATATCATTACGATATAGATTTAGCAATCAATTTCAATTAAGCACAACTATTGACATTGAACAAGATAAAGGAAGCTGGGGCTGGGCTTTTAAAACAAATTTGAACGGCTCTCCTGTAATAGCACGAAGAGACAAAAGAACAAACACCTCTATTTTTAGTGGGCAGTATACTTTCAATTCAAAAATGAACCTGAATTTACGCATGCGACATTACTGGTCCATATTAGAAAATACTAATTTTTATAATTTAAACACGGATGGTTACTGGCGAGACACCACATTCTTTGCTAATGAAAATTTAAATTTTAATACCTTCAATGTAGATATGTTTTTTACTTGGGATTTTTTACCCGGCAGCAGATTAACAATTGCATGGAAAAATGCATTAGCTAGTAATGTAAGTCTTGATCCATATACCAACGTGCATTATTTTAAAAATTTTGGGAAAGTAATAGATAATCCGCACAGCAATGAGCTGACCATAAAAATTGTTTATTACTTGGATTACCTGCATTTAAAAAAGAGGAAATAGCACCTACTTACATTTCATATTTTTTAGTAATTATTTTTAACTTAATTACAAACTGCGGGTATTTGATGAATTATTGCTTTATTTTGTTATAAAATAATAATTATGAATCAAGACAATACTAATAATACTTTATACAATGAGCACAATAAACCACCATTATCTTCTGGTTTAAACGTACTAACCATTTTAAGTTTTATTGGATGCGCAATTCAACTAATATCATCTGTGTGGGGGTTTATTAATGCAAAAAAATCGTATGATAGTATTGATAAGCTTACCGAACAAATGAATTCAGTGAATATGCCGGGCTGGACAAAAGTGCTGATAGGGGATCCTGAAAATATCGTGAAGGTGCTTACTAAATCTTACGAAAATAAGATACCCATTTTTGTTTTATCATTAATAGCAGTAGGGTTTTGTTTTTATGGAGTCTTACAAATGCGCAATTTAAAGAAACAAGGTTTTAGATTTTATACAATAGGGCAATTGTTGCCATTTCTTACACAGGGTTTATTTATTGGGGCATTTGCATTTTTAGGCTTTACAATGTATTTTGTAATTGCACTTACCTTGTTGTTTATTATATTATATGCACTTCAGCGCAAATATTTAATTTATACTTAGTTTTTTTATAAATTAGTAAGGCAGACTTTCTAGTCTGCCTTTTTTTATATCTATTTTAAGTGATTAACTACTAGTCCTTTAGAACAGACCCATTTAATATTTTAATTACATATAAATGTTTATTTTCAAAATAGTCCGGTACAGCAAAATTGTTAGGTGGCATTATCGGTCTAAAATTATATTCACAAAATACTTTCACTTCTTTATCATTGATGTGGCTCATAAAGTTGACGGAATTTTTAGCCAGTAGTTTTGTAAATAAATATACCGATTCATATCCCTTAAAAGCCATGTCGGTTGGCTTTCCTTTATATTTTTTATAATAAGCGGCAATAAGTGATTTGCTAAATAGGTCGTTTTTTTCGGTAAAAAAAGAAGTGGTAAAATAAATGGGGAAATTTATTAAATCTTTTTTATTATACAAGGAAGAAAAATTATCCCAGTTGGGCATTCCTATAAGTTTAATAGGATAAATTTTATTCAATTCAAAACAGATCGGCACTATATTTTTTGCAAATGTTTCATCTAAGCTAGCTCCAATAATTATGTTTTTTCGGGTGCTATCTAACTTTGATTTTAAAAAATCGACATTAAAATTACTGTCCAAATTTAAAGTAATAATAGACAATAATGCTTTACCGTCATGTTCATTTATTTGTTTAAAAATATTAGCAACCATATCTTCCTGTGTTCCTTTTTGGCGGAAGAGATAAATTTTATCAGTTCCGTGTTTTTGCAGTAAGTAACTGTAGATTGCCTCGCAATGCGATTTTAGCGTAGCATTTATAATTACTAAAAATGGATTACTTTTTATGCCAGCAACATTTGGGTAAGTGACTGAAATAAAAGGAATATTTTTTTGCAATGCAAAATTAGCTAGCTGCAGATATTCCTCATCTTTTACGCTACCAATAATAAGTTGTAGACTATCTAGTTTTTTATTACGAATTAATGTAGGTATTTTTTCAGTAAATGATTTGGTGTCGTAAATGCTTGCATCAATAAAGTCTTCCCCTGCTTGTAAACTATCCAGTGCTATTAATGCACCTTGTACAAATTCAACAGCAGGTGATATAAACTGAGGAATACTTTGTGTGTATTTGAATGTATTTTTTGTAAAAACTGAGTCGAGATACAGGGGTGCAAAAATTCCTATTTTATAAACAGAAGATTTTTTTAATGACTCTGTTTGTGCAAAAACAGTTATCGAATTAAAATTTGTTAACAATAACGTAAATCCAAAAAAAAACTTATTCATAATATTTAAATCTTATAAACTTATTCCCATTCAATTGTAGCAGGGGGTTTACTACTAATATCATATACCACTCTATTTATTCCAGGTACATTATTAATAATCTCATTACTAATATCAGCTAAAAATTCATAAGGTAAATGCGCCCAGTCTGCCGTCATGCCATCAACTGATGTAACGGCTCTTAATACAACCGTAAATTCGTAGGTTCTTTCATCGCCCATTACGCCAACACTTTTTACGGGCAACAGAATAGTGCCGGCCTGCCAAACGCTTGCGTATAAGTTATGTTTTTTTAATCCATTAATATATATAGCATCTGCATTTTGGAGTAACCTCACTTTTTCTTCGGTAACTTCTCCAAGTATTCTTATACCTAGGCCGGGGCCTGGAAAAGGGTGCCTAAAAAGCATGTCATGTGGAATACCTAGTTCTAATCCTACACGTCTTACCTCATCTTTAAATAAAGACCTCAAGGGCTCTACTAATCCAAGTTTCATTGTATCTGGTAAACCGCCTACATTGTGGTGAGATTTGATGGTTGCAGATGGGCCATAAACTGATAGAGATTCAATTACATCGGGATAAATGGTACCCTGACCTAGTAGTTCAACGCCTTCAATTTTTTTTGCTTCTTCATCAAATATTTCTATAAAACCACCTCCAATAGCTTTTCTTTTTTCTTCTGGATCTGTTTTGTCTGCCAGTTTTTTATAAAAATGTTTTTTTGCATCTATCCCAATTACATGCAAGCCAAGTTTGCTATAAATTTCAAGTACTTCTTCAAATTCGTTTTTGCGCAAGACCCCATTATCTACAAATATCCCATAAAGGTTTTTGCCAATAGCTTTATGTATTAATGTAGCGGCAACGGTACTATCCACACCTCCGCTTAAACCCATAATTACTTTTTTATTACCTATTTGTTTTTTTAGAGCTTCAACGGTATCTGTAATAAAATGAGCTGCAGTCCAGTTTTGACTACACTTACAAATATTTACTAAAAAGTTTTTTATAATTGTTTTGCCTTCAGCAGAATGGTATACTTCGGGGTGAAATTGCAATCCATAAAGAGGTTGCTCCTTGTTGCTTGCACGCTTAAAAGCTGCTACGGGAATACTTTCCGTTGTTCCTAATAGTTCAAAACCGGCAGGGAGTTCTTTAATAGTATCGCTGTGGCTCATCCAAACCTGCGATGTAGTTGAAATATTTTGTAAAAGGTCATCTGATTTTTTTATCATAAAAATAGCTCGGCCATATTCTCTTTTATCGCTTTTTTCTACCTTTCCACCATATGTTTTTGCTGTAAGCTGTGCACCATAACAAATTCCCAAAATGGGTAGTTTGGCATTGATGGCTTTTATATCAATTTGTAATGCATTTGGCTCATTAACTGAAAAAGGCGACCCACCTAGTATAATACCCTTTAAGCTAGGGTCGTAAATTATTTCTTTATTATAAGGGATAATTTCACAATAAACCTTTGCTTCACGAACGCTACGGGCAATAAGTTGTGTGTATTGAGATCCAAAATCGAGGATGAGTATTTTTTCTGTCATAACGCAGCGAAGGTAAATAAATACCTTGATGTTATTAGGTACAAAAAACGGAGTTTGGTTACTGAGTTTTTAAATATAATTTTAATTTGCAATAAATAAAATATCAATTTAACTATTTGCCATGGTTAATAAATGTACAAAATGAGGGTAATTGTATTATAGAAAGGCAGTAAAATGGTGCTTTTTAGCAAATTTTCGTCCAACTCTGTATAAAATAAGCTTTAAAATTATTTATAAAAAAACTTTAAGCTTTCTTTTGCTATTTAATTATCAACCCCTACCTTTGCACTCCAAATTAAAAAACGGATTTTAAAAGTTCTTTTTATATGTCACAGAGAATCAGAATAAAATTGCAGTCTTACGACCATAACTTGGTTGATAAATCAGCAGAAAAGATTGTAAAAACTGTACGCAGTACGGGAGCAGTAGTAACAGGGCCAATTCCCTTACCTACGCACAAAAAAATATTTACCGTGTTGCGTTCGCCTCACGTAAATAAAAAAGCCCGTGAGCAGTTTCAGCTTTGTACGCATAAGCGTTTATTAGACATTTACACTAGCAGCAGCCGTACGGTAGATGCTTTAAGTAAGTTAGACTTACCTAGTGGTGTTGATGTTGAGATCAAAGCCTAATGAACTTCCCCTCTCAATAGTAATTGAGAAATTAGGGGGAAAGCAATAGGTAAGTTCTTAAAACAAAAAAATATTGAACATTCATCTCCTTATTTAAAAAGGAGCGCTGAATATAAACAAGATACAATGAAAAGTATTATTGGTAAAAAAATCGGCATGACGAGTATCTTCGATGCAAGTGGCAAGCAAACTGCTGTTACTATTATTGAAGCTGGTCCATGCGTGGTTACACAAAAGAAAACCGTTGATACAGACGGATACAATGCTCTCCAGATAGCATTTGGTGATAAAAAAGAAAAGCATTCCGTAAAATCGGAAATCAATCACTTTTCCAAAGCTCAAACTTCTCCTAAAAAATTCGTTCAGGAAATCCGCGATAGCGAAATAGACAAGCATGTTGGTGAAACCATCACTGTAGACATATTTGTCGAAGGTGATGATGTGGAGGTAGTTGGTACAACCAAGGGTAAAGGTTTTCAGGGTGTTGTAAAGCGCCATGGTTTTAAAGGTGTTGGTGGCCAGTCTCATGGACAGCATGATAGGTCAAGAGCTCCGGGTTCTATCGGTAATTCATCCGATGCTAGTCGTGTATTTAAAGGTATGCGTATGGGTGGTCGTATGGGGCAGGATAGAGTAACTATGAAGGGATTAAAAGTGGTTAAAATTTTCGCAGAAAAGAATTACATATTAGTTAGTGGTTCGGTTCCGGGCCATAACGGTTCAATTGTTTTAATTCAAAAATAAACAAACGGCCGTTGGCCAATAAAAAAAGCACAATGCAAGTAGATGTATTAAATATTGAAGGAAAGAAGACCGGCAGAACGGTTGAGTTACCGGAAGAGATATTCGGTATTGAACCTAATGACCACGTTATTTACCTGGCTGTAAAGCAATATCAGGGAGCACAACGTCAGGGATCGCACAAGGTTAAAACTCGTGCCGAAGTAAAAGGGTCGTCTAAGAAATTACACAAACAAAAAGGAACTGGCGGAGCCCGTAAAGGTAATCTGCGTAATCCTTTGTATAAAGGCGGTGGTACTGTATTTGGTCCAAAACCACACAAGTACGATATTAAATTAAACCGCAAGGTTAAAGATTTAGCTAAAATGGGTGCATTGGCTTACAAAGCTAAAGAAAATGCAATAATGGTTTTAGAAGATGTAAGTATGGATGCGCCAAAAACATCATTTTTTACAGGCATTTTAAAGAGTCTAAATATTGCAGGTAAAAAAACATTATTTGTTATACCTGAATATAACGATAACCTTTATTTGAGCTTACGTAATGTACCCTCTGCTAGTGGTACTTTATTAAGTGATTTAAATACTTATGACATATTAAATGCAAATGTTTTGGTTTTAACCGAAAGCGCTGCAAAAATATTTAGTGAAGAAAGCGTAGAAGCCTAATTAAGAAACTAATAAATTAAAAGACGAATGAAACTGTCTGATGTATTATTAAAGCCAATTTTATCTGAAAAAGCGAACAAGCAAACAGAAAAAATGAATCGTTACTCTTTTGTAGTGGATAAAAAGGCCAACAAGTTAGAGATAAAGAAAGCGATAGAAAGTTTTTATGGTGTAACCGTAGATAGCGTAAATACTATTGTTGTTCCTTCTAAAGCAAAATCAAAGTACACAAAAGCTGGATATATAGTTGGACGTAAGCCTTCTAAAAAGAAAGCGATTGTAACCATTGCCAAAGGCGAAAGCATTGATTTGTACGGCAACGGGATCTAAAATAATTAATGAATGGTGGTCAGCACCGCAAAGTTTTGACAAATAAAAGAAATTAAAAATGGCACTTAGAAAATACAAACCAACAACAGCAGGAACCAGGTGGAGAATTGGTAATGCTTATGAAGAGATTACTACAAATATTCCAGAAAAGTCTTTGCTTGAAAAGCAGAAAAATACAGCTGGACGTAATGCTCAAGGAAGAAGATCAATGCGCTATATGGGTGGAGGAAATAAAACCATGTACCGTGTTATTGATTTTAAAAGAAGTAAGAAAGATATTCCTGCTATTGTTAAAACGATTGAGTATGATCCTAATCGCACTGCTTTTATAGCACTATTGAATTATGCTGATGGAGAAAAGCGATATATAATTGCACCTCAAGGATTACAAGTTGGACAAACAGTAATAAGTGGTGATGCCGTTGCACCGGAATTAGGAAATGCATTGATGTTTAAGAATATGCCATTGGGTACTAATGTGCACAATATTGAAATGCAGCCAGGGCAAGGTGGAATACTTGTACGTAGTGCAGGTACATCGGCTCAGTTAAGTAACAAAGAAGAAAAATACGCGATATTAAAAATGCCAAGTGGCGAGTTGAGAAAAGTATTGATTAAGTGTTATGCAACCGTTGGTGTTGTTAGTAATAGCGATCACAGTTTGGAGAGTATGGGTAAAGCAGGTCGTAACCGTTGGAAAGGTATTCGACCAAGAACAAGGGCGGTAGCGATGAATCCTGTAGATCACCCAATGGGTGGAGGTGAAGGTAGAGCTTCGGGAGGTCATCCACGTAGCCGTAAAGGTAAATACGCAAAAGGACAGATTACACGTACAAGAGGAAAAGGTTCCGACAAAATGATTATCACTAGAAGAAACGGTAAGAAATTACCAAATAAATAAACATTAATCATTGTTAAAATGTTTTTCGTTATTGCGAAAAAAAATCAACAACTAAAAAGAAAACATGGCTCGTTCATTAAAAAAAGGACCTTACGTAGAAGCTAAGCTTGATGCTAAAGTTGCTGCGATGATTGAAGGGAAAAGTAAAAAAGGTGTTATTAAAACTTGGAGTCGTAGAAGTACAATTACGCCTGATTTTGTAGGACAAACTTTTGCAGTTCATAATGGGAATAAATTTATTCCGGTGTATGTAACAGAATTTATGGTAGGTCATAAATTAGGAGAATTTGCACCAACCCGTAACTTTAGAGGACACTCAAGTAAAAAAATATCGTAATTGAAATGTTCAAAAAGCAGCGTGGCCAAAAATTAAACCACTAAACTTTTCTAAACTTTCTAAACATAAAATAAACAATGGAAGCAGTAGCAAAATTGAACAATTACCCCACATCGCCACGCAAAATGCGTTTGCTGGTTGATTTGATACGTGGCATGGAGGTTGAAAAGGCATTAGCCGTTTTAGAACACAATCCTAAACATCCGGCTGTGCCTTTACGTAAATTGGTATTATCTGCCATTAATAACTGGAAACAGAAAAATGAATCAGGCGACGAAAGTACACTGGTAGTTAAAACAATAATGGTAGATGCTGCGAGGGTTATCAAGCGTATGCGCCCGGCACCACAAGGTCGTGGGTACAGGGTTCGCAAACGTAGTAATCATGTAACTGTAGTAGTAGATCAAAAAGGAATTAAAAATTAATTAATCAAAAGAAGTAACCAATAACATGGGTCAAAAAACAAATCCGATAGGCTTAAGATTAGGAATCATCCGTGGATGGGATAGCAACTGGTTTGCCAGCAAAACGGAATATCCAAAAAAGTTAATCGAAGATAATAAAATCAGAAATTACCTTAATGCTCGTATCAATAAGGGAGGTATTTCTAAAATTGTTATTGAGCGAACGCTTAATAAGTTAATTGTTACCATTCATACATCTAAGCCAGGTATTATCATTGGAAAGGGTGGTGGGGAAGTGGATAGAATTAAAGAAGAGTTAAAGAAATTGTGTGGTAAAGATGATGTGCAGATCAACATTTTAGAAATTCGCCGTCCGGAGTTAGATGCTAACATTGTAGCTGATACTATTGCCCGCCAGTTGGAAAATCGTATCAACTATAAAAGAGCTATTAAAATGTCTATAGCTTCTGCACTGCGCATGGGTGCCGAAGGAATAAAAGTAAAAGTAGGTGGTCGTTTAGGTGGTGCAGAGATTGCACGTAGCGAAGAAATTAAGCAAGGGCGCACTCCATTACATACTTTACGTATGGATATTGATTATGCTAATGTATTTGCACTAACTGTTTATGGTAAAATAGGTATTAAGGTTTGGATTTGTAAAGGAGAGGTTTTGGGTAAGCGTGATTTAAATCCAAATGTTGTTGCAGGTGGTGGAAAGGAAATTGGAGAAAATAGGCCAGGAGGATTTGAAAGAAGAGACGACAGACGCGGTGGTGGTGGAGATAGAAGAGGCGGTGGCGGTGGAAATCGTGGCGGTGGTGGAAGAAGATAAAAATAATTTCGCTGGTTGCAAAATACACATGTTTTTAATTGCTTCAGCAAAAAATGAATAACAATAATAGAATGGTGTTTGGTGTGAAAATTAGCACATTAGCACATTATCGAATTAGCAAATTATACTAAGATGTTATCACCAAAAAGAAGTAAACACAGGAAATCACAAAAAGGAAGAATGAAGGGAGATACCAAACGTGGTGCTACCCTTGCTTTTGGAACTTTTGGATTAAAAGCTATGGATAGTGTTTGGATGAGCAGCCGTCAAATTGAGAGTGCTCGTCAGGCATTAACACGCCATATGAAACGTGAAGGAAATGTGTGGATTAGAATTTTTCCTGATAAACCGGTTACTGCAAAGCCCGCCGAAGTAAGGATGGGTAAGGGTAAAGGTAATCCAGAAGGTTGGGCAGCTATTGTACAGCCAGGAAGAATTTTGTTTGAGTGCGACGGTGTATCGCAACAAGTGGCTAAAGAAGCATTTGCTTTAGCAGCACAAAAACTACCAATACAAACAAAATTTGTGATTCGTCACGATTACAAAGGATAAATTGATTACAGAAATTATCAAATAGAATAACAATGTTAAAGAAAGTTGATTTTTTAAATAGCCTGAAAGAATTAAATGAGTCTGATCTGAAAGCTAAGATTACTGAAGATGAATTACGTATGAAGAAGCTTTCATTTGCTCATGCTATTTCTCCATTGGAGAATCCGCAAAGCATTCGCTCATTAAGAAGAGATATAGCCAGGTTAAAAACGGCATTAAAAAAAGTACAAGCAGGGGTTTAATTAATCCATAAAAAAGTAACTAAAGTGGAAAGAAATTTAAGAAAAACGAAGTTAGGTGTGGTATCCAGCAATAAAATGGATAAGACCATTACCATTAGTGTAGAACGTAAAGTAAAGCATCCGCTTTATGGTAAGTTCGTAAAAAAATCTACCAAGTTTCATGCTCATGATGAAAAAAATGAGTGTAGCATTGGCGATACCGTAAAAATTATGGAGTCACGCCCTTTGAGTAAAACAAAGCGTTGGAGATTAGTAGAAGTAATTGAAAAAGTGAAATAAAATATTTCAAAATACAGTTTTTGATTTTATTAAAAGCGCAATATCTGTTAAGGGAATTAAATATTGTTTTGGGTTAAAGTAAATCTAACACCTAAAATCTAAAATAGAAATAAAATGATACAACAAGAGAGCAGACTAAATGTAGCAGACAATAGTGGTGCAAAAGAAGTACTATGTATACGTGTACTGGGTAATAGTGGACAAGACTATGCAAGAATAGGGGATAAAATAGTTGTTACTGTAAAAGATGCGATGCCTGCAGGTGGTGTTAAAAAAGGGACTGTTAGTAAAGCAGTTATTGTAAGAACAAAAAATAAATTACGTCGTAAAGATGGTTCTTACATTCGTTTTGATGACAATGCAGTTGTATTATTAAATGCATCTGACGAACCAAGAGGCACACGTATTTTTGGGCCCGTGGCTCGTGAGTTAAGAGATAAAGGATACATGAAGATCATTTCATTAGCTCCAGAAGTATTATAAAAATTGTTAAGAATAAATGTGTGAATTTGCAAATTTGCAGATTAAAAAATAAAACAAAATGAGTATAAGATTTAAACCAAAGTTTAACATTAAAAAAGGCGACACGGTAGTAGTAATTACTGGTGAAGATAAGGATTTAAAAAAGCCACGTAAAGTGTTGGAAATAATTTCAGAAAAAAACCGGGTATTGGTAGAAGGTGTAAATATTGTAACCAAACATACCAAGCCAACATCTCAAAATACCAAAGGTGGTATTGTTAAAATTGAAGCCCCAATTGCTATCAGTAATGTAATGCTTTGGGATGCTAAAGTAGGTGGACCAACTAAAATTAAAAGAACCAGAGAAAACGGTAAACTAGTAAGAATCGCTAAAAAATCAGGGGAGGTAATCAAATAATGAGCACAAAAATTAACACGCCAAGGCTAGCAGATAAATACAAACAAGAGGTTGTACCTGCTTTAATGAAAACATTCAGTTATAAAACTGTAATGCAAGCCCCTAAATTAACCAAGATTTGCTTAAATCGTGGTGTAAATGGTGCTGTAACAGATAAGAAACTGATTGATATTGCTATTGATGAGTTATCAAATATAACTGGTCAAAAAGCTGTAGCAACCATGTCGAAAAAAGATATTTCAAATTTTAAATTGCGTAAGGATATGCCCATTGGTGCAAGAGTCACCCTACGTGGAGTTAAAATGTACGAATTTTTAGATAGATTAGTTTCTGTGTCTTTACCTCGTGTACGTGATTTTAAAGGGATTAACGATAAGTCGTTTGATGGCCGTGGAAATTACACATTAGGTGTTACAGAGCAAATCATTTTTCCGGAAATTGATATTGATAAAGTAAATAAAATTACCGGTTTAGATATCACTTTTGTAACAACAGCCAGTACTAATGAAGAAGCATTTGAATTGCTTAAAGAATTGGGAATGCCTTTTAAAAACATAAAGAAATAATTATAAAATATTATGGCAAAAAAATCAATTGAAGCCAGGCAGAGAAAGCGTGAAGTAATGGTTGCGAAGTATGCAGAAAAAAGAGCAGCTTTAAAAGCAGCTGGAGATTATGCAGCTTTGGATTTATTACCAAAGAACGCATCTCCAGTACGTTTAAAAAACCGTTGTCAGCTAACAGGCCGCCCAAGAGGATATATGAGACATTTTGGGTTATCCAGAAATATGTTTCGTGATATGGCATTGCAGGGAAAAATACCAGGCATAACAAAAGCAAGCTGGTAAAAAAAAATGATCCAAAGTCCAGAATTTATAATTCGGAAAAAGGATATCGTATTGAAAAAAAATTATTTAATCAATTAACTGAAATAACAATGGTTACTGATCCAATCGCAGATTATTTAACTAGAATTCGTAACGCACAGATGGCTAACCATCGTATTGTAGAAATACCTGCAAGCAATTTGAAAAAGCGTATTACCGAAATCTTGTACGACAAAGGATACATCTTAAAATATAAATTTGAAGATGATAACAAACAAGGGTTAATAAAAATTGCCTTGAAATACGACAACTTAACTAAACTACCTGTGATACAAAGTTTAGAAAGAGTTAGCCGTCCGGGATTGCGTACTTACGCAAAGCCAGATGAATTTAAGCGTGTAAAAAATGGACTGGGTGTTGCTATCGTTTCTACCTCAAAAGGTGTAATGACGGATAAAGAGGCAAAAGCACAGAATGTAGGCGGAGAAGTTCTTTGTAACATTTACTAAACTTCTAACAACTAAACAAGCTTTAAAAGAGAGGGCAGCCATAAAAATAAATTTGATAATTAAGCCTACGTCGTGGCTGAACACAAATAAAATAATAAATAAAATAAAAAATCGACAATGAGTAGAATAGGAAAAAAACCAATTGAAGTACCGGCTGGAGTAACTGTTACAGTTAGTGCTGATAATGTAGTTACTGTAAAAGGACCGAAAGGCGAGCTAAAAGAAACCTTAGACAGGGATATGAAGATTGAGGTTAAAGACGGCATTGCGAGTGTAACTCGTCCAACTGATCAAATTCGTCATCGCGCCATGCACGGGCTATACCGTTCGTTGATAGGTAACATGGTAAAAGGTGTTACCGAAGGATACACAAAGAAATTAGAACTAGTTGGTGTTGGTTTTAAAGCTTCTGCACAAGGCAACCTGTTAGATATGGCTTTAGGATATTCTCATAATATAATTTTTGAAGTTCCAAAAGAATTAACTGTTGTTACTTCTCAAGAGAAAGGACAAAATCCTATGATTAGTTTTGAGAGCATTGACAAACAATTAATTGGCCAGGTTTGTGCAAAAATTAGAAGCTTACGTAAGCCAGAACCATACAAGGGTAAGGGCGTTAAGTTTGCAGGCGAAGTGTTAAGAAGAAAAGCTGGTAAATCTGCTGGTAAATAAAAATTAGTTTAAACATCCCGGCATTCCGATTGCTATCGGGAGGGAAAAAATAAAGATCATGAATTCAAAAAGTACCGCAAGAGTAAAAATTAAATACCGCATCCGTAAAAAGATAAGTGGAGCTGCTGCAAAACCAAGATTAAGTGTTTTTAGAAGTAACAGTGACATTTATGCGCAGTTAATTGATGATAACAACGGGGTAACATTAGCCGCTGCCTCATCAAGACAAAAAGATATACAAACGCAGAAATCACCTAAAATTGAAAAAAGTAAATTGGTAGGAGCTGCTATTGCAATAAAAGCAAAAGAACTTGGCATATCAACAGTTGTTTTTGATCGTGGAGGTTATATCTACCACGGTCGTGTAAAAGCAGTTGCTGAAGGTGCAAGAGAGGGTGGATTGGTATTTTAATTTATTAAATTTATAATAAGAAAATAAATGTCAAATTTAATTACAAATAAAGTAAAAGCTGGTGACCTTGAATTAAAAGATAAGGTAGTTGCCATTAACCGTGTAGTAAAAACAACAAAAGGCGGACGTGCCTTTAGTTTTTCTGCATTAGTGGTTGTTGGTAATGAAGCTGGTGTTGTTGGCCACGGTTTGGGAAAAGCCAAGGAAGTACAAGAAGCTATTACAAAGGGTATTGAAGACGCAAAAAAGAATTTGATAAAAGTTCCTATTATGCACGGCACTATACCTCACGAACAATTGAGCAAGGAAGGTGCAGCAAAAGTGTTTATTAAACCTGCAGCTCATGGTACCGGTGTAATTGCCGGAGGCAGTATGAGAGCAGTTTTAGAAGCAGCTGGCATTACCGACGTATTAGCAAAAAATCTTGGTTCGGCTAATCCTACTAACGTAGTAAAAGCAACTTTTAAAGCACTAGCTACATTACGTGAACCTATTGCAGTTGCAAAAACACGTGGTATTTCTTTAAAAAAAGTATTTAACGGATAAAATCAGTTGTTAGCAGCCATATGGCTGCTAACAATTAAAAGATAGTTATGAAAAAGATAAAAGTAACACAGGTTAAAAGTGTAATTGATCGCTCGGAGCGACAAAAAAGAACAATGATAGCCTTGGGATTAAAAAAAATGAATGCTTCTGTGGAAGTAGAAGCTACTCCTCAAATATTAGGAATGGTTACTAAAGTAAATCACTTAGTTAAGGTGGAAGAGTTAGGTTAATTAGCGTATGAGTTAAAGTGTATGACTTTTACAAATTTGTCCATCAACAAATTATTACATTAATAAAAACAAGCGAGGGGTGATTCCCCGTAAGTACAAAATCAATAAATAAAATGAAATTACACACACTAAAGCCTGCGAAAGGCGCAACACAAAAAGAAAAAAGAATTGGCCGTGGTGAGGCAAGTGGTAAAGGTGGTACATCTACCAAAGGTAATAAAGGTGGACAAAGTCGAGCTGGTTACAAAAGTAAAAAAGCACATGAAGGTGGACAGATGCCAATTCAGCGTCGTATTCCTAAGCGTGGATTTAAAAATAATAACCGTATCGAGTTTAAGGTATTAAACCTTGGGCAAATTGATACTTTATCAGAAAAATACGGCATTACAGAATTTAACTTACAAAACTTATACATTAATGGTTTAATAAGCCAGTTTGATAGTGTAAAGATTTTGGGTAATGGCGAGTTGAAAGGCAAATTCGCTTTTAAAGTAAATGCAGCCAGTGAAAAAGCAAAAGCAGCCATTGAAGCAGCCGGAGGTTCTATCGAGATAATAAAATAAATTTCCGATATTTGTCCGACCTACGCATAGCGGGGTTATTTATAATTTAGTGCAAATCACTTAAATCGTTTAAATTCTGTGAAGAAGTTCATTACAACACTTAAGAATATCTGGAGCATTGAGGAGCTACGAAATAAAATCATGTTTACTTTAATATTGATTTTTATTTACCGTATAGGTTCTTTTATAGTTTTACCTGGTATCGATCCTAATAAATTAGCAACTCTTACCTCTAGCACAAAAACGGGTATGCTAGGGTTGCTGGATACTTTTGTAGGAGGGGCTTTTTCTAAAGCCTCTATTTTTGCATTAGGCATCATGCCCTATATTTCTGCTTCTATCTTTATGCAGTTGATGACCATACTTGTTCCTCAAATGGCGAAAATTCAGAAAGAAGGGGAAAGCGGTAGAAAAAAAATTAATCAGTGGACACGTTATCTTACTGTTATTGTAACTGCATTTCAGGCAGCAGCTTATATTGGGTATTTAAAAAGTCCAGGAAATGCTGAAGCTATTATTCCTGCATTTAGTGCTTATTTTTGGGCATCGACAGTAATTATTCTTACTACAGGTACTTTATTTGTAATGTGGCTGGGCGAAAAAATTACCGACAAAGGTTTGGGTAATGGAACATCTATTATTATTATGGTTGGTATTCTTGCTCGCCTTCCTGAATCTTTTATACAAGAGTGGTCGGCTAGAATTACAAGAGGTGCAGGTGGCATTTTAATGATGTTGATTGAAGTAGTATTCCTTATTGCAGTTATACTAGGTATAATATTATTGGTACAAGGTACTAGAAAAGTGCCCGTAAATTATGCAAAGCAAATTGTAGGTAATCGTCAATTTGGTGGGGCAAGAAATTTTTTACCATTAAAAGTTAATGCTTCTGGTGTAATGCCAATCATCTTTGCACAAGCCATACTTTTTTTACCTACATTATTTGGAGGTACAGCTAGTTGGACAAAATATTTTACTGATCATACCAACATTGGATACATGCTCGTGTATTCTATAGCAGTAATTGCATTTACATTCTTATATACAGCCCTAATTTTTAATCCAAAGCAAATGGCTGATGAATTAAAACGTAACAATGGTTTTATCCCAGGTGTTAAACCAGGCCAACCAACTGCAGATTATATTGGTACTATTATGGATAGAATTACTTTACCAGGTGCTATTTTATTAGCATTCGTTGGCATTCTTCCCGGAATTATTCAACTACTTTTGGGCATGACGCAGGGGTTTGCCACTTTCTTTGGCGGCACCTCCCTATTAATTATGGTTGCAGTAATTTTAGATACCTTACAACAAATAGAAACTCAATTATTAATGCGTCAATACGATGGATTAATGAGCAGTGGAAGAATTCAGGGAAGACAAGCACAGCAGTCAGTTTCTTCTGGAATATAATTAATATAACCCCTAACGGGGACTTAAAAAATAAATTATTAAGCCCCGACTGAATAAGTCGGGGTTTGTTTTGAACAAAATAAAAAAGTATGATTCATTATAAAAGTAAGGCTGAAATTGAACTAGTGCGAGAAAGCAGTTTGTTAGTTAGCGACGCACTTGCTTTGTTGGCTGCATCAATAAAGTCCGGTGTAACTACTTTACAACTAGATAAAATTGCAGAAGAATTTATAAAGGATAATAAAGCATCGGCTTCATTTAAAGGCTATCATGGATTTCCATTTGCCTGTTGCATCTCTGTTAATGACGCGGTGGTTCACGGATTTCCTACAAATAATGAATTGATAAGTGGAGATGTTGTTTCTGTAGACGTAGGTGTTTTTAAAAATGGATTTCATGGAGATAGTGCTTATACTTTTGGTGTTGGCGAAATAACTCAGGAGATTAAACAACTAATGCGGGTTACAAAAGATTCTTTATATAAAGGAATTGAAAAGGCATTATTAGGAAATAGGGTTGGCGACATTGCTTATGCCATTCAGGATTATACCGAAAAGCAACATGGTTACGGAGTAGTGAGAGACTTGGTGGGTCATGGCCTTGGGCGTAGTTTACACGAAGATCCTCAAGTGCCTAATTTTGGAAAAAGAGGAACTGGCGCAAAACTGCGCGAAGGTTTGGTAATCGCTATTGAGCCAATGATAAATTTAGGTACCAAAGATGTTTTTCATGATAAGGATGGATGGACAATACGTACCGCTGACGGAAAACCATCCGCACATTACGAACATGATATTTGTATTCAAAAAGATAAGGCAGATATTTTATCCTCATTTACCGCTATTGAAGCTGCTGAAAAATTAAATACAGAACTTTGCTCCGATTATTAAATACAATAATCATCAGGTCCAATTCTATCAATTTATCTTTTCATTTTATGAAAAAATAGAAACTATTAATTAGTTTGTTTTTATTATTTACATTTGATAATACGAAATGGATAATTTAGTAAAAAAAAAATTGGTAGTAATTGGTGGCGGCGCTGCTGGATTTTTTTGTGCCGTTAATGCAGCTAGATTAAATCCATTTTTAGAGGTAATTATACTTGAAAAATCAAATAAACTTTTAAGCAAAGTGAAGATAAGCGGTGGCGGTAGATGCAACGTAACTCATGCCTGTTTTAGTATTTCCGATATGATAAAAAAATATCCACGCGGTGCTTCTTTTTTAAAAAAAGCATTTTGTCACTTTTTTACAACAGATACTATTAATTGGTTTAAAGAAAGAGGGGTGCTATTAAAAACCGAATCTGACGGCAGAATGTTTCCAATAACCAACAGCTCGCAAACTATTATTGACTGCCTGATGAATGATGCAAATAAATATTTTGTTGCCATCAAGATGAATAAAGATGTAAAGCAATTAACAGTGGTTAGTGAGGAATCAATGGGAGATAAAAAATTTGAACTTCAATTTTCTGACAACACAATTTTAGAGGCAGATTATGTTTGCTTAGCAAGTGGGGGATATCCCAAAATTGTGCAGTATAATTGGGTAAAAAAATTAAAACATAGCATCGAAGAACCTGTGCCATCACTATTTACTTTTAATATGCCTGGGAATTCTGTAACTGCATTAATGGGGGTAAGCGTGGAAAACGTAAGGATAAAAATAGTTGGATCCAAATTAATTGAAGACGGCCCATTATTAATTACCCATTGGGGAATGAGCGGTCCAGCTGTATTAAAACTTTCGGCATGGGGTGCAAGAGAATTGGTTACAAATAATTATCATTTTTCTATATCACTAAACTGGATTCCTGAGTTTAATGAAAATAGTTTGCGCGAAAAATTACAAAAGTTTAGATTTGAATTAGCGTCTCAAAAGATAGTTAATAGAAATCCGTTTTTATTACCCAATCGATTGTGGGAATATCTTTTAAATCAATCAGGTATTAATGAAGACTTACGTTGGGCAGATTTGCCAGCAAAAGAACAAAACAAACTTATAAAATCTTTGTGTGCAAATGAGTATTCAGTAAATGGTAAAACTACATTTAAAGAAGAGTTTGTTACATCTGGAGGAATACAAGTTTCTGAAATAGACTTTAATACTATGCAAAGCAAAAAACATTCGGGTTTATTTTTTGCAGGAGAAATTATTAATGTAGATGGTATAACCGGCGGATATAATTTTCAAAATGCATGGACAACAGGGTGGATTGCGGCTAAAGCCATCAGTAGTTTAAAAGGTTAAGGGGTTTAGTTTGGAGTCTGAAAGCGAAAGAGCTGTCTTACCCCCTATATCTTCTTTCAATCTTCACAAAATCTTCGCTTCTGTATTGCTTTGTCAGCTCCATTTCAATTACTTTTGCTTGTACTTAAGTTTATGAAAAAATTAGATCGCTACATACTTTCAAAATACTTGACCACGTTTTTCTATTGCTTAATTTTGTTTACAGCTATAGTAGTGGTAGTAGATGTTAGCGAAAAAACTGACAATTTTGTAAAATCGAAATTGCCGGCACTTCAAATTATTACTGATTATTATTTTGGGTTTATCCCACGCATTGATGCCATGCTTTTTCCGCTTTTTGTTTTTATTTCTGTTATTTTTTTTACTAGTAAAATGGCTGAAAGATCCGAAATAATTGCCATCCTAAGCAGCGGAGTAAGCTATCGTAGATTTTTATTGCCCTATGCAGTTGGCGGTATTCTATTGTCTATAATCTTATGGTTAGGGTATCAATATGTAGTGCCAAAAGCTAATCTTAAGTGGGGTAATTTTGAAACTAAGTATATAGATGGGTCCACAGGTATTGAAAGTAATACCTATAGTTATAAACAAAAGCTTTATTTTAAAATGGATTCCAATACTTATGTTGGAATAAAAGGATATGATACCATTACAAAATCAGGTAATGGATTTTTTGTACAGCGGTTTTTAAAAAATAAACTTGTTTATAATTTACGATGCGACCAGTTCAACTGGGATAGCACGGCAAGTAAATGGAAATTATTTAATGTAGAGCAGCGTCAATTTGATACGCTTTCGGAACGAATTACAAGATCAACTGAATTATTAATACGTTATAATTTTAAGCCCCGCGACCTCCGAAAAGATACCTATTTAAAAGACCAATTACCTACTCCCGAGCTAAATGAATTAATACAATTAGAAAGATTACGGGGTTCTGAATCCTTAAATACACTACTGGTTGAAAGATATAATAGAGATGCGATTCCGGTTTCGGTATTAATACTAACTATAATAGGCGCTGTTTTAGCTTCCCGAAAAATAAGAGGTGGTAGCGGACTGCACCTTGCCATTGGGGTAATGATTAGTGTGCTTTATATTTTGTTTAGTCGGTTTTCCTTAGTATTTGCTACCAAAGGAAATTTTACTCCTTTTATTGCAGCCTGGACACCCAATGTATTATTTGGGATGCTTGCATTTTATTTATTTAAAAAAGCGCCAAAATAAAAAAGATGAAGTTTATAATATTATCTAAAATTTCCACTAAAACTTTTGTTTTAAAAGCCTTGTCATCGTAATTTTAAACCGTTATAAAGTTAGTATTGTAATAATACAAAACTGCCATAGCTGCATTCAAAAAGTTCATTAATTTATAATCAATATTTTATGGGTATTATTAAAGACAGGTTTAAAGAGAAAGCAGATGTAGTTGCTGCTGATATAAAAGGTATTCTTAAAGAACATGGCGAAAAAGTAATTGGCGAAGTAACTTTAAGTCAAATATATCAAGGCATGCGTGGAATTACCGCATTAGTATCGGAAACATCTTTACTTGATGCACAAGATGGAATTAGATTTCGTGGTTATTCCATACCAGAACTAAGAGAAAAATTACCTAAGGCTCCCGGCGGAACAGAGCCACTACCCGAAGGGTTATTTTATTTAATGTTAGTTGGTTCGCTACCATCAGAAGAAGATGCTAACCATATCAGTAGTGTTTGGCAAAGGCGAAGTCATGTGCCTAATCATGTGTTTGCAACTATTGAAGCATTGCCAGTTAGTACACATCCCATGACGCAGTTTGTTGTTGCTATTATGAGTTTGCAAACCGAAAGTCATTTTGCTAAACGTTATGCAAAAGGGATGAGTAAAAAAGATTATTGGGATGCCGTATTTGATGACACTATGGATCTTATTGCTCGACTGCCAAGGATTGCAGCATATATCTACCGTCGTAAATATAAAAATGGGGAGCATATACAACCCAATGGTTTATTGGATTGGTCTGGTAATTTTGCACACATGATGGGCTATGAAGAAGAGGGCTTTCATGAATTGATGCGTTTATATATGACTATACATGCTGATCATGAAGGCGGTAATGTTTCTGCACATACCACACACTTAGTTGGCTCTGCATTAAGCGATCCTTACTTGAGTTTTGCAGCCGGAATGAATGGCCTTGCTGGTCCATTACACGGCCTCGCAAACCAGGAAGTAATAAAATGGATATACGAAATGAGGGAAACCATTGGAACAGATATTCCAACTAAAGAACAGATTGAAGAGTATGTTAAAAAAACTTTGAGCGAAGGAAAAGTGGTGCCTGGATATGGTCATGCGGTATTGCGTGAAACCGATCCAAGGTTTACAGCGCAAATGGAATTTGGGAAAAAACATATGCCTAATGATCCATTGGTGCAAACCGTTTGGAATATATATGAAGCCGTACCTCCTGTTTTAGGGTCAATAGCAAAAATAAAAAATCCATGGCCAAACGTGGATGCGCATAGCGGTGCATTATTGGTACATTATGGTATGCTAGAATATGAATTTTATACTGTGTTATTTGGCGTTTCAAGATCCTTGGGTGTTTTGGCAAGTCTTTGCTGGGATAGAGCTTTAGGCTTCCCTTTAGAAAGGCCAAAGTCTGTTACTACCGGATTGGTAAGTTCGTGGCTTGAAGGTAAAGAAGAAATTTGGGGCGATTAATCACGATGGCTATGTATAAATTTGTTTAATTCAAAAAGCATTTGCATTAGATAGTAATTTTGTTTTAGCACGACAAAACCTAGAAGCTTTAAAAAAAATGATATTAGACGATAATAAAGTTAATCAAGTGGGTAATAATGTGTCGGAATTTTCTGCTAATAAAAATAATTAAAATTATTTTTGAATCAATTTCTGATGCAGGTATATTTGTAATCATTTTGGGGGGGTTAGCTCAGTTGGCTAGAGCGCTTGCATGGCATGCAAGAGGTCACCGGTTCGACTCCGGTATTCTCCACCCAGTAAGAATTCTGGTCAATCTGAACAAGTTTACCCGATAATGGTACCCTAATTTGGAGTGGCGCTTTTTTCACGCAGAGAATCTAGATTAATTATTTATTATGTGTATCATTTGTTACAAAGTTATATCATAATCGTAGTGTAAATTTAGTGTCAACTAAGAATATAAAATATGAAAAAAATCTTACTAGCTATTGCATTATTTACTACTACTTTTTTATCTGCAAATTCCAGTAAAGCTCGTGGTGTAATGGATGCAGATATCAAAGGTAAGCCAGCAGAATTCGCTTTGCCAAATGTAATCATTCGTCTATTAACCGAAAGCGACAAATCATTAACCTATTAAATAACTTTGCAAAAAACTTTATGGATATTAAAGCTCAATTTGAAGAAGCAATTGCCCACAGTAAATTGCTTAGCGAAAAACCAAGTAATGAAATTCTTTTACAACTTTATTCTTTATATAAGCAATCAACTGAGGGTGATGTGCAAGGTGAGGCACCAACTAATCCATTTGATTTTGTAAACAAAGCAAAATATGACGCTTGGACTACTTCAGCAGGGATGACTGCTGCAGAAAGTATGCAACAATATATTGATCTAATAAATAAGCTAAAAGGATAATTTAGGGCTCACTTTTTTTATTAAAATTGTTCCATATGAAGTACTTTAGGCACTAATGTGCCCCAAGGTGCTAGCTCCATAATAGGCAAAGATTTTTTAGTGAATTTCCACTCTCTATTTAAAAAAATAAACTCTGCTGGCGAGGTAGCGAATGTAATAATTAATTTACTGTAATCTTCATTACTGCTCCAGGTGCCGTTGTGTGTAACGGCATTTTTTACACCTGTCATCGGCCCATTATAATAAGTAGATTTAAACAATACAAAAGTGTAGCCATTGTATTGTGCAGTAAGGTCATTTCCGTTATCTATAGCCATGTGTACCCGAAAATTTTTATTTAAAATATTATTTTCAAACTGTTGTTGCGCATAAGTTATTTGTAAAATTTCTGCCACTGTTTTAGTACAACTATTAAAAATAAAAACAGTTAGTATTGATGCAAAAAAAAATGACACACAGATGTAAATATATTTTTTCACTTATTTAGGTTTATCTGGTAAAACAATGGTCATTCTTATGAATATGTAAGCTCCCCCTTTTTAGTACAGTCCAAAAGTAGACAAATAGCTTCATTATTTAGTTGTTAAATTATCTGCAGAAATAAGGTCATTCAGTAAATTTCCTGTTCTATTTTCGGTAAATAATTGGTGTGCTATTTAATTTAATGTAGCCAGCTGTCGGTCCTTAATATTATTACCTTTTGGAGGCAAGTAAGTTTCTTGGTTTCACTGCAAAACGGCTGAAGCGTATTTAGAATCAGCAATTTTTTGCATCTTTGTTTTGTAAAGGTTATAGAGTTTGTTCGAATTCATATTATAATTTAGAAAAATGAAGATACAAGAAATTACCTCTTTTTTAGAGTTGGTTGCACCGCTATCGTTGCAGGAGGGCTATGACAATGCCGGTTTAATTATAGGTAATAATAGCTGGCAATGCACTGGTATTATTACCACATTAGATGCAACTGAAGAAGTAGTATTAGAGGCAATTGAAAAAAACTGCAACCTTATTGTAGCACATCATCCTATTGTTTTTGGCGGGCTACAAAAAATTACGGGTAAAAACTATGTAGAAAAAACGGTGATTACTGCTATTAAAAATGATATTGCCATTTATGCTATTCATACTAATCTAGATAATGTGATACAGGGTGTTAATGGGTCTATAGCTAATAAATTACAATTACTCAATTTAAAAATTCTTCAGCCTAAAAATGAAATCCTAAAAAAATTATTCACTTTTGTGCCAGTTGCGCAGGCAGAAAAACTGCGATCGGCTATTTTTGAAGCAGGTGGGGGACATATCAGTAATTATAGTGAGTGTAGTTTTAATATGGTGGGGTTAAGCACTTTTAAGCCTGGGGAAGGAAGCATGCCATTTTTGGGTAAACTTGGCGATCGGCATACCGAAGCAGAAGTTAAAATGGAAATAATTTTTCCAGCTTGGCAGGAGCAAAATATTTTAAAAGCGATGATGGACGCCCATCCCTACGAAGAAGTGGCATACGATATTATTACACTCAACAATGTAAATCAGCAGGTAGGATCAGGGTTAGTTGGCGAATTGTTGGAGCCTGTAAGCGAAAAGGCATTTTTAGAGCTGTTAAAAGAAAGATTCAATCTTTCTGTAATACGTCATACCCCTTTATTAGATAAAATGATAAAAAAAGTAGCCCTATGTGGAGGGGCTGGGAGCTTCTTAATTAATGCCGCAATAGCTACTGGTGTTGATTTTTACATTACTGGGGACGTAAAGTATCATGAGTTTTTTGATGCCAATAGCAAGTTAGTTTTGGCCGATATTGGCCATTTTGAGAGCGAACAGTTTACAATCGATTTGTTATTTGATATTTTGAGACAAAAATTCCCTACCTTTGCCGTCCTTAAAACAGGTGTAAAAACCAATCCGGTTCATTACTTCCTGTAATTTAAAATATCAAACTTCAAAAATAATATGGCTGCAGTTAAAGAATTTTCGATTGAAGAAAAATTAAGCGCATTGGTACTTTTGCAAAAAGTAGATTGTAAGCTAGATGAAATTCAAATTCTAAAAGGTGAATTACCCATGGAGGTAAAAGATTTGGAAGATGAAATTGAAGGATTGCATGCAAGGCAAACCCGTGTAGAAGAAGAAATAAATGGTATTCAAGAATTTATTGCCCAAAAGAAAGAAGGTATTAAAGAAGCTGATGCTCTAGTAAAAAAATATGAAAAAGACAGCGATAATGTAAAAAATAATCGAGAGTTTGAAGCTATTAACAAAGAGATAGAAATGCAGACTTTAGAAGTAAAACTTTGCGAAAAACATATAAAAGATGCTACCGAAGAAATTGCTGATAAAGCAAGACAACTAGAAGCTGCAAAAAAAGCAGTAGCTAATAAAGAAGGGCATTTGGTTGGTAAAAAAGGAGAGCTTGAAAAAATTATCAGCGAAACAGAAAAAGAAGAAAAACATTATAATAAAGAAGCTGAAAATGCTAGGAAGCACGCAGATGATCGTTTACTGACGAGCTATGATCGTATTCGTAAAAATTATCGCAATGGATTGGCTGTGGTTGCCGTAGAAAGAGATAGTTGCGGCGGTTGTTTTCACGCAATTCCTCCACAAAAGCAAAGCGAAATTAAATTACGTAAGAAGATTATGGTTTGCGAAAACTGCGGACGTATTTTAGTAGATGCAGATTTGAATAATACTGTGGTGGTGAAGTAAGTTTTGGCAAAAAGACACGAGATGATGATTTCTAATAGAGGCTTAAATTATTTGCGTAAATAACCTTTAATAAATATAAACCATATAATCCATCTAGCTTTGTAAGTAATACAATATAACAGAAGAGTTCACAATTTGTGGACTCTTTTTATTTGTACAAGTTATTTCATAAAGCTGTAGCTAATTTACTAATTTGCTATTCTTTTATAAGAACTTATGCTTCAAAAATTAAATATAAAGAACTACGCTATTATTAACGAACTAGAAATAGACTTTTCGGATAAACTGAATATAATAACTGGTGAAACTGGAGCAGGAAAAAGTATTTTAATGGGTGCATTAAGCCTAATATTAGGCGATAGAGTCGATAGTAGTGTGCTGCAGTTAAATGAAAACAAAACAGTTATTGAAGGATCGTTTAAAGCTATCAATAATAAAGCGGTACAGAATTTTTTGAAAGCAAATGATTTGGATGAGGAAATTATGTTGATGATAAGGCGCGAAATTGGATCTAATGGCAAATCAAGGGCATTTATTAATGATACGCTGGTAAATTTGAATCAACTTAAATCTCTCAGTATTTTATTGGTTGATTTGCACCAGCAGTTTGATACGCAAGAACTAAGCTCATCTGATTTTCAACAAGAAGTTTTGGATGCATTAGCCGGGAATATAGAGTTACTGATACAATACCAACAGATTTTTTACCATTACAAAACAACTAAAAAAGAATTAGTTGCTTTGCAGGCTGAACAAGCAGCAGCCAATGCAGCATTGGATTATAATCAGTTTTTGTTTGATGAGCTTAATGAAGCAAATTTTACAGCAAATGAACTAGAAGAACTACAAGTAGAATTAAAGTTGTTAAATAATTCAGAAAATGTAAAGCAGGAACTTGTCGGAATTTACTACGAACTAAAAGAAAATGAAATACCAATTGTTCAGCAATTAAAATCTTTATACAATAAATTACACGCACTTAATGAGTATCATCCTGCAATAGCAGAACTGTCGCAACGCTTGAAAAGTGCTCAGTTAGATTTGGCAGATATTGCTGATGAGTTAGAACATATTAATAGCGCAGTTACTTATAGTGCCGATCGTATACAATTTGTTAGCGATCGTATTTCAATGGGATATAAACTTCAAAAGAAACATGGTGTAACAACAACCAATGAGTTAAAAGTATTAAAAGATGAATTACAGAAGAAGTTGAATCAAATTTTAAACATAAGAGAAGCCATACAGCAAAAAGAAATTCAAACAAATGAGTTATTCAAACAGTGCGATATTACCGCGCAAATAATTTCCGCCAATCGCCAAAAAACGATTCTGCTATTTGCAGTTAGTGTAAACAAATTATTGGCGCAAGTAGGTATGCCCAATGCTCGGTTTGCTAGCGAAATAAAAGCTTTGGATACCCTAAGCGAATCCGGTATGGATAGGGTAGAATTTTTGTTTGATGCAAATAAAAGCAACCGCTTTGAACCATTGCGTAAAGTAGCTAGCGGAGGGGAGTTAAGCAGACTGATGTTGTGTATTAAATCGCTTGTTGCAAAAAAACTACAATTACCAACTTTAATATTTGATGAAATAGATACTGGCATAAGTGGTGAAGCGGCCAAGCAGGTGGGCAATATTATGAAAGAACTTTCACTTTCCCATCAGGTAATATCTATTACACACCAGCCACAAATAGCCGCCAAGGCAGATGCACATTATTTTGTGTATAAGCTAATTAAAAATGATAAAATTGTAACATCTATAAGGTTGCTAAATAATGATGAGCGGATTGTTATCATTGCTCAAATGCTAAGTGGAGAGAAGCCCACTGCAGCAGCGTTACAGAACGCTAGGGAGATGGTGGGGAATTAAATATTTAATAAAAAAATTAATTCCAAGGCATTCAATTCAGTATTTCTTCTTGTACATTGCTATTCATTTAGTTGCTATCTTACTTTTAGTGTTTACTTTTGGTCAAATATTATATCATTATAAAGAGTTTTTCTTTAAATGATTAAGTGTCTTATTTTTGTTGTTCAATCATTTTAAAAAATATAAGTATGTCGTATAACTTGTTAAAGGGGAAAAGAGGAATTATTTTTGGTGCATTAGACGAAAGATCCATAGCCTGGCGTACGGCTTTGCGCTGCCATGCAGAAGGGGCGGAATTGATTTTAACTAATGCCCCTGTTGCTATGCGCATGGGTGAGATTAATAAGTTGGCCGAGATTCTTAATGCGCCAGTAATTCCTTGTGATGTTAGCAGTAATGAAGACGTAACTAATTTAATAACTAAGTCCATGGAACATTTTGGCGGAGGGGTAGATTTTATCCTTCATTCTATTGGCATGAGTATAAATGTGCGTAAGGGTAAACATTATACCGAAATTGATTATGGATTTAATGCTAAATCGCTCGACATATCAGCCATTAGCTTACATCGTGTTTTAGCTACGGCTATGAAGATGGATGCAATAAACGATTGGGGTAGCGTGGTTGCATTATCTTATATTGCTGCTCAGCGTGTATTTCCAGATTATAATGAAATGGCCGATGCAAAAGCTTTACTGGAAAGTGTAGGCAGAAGTTTTGGATATCATTACGGCGTTAAAAAACACGTTAGGGTAAATACTATTTCACAATCTCCAGTACTTACTACAGCCGGTAGTGGTGTAAAGGGATTTGATGGCTTTGTTGAGTATGCCGAAAAAATGAGTCCTTTGGGTAATGCCAGTGCCGATGACTGTGCCAATTATATTGTAATGATGTTTAGCGATATGACAAGGATGGTAACCATGCAAAATTTATTTCATGATGGTGGATTTTCTTTTACCGGTGTAACCGAAGCAGTTATTAATAAAATGTAACAAAAAAGACTAGTAACGCTTCCAATATCAATAGGAATAATTTGGTCTTTCAATATATTAAGAAGCCTCCTGATTTTCAGGAGGCTTAATTATTTTTGCAATTAATATTTAATAGAAAAGCAAAGATTATTAAATTAATGAGTTTATCCTTGGGTGAATTTTTAATATTCATCTTCATTAAAAAAGAAATCTTCTTGGCTAGGGTAATCTGGCCAAATATCGTCAAGGCCTTCATATATTTCGCCTTCGTCTTCCAACTCTTGTAAATTTTCCACAACCTCAATAGGCGCACCGCTACGGATTGAAAAATCTATTAATTCATCTTTTGTTGCCGGCCAAGGGGCATCTTCTAAATGAGAGGCTAATTCTAGTGTCCAAAACATTTTTGTAAAGGGTTTATTTTTTGCAAATGTAGAAGTTCAAACCGAATAACCAAAAGTGTTTTTTTTATCCCTTTTTTTCAACTTTGCAATTCAATGGGGCATAAAACCATAAATGTTGTTGTTTTTAAAGCTAAAACACACAATTATTGCCTATTTTCGACCTATGTTAACGGCTACAGGTATTTATAAAAAATATGGTCACCTTGCGGTGTTAAAAGGAGTTGATATATCTATTAAGAAAGGAGAAATTGTTAGTATCGTTGGATCATCTGGTGCTGGAAAAAGCACGCTGTTGCACATTTTAGGCAGTTTAGATACGGCAGATAAAGGACAAATTATACTAAACAATCAGCATATAGAAACCCTTAGCGGAAGAAAATTATCGACATTTAGAAACAAACATATTGGGTTTGTTTTTCAGTTTCATCACCTATTACCAGAATTTACGGCCTTAGAAAATGTTTGTATTCCAGCTTGGATTGCAGGCATAAAAAAGAAGGAAGTGGTTATAAAAGCAACCGAATTGTTGAAAACTTTAGGTCTTAGTAGCCGTTTAAATAATAAACCGCAACAACTTTCTGGAGGCGAGCAGCAAAGAGTGGCAGTTGCCCGGGCATTAATAAATACCCCTTCTATTATAATGGCAGATGAACCAACTGGGAATCTCGATAGCGCCAATGCCAAAGAATTACACAACTTATTTATTGAGTTGCGTAATAAGTTTGAACAAACATTTTTAATTGTTACACATAATGAGCAGCTAGCGAAATTGAGCGATAGAATTCTGATGATGAAAGATGGAGTAATGTGCTAATTAGTTAATATCCTGATGCACTAGTTAACTCTTGGTTTCCACGGTATATCCTCCACCCTTAATAAATGGCCTATAAATCTAGATAATACAAACAAGTAATCACTAAGTCTGTTTAAATATTTTATAATCAAAGGATCTACAAATAAATCGTTTTCCTGCATATTTACACAAATTCGCTCTGCTCGCCTACAAACACAGCGCGTAACATGAGCCGTAGAAATAGCAACATGGCCACCAGGAAGAATGAAAGATTTCATAACGGTTAATACCTCACTCATTTTGTCAATTTCGTTTTCTAGCAGCACAACATCTATTTCTTTTAAGTCCGGAATTTTTAATTGAGTTTCCCTATCAGGATCGCAGGCCAGCGAAGATCCAATGGTAAATAAACGATCCTGTATTTCTTTTAAAATAATTTTTGAAGGCTCGTGTGTAAGTTGATCAGACGTTAACCCGATAAAAGAATTTAACTCATCAATGGTGCCGTAAGCATCAATACGGATATTATTCTTGGGTACTTTAGTGCCCCCAATTAAACTGGTTTTACCTAAGTCGCCGGTTTTTGTATAAATTTTAAATGACATATTTCACTCTATTTTGTTTTGTAAAACAACAAAAAATATTGGAATTTGTTAAATGAATAAAAATATTTAGATTAAATAATTAGCTATTGCAGGACTTTTATTTATTTTGTCAGTTTCAATTAACCCATCTCTTAGCCTAATTACCCGGTGAGCATAAAGAGAAATATCTTCTTCGTGTGTTACTAAAATAACCGTGTTGCCATCGGCGTGTATTTTACCCATAATCTCCATAATTTCAGAGGAGGTTTTTGAATCTAAATTTCCTGTTGGCTCATCAGCTAAAATAATAGATGGGTTATTTATTAATGCTCTTGCAATGGCTACACGTTGCGCTTGTCCGCCACTTAATTCATTGGGTTTATGATGACTACGATCTTCCAGTTTAACCCTGGTTAACACTTCCATAGCCCTTTCTATTCTTTCTTTTTTACCAATACCGCTGTATACAAGTGGTAGTGCCACATTTTCAGCAGCTGTTAAACGGGGTAGTAAATTAAATTGCTGAAATACAAAACCTATTTCCCTATTACGCACTTCGGCCAAGTCATCATCAAGCATCCAACTTACATCTTTTCCATTTAAAATATATTTGCCTGCAGAAGAAGTATCCAAACAACCTAAAATATTCATTAAGGTAGATTTTCCTGAGCCACTTGGTCCCATCAATGCAACGTATTCATTTTTTAAAATATCTAAAGAGATACCTTTTAATACTTCTAACTCATTTTTACCAAGGTAGTAACTTTTACAAATATTTTCTAAATGAATAATGCCTTGCATAAATTAAATATTAATTATTGTTTATTTTAATTGAAGCATATTTAAAGATTATGGACCAATATTAAATCTTTAAAAAATAATTCAACTATTTACGATTTTTGTTAAAACTAATCACTGAGTATGGTTGCATTTTATACCCCTTAATCAACAGGATGCTTCCTTTTACTTAATAAGGCAAATATAATAGATAGTTTGCAGTATGCCCTTGCCAGTTGGCAGTCGGTATATTGTAATTATGAATGGAAAATTTACCAATGTCTAACGGTCAAGTGCCAACTTTCCTTATCTTCGCCAACTAATGGAAAAGAAAAAAGATATTGTAATGAGCGGCATCCGTCCAACCGGATTTTTGCATTTGGGCAATTATTTTGGCGCAATTAGTAATTATGTAAAAATGCAGGAAGAGTTTAACTGTTTTTTTATGGTTGCTGATTTACATTCTTTAACCACACATCCTGATACAAAAGAGCTAAAAGCAAATGTATACAGAGTATTAGCCGAGAACATTGCTTGTGGCCTTGATCCTGATAAAGTGGCTTTATATTGCCAGAGTCATTTATCAGAAACAGCAGAATTATATCTTTATTTAAATATGATGGCTTATAAAGGGGAGTTGGAAAAGACCACCACTTTTAAAGATAAAGTACGTTTAAATCCTGAAAATGTAAATGCAGGCTTACTTACTTATCCGGTTTTGCAAACTGCTGATATTATTTTACACAGAGCCAAATATGTTCCTGTTGGTAAAGATCAAGAACAACATTTAGAAATGGCTCGAACATTTACTAACCGATTTAATCATCGTTATGGGGAGGTTTTTCCTGAGCCTGTAGCTTTTAATTATAACCAAAAACTAGTAAAAGTTCCAAGCCTTGACGGAGAAGGTAAAATGAGTAAAAGTGAAAGTCAATTGGCTACTTTGTATTTGGCCGATAGTGATGACATGATTATAAAAAAAGTAATGAAGGCAAAAACAGATAGTGGCCCTTCTGAAAAAAATGCACCTAAACCAGATTATATAGAAAATATTTTTACATTGATGAATTTGGTTTGTACACCAGCTACGATTCAGCATTTTGAGGATGATTATAATAACTGCTCTATCCGATATGGAGATTTAAAAAAACAACTTGCCTGCGATATGGTGAATTTTATAGCTCCTATACGCAATAAAGTAGATGCTATTTTAAAAGATGAGGACGGTCTAAAACAAATTATGAAAAAAGGTGCCGAAAAGGCTAACATAAGTGCAGCAGAAACAATGAAACAGGTAAGAAAGGCAATGGGATTAAATTATTTTTGATTTCAAGTATTTGATTCCATAATTTGTTTACTTTAGTTGCTCCGCTTATCTTTAAATTAAAACCGAAACGCGTAAATCCACAATTGAATTATGGCAAAAGTAAAAAAAATAAAACATATAGCTGTAGCCGGTAAT
>CAMBEI010000005.1 GCA_945865645.1 Chitinophaga pinensis | reverse complement strand
AATCTCTATGGTGTACAGCGTTCATTTATCGAAAAGAATAGTTTCACTAATTGTAACGAAGGAAAAACGCTGATACAATATGAAGACATGGTAAGATCTGTACATTTTTTAAGAAAAAACTCCCTCAGTAAATCCGGCGTTGTACTTACTAACAAATTTGTACAGACTGAAAATTAATACAAACAGCCACCGCACAGTAAGCTGCTATGAATTCTTTCGATTCAAAACCAGAATCCCTTTTCCAAAATCTGACAAACTATTTGTCTACTTTTAGACTGTACTAAAAAGGGGGTGGTTACATAACCATATTGCTAATCAATATAAAGTGCAGGTAAATTTATTAAAGGATGCCACCCATTTTAAGGCTGAGCATTTTATTGCGTATGACATTTATTTTTTTAATAAAATTCAAGATATTTAAAATAGGGCTCAATTTTCATTTACCCGGTTTTTCAATGCTTTTACGTCGGCGATAAGAATTTTTAAATTCTTATATTCTATCAATTCCAGTTCCTGTTCTTTTGTAAGTTCCACGTTTCCTCGCTGAAACTTAATAATCCTATTTATACCACCCACGCTGTCTTCTCGCTCATCCAGAAGGTTATTTAATTCAATTAAAATCTCTTCTATAGTTTTTTCTTTGGGAGATGCGTAATAGTGTATACGTTCCGATAAGCTGTCCAACAGAAATTGTTTAGATTTTTTAAGACAAAGCTTTCTTTTTATAATTTATTGAACTTTGTTCTTGTTCGCGATAGATCTCAATACTGAAGAGACACTCATTTCAGAATCTCAAAAAGGAAGCAATAAAGTAAATTTCATTGAATGATTTCGCCGCAATACCGCTGCTTCTAACCAAATTCAGCAAGATATTATGCTAATTCTACCAAAATAAAAAGACGACTCTAAAAGAAAGCTGTATTAAGATGATAAATCAATACCAATTACAATAAAAGGATAAATAATTTTAATTTACATACCATATTTTCTTTAACTTTTGTCGGTTAAGCTGTCACAGATTTGCAAAACGTTATGCGTCAGCTTAAAAAACGACAGTGCAAACTTGAAATTGACTGCAAAAAAATAACTTTGACAAATTAAAAAACGGAGAAAGCTGAAAACCGATTAGAGTAAGCCAACAAATAAAGAACGATACAATGAATAAATTTATGATTGACATCCTTTTACAAGGACTAGACAATGAAACAAGAATGAAATTATTGCCAAGAGAGCAAGAAATAATAAAGGAATGGAAAGACAATGGGACACTTTTGGCTTCTTACATAAAAGGCGAAATCGCTGGAATTTACTTGGTATTAATGGCCAATGACAAATCGGACGTTGACAAAAAACTTTCAACACTACCTTATTATCCATATATGAAAATTGAAGTCATTACACTGAGATAATAAAACAAAATACAAATTATGATACCAGATTATCAATCATTAATGCTTCCACTTCATGGTGTTAAAAAAATCAAAAGTGCGAGAAAAACACCTCTTTAGACAAATGAAAAATTTCATCTTGCCTTTGTTGGCAATCATTTATACATCGTTGGCTTTCGGACAAAATACATTCAAAGCCATTATCAAAGACAGCGAAAGCAAAGAAACGCTTATCGGTGCAACAGCAATTTTGCAAGGCACAACCAATGGTGCAAGTGCAGACCAAAACGGTTTTATTGAAATCAAAAACATTCCTGATGGAAAACAAATCATCATCTTTCGTTACATCGGCTATCAGGAGAAAACCGACACATTTAATTTTCCTTTGACACAGTCCCAACCTTTAGAAATTCTGCTTTCTGCTGACGAAGGCGAAGAACTGGAAGAAGTGGTAATTTCTTCCACTCGTTCCAGCAGAACCATCGACAACATTCCGACAAGAATAGAAGCCATTTCGGGAGAAGAAATGGAAGAAAAAGGAAATATGAAACCTGGCGATATTCGTATGATGTTGAACGAAAGCACAGGCATACAAACACAGCAAACATCTGCTACATCCTATAATTCAAGTATCCGCATTCAAGGGCTTGACGGAAAATACACACAGATTTTGCGAGACGGGTTCCCTTTGTATTCGGGCTTTTCGGGCGGATTAAGTTTATTACAAATTGTCCCTCTTGACTTAAAACAAGTAGAAGTTATTAAAGGTGCTTCATCAACTCTTTACGGTGGTGGTGCTATTGCCGGATTAGTAAATCTTGTTTCAAAAACACCAAAAGAAAAAAGGGAATTAAGTTTTATGCTTAACGGAACATCTGCATTAGGTTTAGACGCAAGTGGATTTTATTCGCAGAAATTCAATAAAGTAGGCACAACAATTTTTGCCTCCTATAATTTAGGAACACCTTATGACCCTGCAAAAATTGGCTTTACAGCAATTCCGAAATACACAAGATATACTGTAAATCCGAAATTGTTTGTTTACTTCAATGATAAAACAACGCTTAACATTGGCGTTAACAGCACCGTTGAAGACCGTATTGGTGGTGACATCAAATATATTGAAGATAAAGGCGACAGCATACATTCTTATTTTGAAAAGAATAAAACAAATCGTTTTAGCACACAATTGGGACTTGACCATAAAATAAACGATAAATCAAAACTGTCATTTAAAAACAGCGTGAGTTATTATGACAGAACCATTGAAATTCCAAGTTACAAATTTTCAGGCATTCAATTATCTTCATTCAGCGAAGCGACCTACAATCACAAAGGAGAAAAATCAGAATGGATAACTGGCTTAAATCTTTGGACAGACAAATTCAATCAAAATAAATTTGACACATCAAAAGTAGTTGACTATAATCACACAACCTTTGGTGCATTTGTTCAAAACACTTGGAACGCAACTGAAAAATTTATACTTGAAACTGGCTTGCGTGGCGACTATCAAAACGAATATGGTTTTTTTGCATTACCGAGAATTTCCGCACTTTTAAAAATTAATCCAAAACTATCTATGCGGCTTGGCGGTGGTTTAGGTTACAAGACCCCGACTGTTTTTACAGAAGATGCAGAACGCATACAGTTTAGAAATGTATTACCAATTGATGTTTCAAAAACAAAAGCCGAGCAATCTATTGGTGGAAATTTTGACATCAATTATAAAACACCGCTTTCGGATAAAATGTTTTTTAGTATAAATGCTTTGCTGTTTTATACACAAGTAAAAAATCCGTTAGTTCTTGTTCCGACAATGACTGGCTTATATGAATTTCAACAGCCCAAAGGTTTCATAGACACCAAAGGAATTGAAACAAATATCAAACTGACTTATGGAGATTTCAAACTTTTCATCGGCTACACATTAGCAGATGTCAAGCAACATTACAACGGAAATGAAACGATATTTCCTTTGGTTGCTCAACACCGACTGAATAATGTTTTGATGTATGAGATTGAAGACAAATTAAAAATCGGTTTGGAAGCATATTATTTTAGTCCGCAAAAATTAAATGACGGAGCGACTGGAAAAGAATATTGGATTTGTGGTCTAATGGTTGAAAAATTATGGGAGCGTTTTTCAATCTTCGTAAATTTTGAAAACTTCCTAAATACAAGGCAGACAAGGTTTGACACTATTTATACAGGTTCAATTACTAACCCGACATTCAGGGACATTTATGCACCAGTTGACGGGTTTGTAGTAAACGGAGGACTGAAAATAAAACTGTAAATTTGCCGACACAAAAGCCACACACATTTGCAAACCGCGCAAGGCGACACACAAGCCAAAGTTTGCAAAAGAGTGTTGCTTTCCTAACGCACGACAGACAGAAGGGCAGCAGGTAACAGCACCTACAAGAAATTGGCGGTTCAGTAGTTAAATGAAGCTTCGTGCTTCGTATCAAGTTCAGTGCTGGCAGACAATTTAGTGCTTCGAAATCGCCAACTTCTTGTAGCTGCGGACCGTTAGTGGCAACCCAAACAGACCCTATTCAAACAGATAAAGTATACCCAAACACAGATTAATAAGTTTTTTTTTGCAAAAATTTTATTGAATGACTAAATATATTTTCATTTTGACTATGCTCATAAATTCGGTAGCATACAGCCAAAACACGTTTAATAGTGTAATTAAAGACAGTATAGCAAGTGAATTACTTTCAGGAGCAACAGCAAATTTAAAAGGCACTTCCAATGGTGCAGGTGCCGACAAAGAAGGAAAAATCACCATTAATAATATTCCAAATGGCAAACAAACGATAGTATTTAGATACATTGGTTATGAAAAATTGGAGTTAGAATTTAATTTTCCATTAGAACAAGAAATTCCTTTTGTGTTTTTGGAAACAGCAAATAAGGAAATGGCACAAGTTGTAGTAGTCGGTACAAGAAGCAACAGAAGTATTGCAAAGATTCCAACAAGAGTGGAAGTATTAACAGAAGAAATAGATGAAGCTGCTACAATGGACCCAAGTAAAGTGGCTCATTTACTTACACATAGTACAGGTATTCAAGTACAACAAACCTCTGCGACAAGCAATACTGCAAACGTAAGAATACAAGGACTTGATGGACGATATACTCAAATATTAAAAGACGGATTTCCACTTTATGGTGGCTTTTCGGGCAGTTTGAGTATTATGCAAATTCCACCTTTGGACTTACGACAAATTGAATACATAAAAGGTGGAGCTTCCACACTTTACGGAGGAGGAGCAATATCAGGCTTAATAAACATTATAAGTAAAGAGCCAACAAGTGATGAAACTATTTTGCATTTAAACGGTTCACATATTGGAGCATTTGATGTAAATATGTTTTCAAGTCGTAAGTACGAAAAAATCGGATTTACACTTTTGGCACAACGTAATACGCACAAAATATTTGATGCCGACAAAGATGGATTTAGTGATATGCCTTTTCTTACAAAATATAATTTCAATCCAAAATTAGTTTTTTATATTTCAGACAAAAACCAATTAAGTGTTGGTGGAACATTTACTACCGAAACCAGACAAGGTGGAGATATGAAATTGATAAACAACGAACAGGCAACTGCTACAAATTTTTACAAAGAAAAAAATGACGTAAGCCGAATGACTACCCAAACAAAGTTTGACCACAAATTAAATGAAATTCAGACAATATCTATTCGTAATTCATTTAATTTCTTTGACAGGTCATTACAAATTACCCCAACATTTTTACAAGGCGAGTACAAATTTGCAGGTAAACAAGTTTCTTCTTTTTCGGAACTATCTTACACCCACAAAAAAAATAAAAACGTTTTTGTATCGGGCTTAAATTTTTATACGGATGATTTTAAGGAAACACCCTTGCAAAGTGCAACATTAAGAAATGAAGCATTACAAACTGTTGGAGCATTTGCCAATTATGTATTTGATATTGGGCAAAAGGTATCAATTGAAAGTGGTTTAAGAGGCGATTATGTATTAAATCAAAAATTTCATTTACTGCCAAGAGTATCTGCATTATTTAAATGGACGAACAAACTTACTACAAGAATTGGCGGTGGTATGGGTTACAGAAATGCAAGTATCTTTAACCAAGAAGCAGAGATATTAGGGTACAAAAATGTGCAACAAATAAACAGGAACACAACTTTTGCTGAACAGTCATATGGCGGAAATGCCGATATTGGTTATCGTTTTTCAATAAGCGACAAAGTTTGGATAAACATAAATCAAATGGTTTTTTACACCTATTTGAAAAGTCCTTTGGTGTTGCAAAACAACGGAACAAACTATGAATTTGTAAATGCAAACGGATATACAAAAAGCGTTGGTGGTGAAACATTTTTTAAATTAGGGTTTTATGATTTTGTATTTTTTGCAGGTTATACACTGACCAATGCAACCAATCATTTCAATGGAAACCAAACTGTTATGACATTGACACCAAAACATAGTTTAAAAGGCGACTTACTCTATGCCTTACCAAAAAAATGGCGTATTGGCGTGGACTACGAATTAAAAAGTTCACAAACTTTAACCAATGGAAGTAAAGTTCCAACTTTTTGGACATATGGAGCCGTTGTAGAACATTATTATAAAAACTTTACTTTTTTTGGAAACGTTGAAAACATATTTAATTACAGACAAACAAAAATATCAAGTTTAGTAACTCAGCCAAATTATACTCCACAATTCACAGAAGTTTGGGCACCACTTGACGGAATAGTTTTTAACTTCGGTCTGAAAATAAAACTGTAATCGAAAATGGGCAGCCACTAACAGGGGGTTTGCAAAATTGGGCCATTTATGCTAAATTTGAACACTGGAATACTATTGAACATTTATGCTAAATTGAACATTTGTACTTCTAATTCCCCAACTTCGCCAAACCCGCAAAACGTTAGCAGTAATTTTAAAAAAGACACTATAGTGAAACATAAGTTATATCAAATTGACGCATTTACGGACACAATTTTTGGAGGCAATCCTGCTTGTGTTGTGCCACTGGAAAATTGGTTGTCAGACGAACTCTTGTTGAAAATAGCAAAAGAAAATGCAGTTGCAGAAACAGCTTATTTTGTTGATAAAGGTGAGAAAATCCATCTACGTTGGTTTACCCCTGAAATTGAAATGGATTTATGTGGGCATGCTACACTTGCAGCAGCACATTGCTTAGTTACTATACTTGATTACCAGAAAGATGAAATTGTTTTTGAAACTTTAAGTGGAGACTTAATTGTTAAAGTTGAAAATGGACATTACAAAATGGACTTCCCATCAAGAATGCCTGTTACCGACAAATTACCATCAACAATTTCAAAATCTTTAAATATTCAACCTAAAGAAATTTTGAAATCAAGAGACTATGTTTTGGTATATGAAAAGGAAACAGAAATTAGAAATATTAAAATTGACAGACAATTATTCGACCAAATAAATCTTGCCCCCGGTGGTGTAATTGTAACATCAATTGGAGATAACTGTGATTTCGTTTCAAGATTTTTTACCCCCCAAGCATCAATTATAGAAGACCCTGTAACAGGTTCTGCACATTGTTCCTTAATTCCATTTTGGGCTAAAAGACTCAACAAAAAAGAACTTTATGCTCAACAAGTATCAGAACGAATGGGCAAACTATATTGTGAAGACAGAGGAGACCGAGTTATTATTAGTGGACAGGCAAAAACATATTCAATTGGAAACTTTTGGACTGAATAAAACTACTGCTAACAGCACTTACAAACTTTGGTACGCACTTCAAACAGGACGGCTTCATTGGGACAGTAGCACGAACGCATAACAGCACCTTGCCAAAAGTGGCGGTTTCGTGCTTCGTAGGACAGTTTTGTGGGTATATAAACTTTAGTTGCTTCGTATGAAAGTTTGTGCTGAAAATCGCCACCTTCGGCAAGCTGCAAACCGTTCTAGCCCCTTATAAATCGCACCCATTTGTCCTTCGTCATCCAAAAATTTTTTTTAACAAAGGAAAATTCACATATTTATAAGTTTACTTTTAAACCATTTGAAATATTTGTATTTTTTTACTAATATTACTTGGAACGTAGGAATCATAACCTAAATTAATAGAATTAACAAATTGCAATTTTGAAGTTATATTGAACACGACAGATGTTAGACTATTTAATCGGTAATCTGCCCATAAATTTATGTTTGGTTGATAATAGAGTACGGAAGAAATTTCAATTGATTTTGTTGAGTTTTTTAATGAAAAAGAGAGATAATTGGATAATCTTTGAAAACTCATAATTTTATTGTTATCAATTGTTCTTTCAAATTCTTGCATAAATAAACTTCCGGCATAAAAAACTATTTTTTCAGATTTATTTATTTTATATCTCGGTCCAGCCCCTATCAAGTTTCGCATTTCAATCCCTAATATTTTGTTATATTGGTATTGTGTAAATGCTTCAATCCTCAATTTAGAGTTGATTTTTCTATTATACCGAAAATGTACTAAACCAGAATTTGAAAGTTCATTGCTATTCGAGACTCAACGAACAAATCGTAAAAATGAGCAAAGAATTGAACAATGGAAAGGTGAAAATATCTAACCTCGAATCTGTACTTAAAAATGCTTTGAATAAACTTGAAAAACTCACTGAAATATGGGGTTCCGGAGAGTTGGAAGAAAAAAGAGCACTTCAAAAAACATTGTTCCCGGAAGGGATTTTCTATGATGTAAAAAATAACCAATATCTAACCCGAAATAAAAATCAATTTATTGAATTAGTTAATTGTTTATCAACGAGTTGCGAGGATATAAAAAAAGAGGACCTCTGTATTTTTCCAGAAAAATCCTCTTTGGTATCGGGAAGCAGACTTGAACTGCCGACCTTCGGGTTATGAATCCGATGCTCTAACCAGCTGAGCTACCCCGACATTCGTAAAAAATTAGCTACCTCGTCTTCTACAAGCTCAGACTGACATAGCTTAATCCGTTTTACGGGATGCAAATATAGGCCATTTTCTCAAAAGGGGAAAAGCTAATTCTGTAAAAGTTGGCTAATTCTTTCTGCTACCTTTTCTGCATTGGGTAACATCTCTTTTTCTAAAAGTACATTCATGGGTACTGAGGGTAAATTTAAAGCGCCTAAAACTTCTACAGGTGCATCTAAGTTTCTAAAACAAGCTTTACTAATTCTACCAGCTAAAGCCTCTGCAAAGCTATTATTTTGTTGCTCCTCGGTTACTATTAAACATTTGCCGTGTTTTTTTACAGTAGCAAAAATGAGTTCTTCATCTAACGGAAATAAGGTACGTAAATCTATTACCTCTACTTTACCTACAAAACTTTTTGCCGCAGCTTTTGCCCAATACACTCCCATGCCGTAGGTAATTACACAACAGCTTTCGCCATTTTCAATACACGCTGCATTGGCTTGTAAAACAATAGTTGCTTTGCCTAACGGAATAATATAATCTGCCGAAGGCTCAACAGTTTTAGCCTCTTCTGTACCGGGTACTTTGCTCCAGTATAATCCTTTATGCTCTAACATTACAACAGGATTAGGATCTAAAAAAGCAGCCTTCATTAAACCTTTTATATCGGCTGCATTGCTTGGATAAACTATTTTAATTCCTTTAATAGAAAGCAAGGTAGTTTCTATGCTACCGCTATGATAAGGACCACCGCCGCCATAAGCACCTATTGGTATACGTATTAATGTTTGTATTGGAAATTTGCCACAACTTAAATAACAACTTTTGCTTATTTCGGTTACTAATTGATTTAAACCAGGGTAAATATAATCGGCAAACTGAACCTCCACAATGGGCTTTAAACCTACTGCACTCATACCTACTGTGCTACCAATTATATAAGCTTCTTGTATAGCTGTATTAAAAACTCTATAATCGCCAAATTGTTCTGCTAAGGTAGCTGCTTCTCTAAAAACGCCTCCTAGTCTACGTCCTACATCTTGCCCATATAATACAGCCTCAGGAAATTCTTCCATTATTTCTCTTATAGCAAATAAGGCTGCATCTACCATTAATACTTTTTCATTATTAATTGGACAACGTTCTCCCTTTTCTTCGGTAACTGTTGTTGGCACAAAAATATAGTCACTAACTGTTTCCGCATCAGGCTCAGGTGCGGCTATAGCTCCCTTGAAGTGATGCACCACTTCATCAATAGCTTCTTTATTAATTTGTATTAATGTCTCTTCTGTAATAGCAAGTTCACGTAATTTTTTTCTAAGTTTTGGACCTGGGTCATCGACATAATGATTAGTTAAGTCTTCTTCAGTTCTGTAAACCTCTTTACGCACACCACTGGTATGATGACCTAATAAAGGAACTTTAGCATGTACTAAAAACGGGCACCTCTCTTTTCTAACTTCTTCAACTACATTTTTCATAACCTCATAACTCTGTAAAAAATCACTGCCGTCCACACTTATTCTTTTTATTCCCTTTATTCCCTTAACCATCTCATAAGCATTACTTGTTCTAGCTTCTGAAGCGGTAACACTAATACCCCATCCATTATCCTGTACTAAATAAATAATAGGCAACTGATGCAAGGCCGCAAACTGAAGAGCTTCGCTCACTTCCCCCTCTGTTACGGAAGCGTCTCCTAAGGAGCAGATAACAATTGGTAGTTGGCTGATGGCAGTTGGGTCTTCTGTATTCTTATCCTTTTTTAACAGCGAAGAATTTATTTTTTCCAGAAATTTAACCCCCTGTGCTATTCCGGTTGTAGGAATAGCCTGCATACCTGTGGCACTGCTTTGATGAATGATGCTCGGCTTATCATCTTTATTATAATTAGGATGTGAATAATATTCTCTGCCGCCAGTAAAAATATCATCGCCTTTAGCTAACAATTGCAGCATCAATTCGTATGGCGAAAACCCAAGACCTAATAACATACTTTCATCTCTGTAGTAAGGGCTTACATAATCTTGTGGTAATAATTGAAAAGCTGTAGCTAGTTGAATAGCTTCGTGCCCTCTTGAAGTGGAGTGAACGTATTTGCAAATTTGTCTATTATTTTCATATGTATCTGCCATTGCATAGGCAGTGCACATTAATTTATAAGCCTTTAATAAAATATCTGTATTAACCATTAAATAAATTAGTATGTTGTTTGTAAAAAAATATAACCAGCCAGTGCAAAGGTATAAATAAAAATATCGCTGACTTATTTACTGCAGCGATCCCAAATAGGATGTAATAATTTAGTCTATTTTACTTCTACACTAAAAAGATTTTGTGTTTCAATAAATCCCTCTAAAACATCGCCCGTGAAGCATTCACCAACACCGGCAGGCGTGCCAGTAAAAATAAGATCCTCAATATTTAATGAAAAATAATGGGAAATATTTTCAATTATTCTATCAATACTAAAAATCATCTGGGTTGAATTGGCTTCCTGAACTTTTTCTTTGTTTTTTAACAATGAAAAATTAATGCCCTTTCCATTGATGTTTGGTATAATCTCAATAAATTTTCCAACAACTGCCGAATTATCAAAGGCCTTAGCTTTTTCCCAGGGAAGTCCTTTCTTTTTTAATTCATCTTGTATATCACGTGCCGTAAAATCTATACCTACTGTAATGGCATCATAATAATTAGCAGCATTTTTTTGCTCAATATATTTGCCATTCTTGCATATTCGTAAAACTAGTTCGCACTCGTAATGCAACTTATTGGTAAACTCGGGATAATAAAAAGGAGTGTTACTCTGCAATAATGCAGTTTCAGGTTTCATAAAAAGAACAGGCTCCTCAGGTATACTATTTCCCAGTTCTTTTATATGATCTGTATAATTTCGGCCAACACAAATAATCTTCATTTTTTTTAATTTAAAGCCGCATAGTTTAATCGCGAATATAAATAAATAAATAACTAAAAAGAACAATACTTAGGTGATAACAACATAACAAATAATGTTCAAGGTTTTATAGAGAGTTTATTATAAGTCGTCATAGTTTGTTCAATACCCATAATAATAAAACTTTCCATAATATCCAAGCACTTTGCTATTTTGTACAGCACAGCAGACTCTTCCACTTTTAACCATTTACTTAATACAAAATCGGCTTGCATACCTTTTTTATAATCATTACCTATTCCAAATCGCAGTTTCGGGTACTTATCGGTTCCTAAAATTTGCTGAATATCTTTTAGCCCATTATGGCCTGCATCTGTACCTGCAGATCTTAGTCTGACCTTATCTAATGGCAATGCCAAATCATCAACAATTGTTAAAGTATTTTCAAGTGGTATTTTTGTTTTATCCAACCAATATTTAAATGCCCGTCCACTCAAATTCATAAAAGTTGTAGGGCACGCACACACAACCTGTTTTCCTTTAACCTTTACCTCTGCTATATAAGCCAGTCGATCAACTTTAAAACTACCTCCATGTTTTAAAACAAAGGCATTTAAAACATCAAAGCCAATATTATGGCGAGTATTTGCATACTCAGCACCAATATTTCCCAAACCAATAAAAAGAAATTTAGACATACGTAAATTGAGTTAGGAGTTGGGAGTAAGGAGTTGGGAGTAAACAAATACATTCACTCACGACACATGACTAATAACTCACAAATATGAATCAAGCATCTGCTGTAAATCTATTTCTGTTTTTACCAATACTTCTCTTGCTTTGCTACCCTGGCTACCACCAACAATACCTGCAGCTTCTAACTGATCCATCAGGCGACCAGCTCTGTTATAACCTAGCTTCATACGACGTTGTAATAAGGAGGTACTGCCCACCTGGCTAGCTACAATTAACCTTGCAGCATCTTCAAACAAGGGGTCTTTATCGCCAAGATCAAAATCCTTGCCTTCCATATCTTTTTCATCAATATATTCTGGTAATAAAAAGGCTTGGGGATAGCCACGTTGCTGACCAATAAAGTCAACAATTTTATCAATTTCAGGGGTATCAACAAATGCACATTGCAACCGCACAACTTCCCCATTATAACTAATAAGCATATCTCCTTTACCAATTAATTGCTCAGCGCCGCCTGTATCTAAAATGGTACGACTATCAATTTTGCTACTTACTTTAAATGCAATTCGTGCCGGAAAGTTTGCCTTAATAGTACCTGTAATAATATTTACCGAAGGCCTTTGTGTAGCAATGATTAAATGTATGCCAACTGCCCTAGCTAACTGTGCCAACCTGGCTATTGGCATTTCTACCTCTTTCCCAGCTGTCATAATTAAATCGGCAAACTCATCTACAACTAAAACAATAAAAGGTAAATACTGATGGCCTTTTTCGGGATTTAATTTTCGAGAAACAAATTTTTCGTTGTATTCTTTTATGTTTCTACAGCCAGCTTCTTTTAATAAATCGTAGCGGTTATCCATTTCAATACAAAGTGCATTTAATGTATGAACTACTTTTTTAGTATCCGTAATAATAGCATCTTCCTCGCCCGGCAATTTTGCTAGAAAATGATTTTCAATAGTTTTATAAATGCTCAGTTCCACTTTTTTAGGGTCAACCAAAACAAATTTTAATTGTGATGGATGTTTTTTATATAATAGTGAAACCAAAATAGCATTTAACCCCACCGATTTACCCTGTCCAGTAGCGCCTGCCATTAATAAATGAGGCATGGTAGTAAGGTCAACAATAAAATTTTCATTGTCAATTTTTTTACCAATCGCAATAGGGAGTGAATAATTATTATTCTGAAATTTTTCAGAAGAAAGTAAGGTTTTCATGCTCACAATACTCTTTTTTGCATTGGGCACTTCTATGCCAATTGTTCCCTTTCCGGGAATAGGAGCAATAATACGTATTCCTAATGCAGCAAGGCTTAGTGCAATATCATCTTCTAGATTTTTAATTCTGGAAATTCTTACCCCAGCAGCTGGAATAATTTCATACAATGTAACCGTTGGGCCCACAGTTGCATATATTTTTTGAATCGCAATGTCATAATTCTTCAGGGTATTGATAATCTGATTTTTATTATTTTCCAGTTCATCCGCATCCTGCACAATTTTATCGCTGCCGTGATTTGCCAATAAATCGAGTGTTGGATATTTATAATCTCTTAAATCAAGAATGGGATCATATGGCTTAATGGAAGAATTTTTTGCAGTGGGTATTAAAGTTTCCTCTACTGATTTTTCTGGTGTTGATTTTATTTCTAAAGGCAAATCGTTTTCAGCAAGAGTTGAATTTACAGTAGTAACTATTTTTTCATCCCCTTGGGCTGGCACACTTTCTTTTTCTTCTTTTTCAAGATCGTTTATTTTTTGGTGTAAATCTTCTTCCTGAGGCAATTCCTGTAGCATAGCGCCATTATTTTTTAAGGAGTTCCCAGTTGCTAAATTTGAAGCTTCGTCCCATTCTACTTTTTCAGAAATTTCTTCTCCAACGGGAGTCATATTTTCATCGAATGGAAGAGTCGATTTTTTTACAGGTAATTTAAACACGGGATTAAAACGCCAGATAAAATAAGATAAAATAAATACTAATAAAACGGAAATAGTACCAACCTGCCCAATGCTTATATACATCCAATCTCTTATCATATCGCCTGCAGCACCGCCCCAGGGGAAAGAATTGCCATTAAAAATGACTGAGCCTGTTACACTAATTATGGGTAAGCCCACAATTAGATATTTAATATTACGAAGGATTGAAAAAACTTTTTTTCCAAAAAATAGGTTAATGCCCAAAACAAAAAATGTGGTACATATAAGATAAGATGCAATACCAAAACCATGTCGGATAAATATCTCAGCAATAAATGCACCAAATGTGCCCAATAGATTTTGTACTTTAATATCATTGGCGAGCAGCATCCGATAACTAAATTTATCTTGATCTTCTCCCCAAGAAAACATATAGGAAGTAAACGCTATAAAAAATACAAATGCTAGTAAAAGCAAAATGCTTCCTACAATTTTATGTGTACGTTCATCCTTAAGTAATTGTTTTACTTCTAGGGTTTCTTCTTTATCCTGTTGCAGCTGATCGGGATCAGCTTCCTTAGGTTTTGCAGATTTTAATTTATTGGCCATTAATAACAAAGATATAGAAAAGCATTACTTATATAATAAACCGTATAAAACAATTTAATTAACCCTACGAATCACTTGATAAAAAAATTGTTTATTTTTAATTTCGTTTTAAAACTGCCCAAAATATAAATACCCATCCAACTATAAAAAAAAGTCCCCCAAATGGAGTTATAGCACCCACCCAATTTAATGAAAGCTGATTATGCTTTACATAGCACAATAAATACAGAGAGCCCGAAAAAAATAGAATCCCCAGTAAAAAAAACTGGCCAGCCAATTTCATTAATGCACTTGGGTATTCTTTATATAAAATACCTACTGCCAATATTGCAAAAACATGATAAAACTGATACCTAATAGCCGTTTCAAAAATCTGCAAACTATCTAGCAAAAGAATTTGCTTTAACCCATGTGCAGCAAAAGCACCTAAAATAACTGATAATACACCTAAAAGAGCTGCTATTTTTATTAATCCTTTATGCATAATGGGGGGTTATAGATTAATGAGTTGATAATTTGAGAGGATTTTTTCTTCTAATTCATTAACTGATAAAATTATTTTTGCTTGATTGTAAAATGGTTCCCGTTCTTTTAATTTTTGCTCAATAAAAAATAAAAGTTCAGCGGTATTAAGTTTATTAATTAATGGACGTTCAATTTTTTCTTCCATTACGCGGTCAAAAATATATTGAGGTTTTGCCAGAAGATAGATGACCGTTCCATTTTTGTTCATCCATTCTATATTATCATCAAAACATGGAGTTCCTCCACCACAGGCAATCATACAATTTTCCTTTTCAAAAAAAGTATGTAAAGCAGCCGTCTCTAATTTTCTAAAATACCCCTCTCCTTCTTTTTCAAAAATAGCAGCAATTGTTTTGCCTTCTTTTTTTTCTATTACTTCATCTAAATCATAAAAAATTAGCCCATTGTACTGAGCCCATATTTTACCCCAATAGGTTTTTCCTGTTCCCATAAACCCAATCAAGAAAATATTCATACTTTTTTTGTTGAACCAAATTTACAAAAATATTAATGCCTACTAACCTCTGTGATATAATTTGTAAAAAATGTTGAGGCAAAAAGATGAGAACGAGGAATTTTTTATTTCTTGCTTTTGTAGTCCCCTCTTTTCCATGCCTTAATAAATTCGGCCCAGGCAAAAGGATTTAAAATATTCATAGGAGCTGCTTGCCCAGCATAATACATTTTGTTGCTGGCCTGTCTCAAAAATCTATTGCTCGATTCTCGTCCATCTGTAGGAAGATTGGCTACCAAAATTCTGCGAGTCACCTCATTATTATTTTTCCGGGCGATTGTAATATAATCATCAGGCATGTCGGTATTTAAAAAATCTCGTTCAAACTGAGCCCTTGTTGGTCTTGCCTTTATAATAGTAGCAGCTAAATAAATAGTATCTGTAACCATTAGTTGAATGACACTATATTGATTGCCGTCTAAATTGGCAGGAATTGATATATTTTTGGGCTTATATCCAATACTCGTAAATTCTATCTGATCGCCTTTTAAAACAACTATACTAAAAACACCTTTGTAATTGGTTATAGTACCGCGGTTTTGTCCTTTTATAACCACACTCACTAACTCAAGTCCTTTTAAACTATCGGCTGTCATTACAATACCATATAGTTGCACAACAGAATCCTTAAAGGATTCAAACTGTGCTCGGGCAGCTATAGGTAAAATTAATGAAGCAATAATAAAGTATAGTACAAATTTCTTCATCAATAATATTCAAAATTAAGAGGCCTTATAACTAAGTTCGCTTTTTGTTTTAAAATGCTAAAATTAAGAAAATCATACCCTACTTATCTTGTAGTATGAAGTATATGTGTAATTGGCACAAATGCAATACAAAAATACCAACATTTCGTAATTAATAAACAAAGTAAGCGTATCAATGTTTAATTTTACGACTCAAATAGAATATTATTAACAAATAATTGAACCATGACGAACGAGGATATACTAAAAGCACTAAGTAATGTACAAGAGCCAGATTTGGGCAAAGACCTAGTAACATTGAATATGGTAAAAGATATTGTTATAAAGGACGATAAGGTGTCTTTTACGGTGGTACTTACTACACCTGCATGTCCTTTGAAAGATTTAATTATGAATGCTTGCATAAATGCTGTAAAATTATTGGTTAATAAAGAAGCAATTGTTACCGTAAACTTTACCAGCAACACCAGCAGTAATCGCAAGGATGGAAAAAGTATTTTAAGTGGTGTAAAAAACATTATTGCAGTAGTGAGTGGCAAAGGAGGAGTTGGTAAAAGCACTGTTTCATCCAATCTTGCATTAGCTTTAGCACAAAGCGGCGCAAAAGTTGGCTTGATGGATGCTGATATTTATGGACCAAGTCAGCACATTATGTTTGGCGTTAGGGGCGACAGGCCATTAATGAAGGAAGTGGGTGGTGTTGGATTAATAGTACCTATTGAAAAATATGGTATTAAAATGATGAGCATTGGTTTATTAATAGATGAAAAGCAGGCAGTTGTTTGGCGAGGCCCCATGGTGAGTAGTGCTATACGCCAGTTTGTAACGGAAGTAGACTGGGGCGAGCTAGATTATTTAATTATTGATATGCCCCCAGGCACTGGCGATATTCATTTAACCATTGTACAAACGGTACCTGTTACTGGCGTTATTGTAGTTACCACACCACAAATTGTTGCATTGGCTGATGCAAAAAAAGGTATCGCTATGTTTGGTCAAGCACAAATGAAAGTGCCTGTAATTGGATTAGTAGAAAATATGAGTTACTTCACACCTGCCGAATTACCTAACAATAAATATTATATTTTTGGTAAAGATGGCGGTAAAAATTTAGCAGAAGAATTTGACATCCCATTTTTAGGTCAAATACCAATTGTAGAAAGTATTAGAGAGGGAGGTGATTTAGGCATCCCAGCCATGGTTGGTGATAACGATATTACAAAAAAAGCATTTATGGATTTTACTGCAAATGCGGTGCGTGCCATTGCCATGCGTAATGCAAACTTAGAGCCAACACAAATACAAGAAATGGTTAGCTAAAACCAGCAAATAAATTTCAATACCTAAAATCAGCTATTCATTTATTATTTTTGTTTATGCAACAATCACTTTCTCATCAACAATTAGAAGAAATTGCCACCAAATTTGGGAGTCCAATATATGTTTATCTTGCCGAGCGTATTGCCCAACAATACAACAAATTAAAAAATGCTTTTAAAGATTCTAATGCGCATTTTTTTTATGCATGTAAATCTCTTACTAATGTAAATGTATTAAAGTATATACAAAGTTTAGGTGCTTCGCTTGATTGCGTTAGTATTAATGAAGTAAAGCTGGGATTATTGGCTGGATTTAAACCTAAGCAAATTTTATTTACACCAAATTGCGTTGATTTTAACGAAATTGTGGAAGCCAAAGAATTAAACGTACATATAAATATTGACAACATTTCTATACTAGAACAGTTTGGTGCAAAATACGGAAACTCATACCCCGTTTGCATTAGACTAAATCCGCATATAATGGCTGGCGGAAATTTTAAAATTTCAACCGGACATATAGATAGCAAATTTGGCATTTCCATTCATCAAATACGACATATTGAAAGAGTAGTAAAAACATACAACTTACTTGTAGAGGGTATCCATATGCATACAGGAAGTGAAATCAAAGATATTAATGTTTTTTTATTGGGATTAGAAGTGATGCTAAATACCATAGCGCATTTTCCAAATTTAAAATATTTAGATATGGGAAGTGGTTTTAAAGTTCCATATAAATTTGGCGACAACGAAACAGATATTGATTTATTAGGACAAAAAATTGCACAAGCTTTTGCTCAATTTGAAAATCCAAAAGTAAAAGGACTAGAACTGTGGTTTGAACCAGGTAAGTATATGGTAAGTGAAGCAGGCTATTTTATAGTAAAAACCAATGTTATTAAACAAACGCCTGCTGCCTTATTTGCTGGAGTAGATAGTGGCTTTAATCATTTAATAAGGCCTATGATGTATGATTCGTATCACCAAATAGAAAACATCTCTAACCCAATGGGTGCACAGAGAATATATAATGTTGTGGGTAATATTTGCGAAACCGACACTTTTGCTTTTGATAGAAAAATAAACGAAATAAGAGAAGGGGACTACCTTGTTTTTTACAATGCAGGTGCCTATGGCTTTGAGATGAGTAGCAACTTTAACTCGCGCCTTAAACCTGCCGAAGTCCTGATAAAAGATGATAAAGCTCAATTAATCAGAAGAAAAGATGAGTTTGAAGATTTACTTAGAAATCAGATTTTATAATATGATAAAAATAAATGTTCTTTTCTTTTTATTAACGTTATTTTCTGCAATGGCCTTTAGTCAGAATATGGACTGCAGCAGATTTCACGAAGGCAAATTTCGCATTGCAGATACTAGGGCAGGTGTAGTTACTATCGCCGAAAGAAAAGGCATATATCAAATCGAATCAAGTGAAGCATTAAAATTAATTGTTCGTTTTAAAATTGCTTGGCAGGACAATTGTTACTACATACTGCGCCTAGATAAAGTGCTTAGAAATGAAAACAAGCTCAATATCCCCTCCGATCTAGAATTTCGGGTTAAAATTATTGAAACCGCTACCAACTCATACACCCAAGAAATCAGTTCCTCTTTAACCAACGAAATTTATAATGTATTTGTAAGGAAAATATATTAAAATTTTTATTTATAAAAATCATACCGGCTTAGGCAAAAACTATACATTTAATACAAAGAAAAATACCACTTTATTATTGTAGTACCCTCCACATTTCATCTGCTACCAAGGCATTTCCTTTAGCATTTAAGTGAACTCCATCAGAAGTTAAAATACCTTTAAATTCATTAGACGGATTATTAGCAAGGCTATAGTCGTGAAATATTTTCCTTAAATCTATAATAGCTAAATTGTTAACTGCTGCATATTCACGGATCCAGTTGCTGTATGAATTTAAATCACCATCTTGTGAATTAGTAAAATCATTTTTTTCGCCAATAGCGGCTGGAGTAACTACAAAAACTTTTGCACCTTGCTGTTGAATTTTTTTAACCACTGCATTATAAAATTGACCAAACTTATCAAAATCGGTTCCAGTACCTAAAATTGATTTATGCCACACATCATTTACTCCCACCCAAATAACCACAATATCTGGTTTTTTTGCTAATACATCATCTTCAATTCTCAAATACAAATCATAAATTTTATTACCACTTAAGCCAGCACCATACAATTCGTAATTTTGACCCATTTTTTTTTGTTGTATCATCGTTTGTAGCAAATCAATAAAACCTCCTTTATCCACAGCAGCTTCAGTGATAGAATCTCCAAAAAATATAATTTTTTTCTTTTTATCTAGCTTAAAAGAAAGGAAAAATAAACAGGCAATAAAAGTAATTAATAGTAATAATTTATACCCCATTGAAATAAATTTTAAGATTTTTAATACTATTTGTTAGTTAAGATAATTAAAATTTATAATAATGGATATAAAAAACAGAGCTATTTTGTAAAAAATACACCAATACTTATGATAGCTCTTTAAAAAGTATATTCCTAGTGTAAAAATTGCATACCCGATCAAATTTTATTTAAAATTTAAGATTCATAATACAGACCATTATGCTGTACTTTGTGTAATGAAAATAAACTTTTAACTTATATGAAAAAAATAATCGTCATTGCATTTTGCTTAATAGCCTATACCAGTTACGCTCAAAATAAAGAAAGTAAATTATACAGCCCCCAGGCCAATGCAGAAAAAGATATTGCCGCAGCAATTAAAAAGGCAAAAAGTGAAAAAAAATATGTGCTCTTGCAAGGCGGTGGCAACTGGTGCAAATGGTGTATTGAATTTGCAAGATTTTGTAAGGCTGATACAAAAATAGATTCTGTGATAAATGCAAGCTTTGTATGGTATCATTTAAACTATAGCAAAGAAAATGAGAATAAAGAGATTTTTGCAATGTATGGTTACCCACAACGTTTTGGATTTCCAACATTTATTATTTTAAATGAAAAAGGCAAACGCATTCATACCCAAAATAGCGAATATCTTGAAGACGGAAAAAAAAGTTACGACAATAGAAAAGTACAAGCATTTTTAGAAATGTGGTCGCCAAGGGCATTAAACATGAAGATGTATGGATACTAATTTTTTGAGGACTACTAATATTAAATTTATTATTAGATTTTAAATTAAGTATAAAATAGAACCGGTAATTTAAATTAAACGCTACATGAGCAATACCAAAAAATTTCTTTCCCTGATAAAGCATCCTATCAAATTCAGGATCTTTCTTTTTACAAAGTTACCTAGCGCTTTTTTTTCGGGTGTACGCATTATTGATGCTGATGAGAAAAAATGCACTGTAAAAGTCCCTTATAAATGGTTTAGTCAAAATCCATTCCAAAGTACCTATTTTGCTTGCTTGAGTATGGCAGCCGAAATGAGTACAGGCATATTAGCCCTAGCCCATATTTACAAACGACAGCCTACAGTAAGCATGCTGGTATTAAAAGTAGAAAGTAACTTTAATAAAAAAGCAACGGGTATTACCTTATTTACCTGCAGCGATGGGTTAGCGATACAGGAAACTATCGAGGATTGTATTGCCAGCAATGAAGGTAAGATGATTACCGTAAAATCATATGGCAGAAATACAGCAGGAGAAATGGTGACAGAATTTACAATTACCTGGAGCTTTAAAGTTAAATCTAATATTGCCTGATATAAACATACTCTCCGCCAATTAGTGTAAATTGCAGATCCCAGATAGTTACGCTTTCAAATTATCTAGGATAAAAAGTTTAACAGAGTGAATAATCTTTTAAAAAAATCAAGTACTTTTTGTTCCTTTATTTCTTCATAAAAAGAACTAAAGCAATTATAATCTCATACTATGACAAAAAACTTACACAAGCAAGAGGCTTTAGACTATCATTCAAAAGGGCGTCCTGGTAAAATAGAAGTTATCCCAACTAAAGAAGCTAAAACGCAAAGAGATTTATCCTTAGCTTATTCACCCGGAGTTGCAGAGCCTTGTTTGGAAATTGCAGCTAACCCCGAAGATGTTTATAAGTATACCGCAAAAGGAAATCTAGTTGGCGTTATCAGTAATGGCACTGCAGTTTTAGGACTTGGAAATATTGGCCCCGAAGCAGGTAAACCAGTTATGGAAGGAAAAGGTGTATTGTTTAAAATTTTTGCAGACATCGATGTCTTCGACATTGAAATAAATGAAACTGATCCTGAAAAATTTGTTCAAATTGTACAAGCATTGGAGCCCACTTTTGGAGGTATTAATTTAGAAGACATTAAAGCCCCCGAATGTTTTTATATTGAACAGGAGCTAAAAAAGCGCTGCAAAATACCCATCATGCACGATGACCAGCATGGCACTGCAATTATTAGTGCTGCTGCTTTACTAAATGCTTTGCAACTACAAAAAAAGAAAATTGAAAAAGTAAGATTTGTGGTTAGTGGGGCAGGGGCTGCTGCAATGGCCTGTATTCAGCTTTATGAATCGCTAGGCGCAAAGCGCAGTAATTTTATGGTATTCGACCGTAAAGGAATTATATACAATGGCAGAGCAGATATAGATGAATTAAAACAAAATTTTTCTGTTGATGCTAAATACAAAGATTATGATTTAGCGAAGGCGTTTAAAGATGCCGATGTATTTATTGGCTTAAGTGCTGGCAATACCGTATCGCCTGAAATGGTAAAAAGTATGGCCAAAAATCCAATTGTTTTTGCTATGGCAAATCCTGATTCGGAAATAGATTATAAAGTCGCTGTTGCAGTACGAAAAGATTTAATTATGGCTACTGGCCGTAGTGATTATCCCAACCAAGTTAATAATGTATTGGGCTTCCCTTATATATTTCGTGGTGCGTTAGACGTAAGAGCTACTGCTATTAATGAAGCTATGAAACTTGCTGCAGTAAAGGCTTTAGCTGAACTTGCAAAAACCCCTGTGCCGGATATCGTAAATCTGGCTTATAACGAAAAAACAATCACATTTGGACCTACTTATATCATTCCTAAACCATTAGATCCGCGTTTGTTATCTACCGTGGCCCCCGCAGTTGCTAAGGCTGCCATGGATAGTGGCGTTGCCAAATACCCCATTACCAACTGGGATGGATATGTAGCAGAACTAAATAAACGCCTGGGTTTAGATAATCAATTAAGCAGTGTTATTAGTAATAAAGCCAAAAAAGATCCCAAACGTGTTGTGTTTGCAGACGCTGAAAATATTAAAATATTAAAAGTTGCACAGCTGGTAATGGAAGAGCATGTGGCCTATCCAATTCTGCTAGGTAAAGAAGATAAAATTAGAAAATTAGCAGAAGAAAATGGTATTGACCTAGAAGGTATGCCCATCATAAATCCACAGGACGAAACAAATGAAGAATTGAGAAAATTATATGGGGATCAGTTTTTTAATACCCGACATCGTAAAGGTATAAACCGCTACGAAAGTTATAAAGTTATGAAAGACCGCAACCATTTTGGTTGTATGCTAATTAAAAATGGGGAAGGCGATTGTATGATCAGTGGATTAAGCAGAAATTATCCAGATACAATAAGACCAGCCCTGCAAATTATTGGAACTGAACCTGGTGTAAAAAAAATTGCAGGTATGTATATCATGTTTACAAAACGTGGACCCTTATTTCTGGCCGATACTACCGTAAATTTTAATCCTACAGCGGAAGAATTAGCTGAAATAACTTTACTAGTTGCCAAAGAAGTAAAACTATTTAATATAAAGCCTAGAATAGCCATGCTCTCTTATTCTAATTTTGGCAGCAGCGATTCGCCCGAAGCTAATCTGGTTCGTAAAGCAAGGGAATTAGTAAAAGCAAAAGACCCTACTCTTATCTGCGATGGTGAAGTGCAGGGGATACTGGCATTTAATAAAGAAATTTTAAAAGAAAATTACCCTTTTACTGAGCTACTAGGCGGCGATGTTAATGTACTTATATTTCCTAATTTGGCAGCTGGCAATATTGCCTATAATTTATTACAAGAAGTTGCTGGCACAGATTCTATTGGCCCTATTTTACTTGGTTTAAATAAACCAGTACATGTACTACAACTAGGAAGTAGCATACGAGCTATTTACAATATGGTTTTAATTGCCGTTATGGATGCACAAACAAAAAGTAAAATAAATACCAAAGAAGTTGTAAAAAAAAGTAAATGGTGGAAACGTAAAATGAAAGTATAGAATACATGATAATGCGTGAATATCATTTTTTATAACCAGGTTACGTAAAGATTAAAAACTGAAATAATAATACAATCAAATACTAATATTGTACATCAAACTAAGTTTTATTTAAATGCTTTTTTTTAACCATTTTGGCCGATACCTACTAATGCTTAAGGGCATGTTTACTAAGCCAGAAAATATGCGTATGTATTGGAAAGAATTAATGCACCAGTGTGTTGAAATTGGTATTGGTTCCATGGGCATAGTTATTATCATTTCTGTTTTTATGGGCGCAGTAAGTGCAGTACAAACATCTTATCAATTGGTAAGTCCATTAATACCCATCTCTACTATTGCACAAATTGTAAGGGATACCGTTATCCTAGAATTTGCACCTACCGTGGTTTGTATAGTTTTGGCTGGCGTGGTAGGCAGTAAAATTTCGAGCGAACTAGGCAACATGCGCGTGAGTGAACAAATTGATGCTTTGGAGATTATGGGCATTAACACAAAAGCTTTTTTAATTCTTCCAAAAATTCTAGCCTGTTTGTTAACAATACCTATGCTTGTGGTATTATCTATGGTGCTGGGCATTTTAGGTGGTAGGCTTGCTGGCACTGCTACCGGTATTTTATCTGCCGAAAATTATGATATGGGCTTGTTGCTGAATTTTATTCCTTACAACGTATTTTTTGCATTAGTAAAGGCTTATACATTTGCATTTATTATCAGTACCGTGCCCTCTTATTTCGGATATTATATAAAAGGCGGTGCTCTAGAAATTGGAAGAAGTAGTACAAAAAGTGTAGTGATTAGCTGTGTCATGATTTTATTTGCAGATTATATTTTAGCAGCCCTTCTTTTAGATAAATAATTAATCGCTGTAATTAAACTTCTAATGATTGAATTTAAAAACATAAAGAAAAGTTTCGATAAAAAAGTTGTGCTGGAAGATGTAAGTCATGTTATGGAAACCGGCAAGGCTAATTTAATTATTGGACAAAGTGGTAGCGGAAAAACAGTTTTACAAAAATGCTTAGTTGGATTATTTGAGCCCGATACCGGTGAAATTATTTATGATGACGTAAGCTTTACAACAATGAATGTTGATGAAAGAAAAGCATTACGCCAACAAATTGGTATGCTTTTTCAGGGTTCAGCATTATTTGATAGCATGACGGTTGAACAAAATATCATGTTTCCGCTTGACATGTTTACAACAAAACATTTTGCAGAAAAATTAAAACGGGTTAACGAAGTGCTCGAAAGAGTTAATTTAGTTGGAGTAAATAATAAATATCCAGCTGAATTAAGCGGCGGCATGAAAAAAAGAGTAGGCATTGCACGTGCTATAGTATTAAACCCAAAATATCTATTCTGCGATGAGCCAAACTCGGGACTAGATCCTCAAACTTCCATGGTTATTGATAAACTGATTTTAGACATCACCCGCGAGTTTAACATGACTACTGTAATAAACACCCACGATATGAACAGTGTAATGGAAATGGGCGAAAATATTATCTACCTCTACGAAGGTAAAAAAGAATGGGCTGGCAATAAAAAAGATATCATTTTTTCGAAAAACGAAAGACTAAACAGATTCATTTTTGCTTCCGAATTTTTACAGGATGCCAAAGACATGCGTATGCTGGAAGCCAAAGGAAAAATCTCTAATGACAGAGATATGGATGAGTTAATGAAATAATTTTTTTTATTTACTGCCAAATGTATCCCTAAAAGTACTGACCTAAAATATCCCTTTAAAAATACAGTATCTGCCTTATCTTTGCAGCGCATTTTTAAATTTTTATACTTAATTTATAATTGAAATATGTCAGTTCTCGTTAATAAACATTCTAAAATAATTGTACAGGGATTTACAGGTACAGAAGGTGCATTTCATGCTACACAAATGATTGAATATGGCACCAATCTTGTGGGAGGTGTTACGCCAGGTAAAGGCGGTAGCACTCATCTGAATAAACCGGTATTTAATACCGTTGCGGATGCAGTCAAATCAACAAACGCCGATGTGAGTATCATTTTTGTGCCCCCAGCATTTGCTGCGGATGCAATTATGGAAGCTGCAGATGCGGGTATAGCATTAGTAGTCTGCATCACCGAAGGCATTCCAGTACAAGACATGATTAAAGTAAAAAATTATATAGAAAATAAAGACACTAGATTAGTTGGTCCTAATTGCCCCGGTGTAATAACTGCAGAGGAATGTAAAGTGGGGATTATGCCAGGCTTTATTTTTAAGAAAGGGAGAATAGGTATCGTATCCAAATCGGGTACACTAACCTACGAGGCCGCCGATCAGGTTGCTAAGGCAGGCCTTGGAATATCAACGGCTATTGGCATTGGTGGCGATCCTATTATTGGCACAACAACCAAAGAAGCGGTTGAGTTATTTATGAACGATCCCGAAACTGACGCCATTGTAATGATTGGCGAAATTGGCGGTGGCATGGAAGCAGAAGCAGCTAATTACATTAAATCTACTGGAAACAAAAAGCCAGTTGTAGGTTTTATTGCTGGCCAAACAGCCCCTCCCGGTCGACGTATGGGACACGCAGGCGCTATCGTTGGCGGAGCCGATGATACCGCTGCGGCTAAAATGAAAATTATGACCCAATGCGGTATTCATGTGGTTGCCAGCCCAGCTGATATTGGTAAAACAATGGCTGAAGTAATGAAGAAATAATTAACTTAAAACATATTTTTATTGATCCCGGTTTACCGGGATTTTTATTGCTTTAAAGTATAAGTGAATAAATAATCTATTCTATGGTGCAAATACTATCCTCCACAACAAATTGTATCTTGTAATTAAATACCTAATTATGTTTACTAAAAAATATATGCTAATTATCTTTCTGTTAACAGGTATCGCATTTACCACATTAGCACAATCCAAATATTTAATACCAATTAACACCGAAAAAAAAACGATAACACAAAGATTATTAATGGTACAACCCAATGCTGTACAATTTATGCGGGAGGGAGACAATATGGAGTTGAGTGCAAAAATTGTAAATCTAAGTGAAAAAGAAATAACGGGTATTGCTACATTAGAATTACTAAATGCGGTAACAAATAAACCTGTTGATGGTTGGTTCAAAAATATTTTTCCTTCACAATATTTTACGGTTGATACAGGACAAAATCAAACAGTAAAATTTCCAATAGAGATACCATTTAATTTTAATTCAGCACTCACATACAGAATAAAAGTTGTTCCAAAAATCTCTTCCACCGAACTAGGTATAGAGGGGACTTACTCTTACGGCGAAGAATTAACTATTCCTATTTTAACCAACCGTATTTTGGCTACAGAATCAATGCCGTTAAACTTACATGGCATAAGCAGTAAGCAATTCAAATTTAAAAATCTACTCGAGTCAACTAGCACTGGAGAGGATTGGGGGGGTACTACTCATGCTTTAACAGTGGAATATACAAGCAACCCTAGTTGGTATGTGGCACAAGCCCTACCCTGTTTAATGGAATATCCTTACGAATGTGTAGAGCAAACTTTCAATCGTTGGTATGCAATTACATTGGCTACTTACATCAGCAACACTAATCCAAAAATTAAAGCAGTTTTCTCTAAGTGGTTAGCAGATTCATTAAAAGCTCCCTCTCCTTCTGACATGGCGAGAGTCGGGGTTGAGGACTTACTTTCCAAGCTTCAAAAAAATGAAGAATTAAGATCATTACTGTTGCAGGAAACTCCCTGGGTATTAGATACAAAAAATGAAATCGAGCAAAAGAAAAATATTGCGTTACTGTTTGATAAGTCCCGAATGATTGCCGCTAAAGAAAAAGCATTTATCAAGCTAAAAGAAATGCAAAGTACTAAGGGTGGGTTTAGTTGGTTTAAAGGAGGAATGGATGACCGCTATATCACACAGTATATTACAACCGGCATCGGACATTTAATAAAATTAAATGCGTTAGATGGAGATAATTATCAAACTACAAAAATAATTATTGACAAAGTGCTCCATTATCTAGATAAAAAAATACAAGAAGATTATAATAAACTAATCGAACATAAAATTAAATTAAGTGGCAATAATTTAAGCAGTATTCAAATTCAATATTTATACATGCGCAGTTTCTTTATAGAGTATAAAGTTGACGCTGCGTCGCTAACTGCTTTTAATTATTACTACGCCCAAGCTAACAAATACTGGCTTAGTAACAGCAAATATATGCAAGCCATGATTGCTTTAACATTGCACCGAAACAAGGATATAACAACTCCAAAAGCAATCATTAAATCTTTAAAAGAGAATGCCATCAATAACGAAGATTTAGGCATGTGCTGGAAAGAATGGTCAGCCAAAGGAGGATATTATTGGCATCAGTCACCTATCGAATCTCAGTGCATGATGATCGAAGCATTTATGGAAATAGGCAAGAACAATAAAACTGTAGATGATTTAAAAACCTGGTTAATAAACCAAAAAAAAAATAAAGCCTGGATAACTACCAAAGCCACCGCGGAGGCATGTTACGCTTTACTTTTTGGTAGTAATAATTGGATATCTAAAGAAGATAAAGTAACTATTCATTTAGGCAGCACTGTTGTTAAAAGTGAAGATGGAACCATTGAATCAAGTACCGATTATTTCAAAAAAAAATATGAAGCAGATAAAGTAAAAGCAGATATGGGTAATATTACTGTAAGCATTTCCCATACTTTAAAACAACAAATTGGCTCATCAATTTGGGGATTAATATACTGGCAGTACTTTAAGAATCTTGACAAAATAATAACTTTAAAAACACCACTAAAATTAGTGAAGAAATTATTTATTGTAACCCATGCAAATGGAGGTTCTCAATTGGTTGCATTAGAAGATGGGGTACAATTACATGTTGGCGATAAAATAAAAACACGTATTCATTTAAAGGTTGATCGCGATATGGAATACCTACACCTAAAAGACATGCGTGCTGCCTGTATGGAACCAACCCACCTGCTCAACGAATATAAACAGCAGGGTGACTTCGAATACTTTGAAAGTAATAAAGACGCTAGCACCAATTTATTTTTCAGTGGGCTAGCCCGTGGCAGTTATTTTTTTGAATACGATATGATTGTTAAGCATAAAGGAAATTTCAATAATGGCATCGCCACTATTCAATGTATGTACGCCCCGGAGTTCACTTCTTTTAGTGAAGGCATTCATGTTAATGTTGAATTAAAAGATGACATCTTTTATTAAAAAAGATGTCATGCAACTCCATACTTATATTTTATGTAATTTGTGTATAACATAAAATAGTCCTGATATATGGCAAACGACCAAACCTACAATATTCCCATGCGTTTTCGCAAAATAGAAAATTTACACATTTTTTTTTGGTTATTTAAAGATATTAGCTGGTGTATGATATTTCGCCCACTTGGGATTGCAATGATTTTTCCCACTTTAATTATTGCTATTATAATATCAATTAGAACTCGTAAATTTATGAGTGAATTATGCCATAATGTAGCTATTGTATTTTGGATAACAGCTAATGCTTACTGGATGATTAGCGAGTTTTTTCATTTTGACACTATAGTCTTTTATGGGGAAATCACTTATAAACACTTGGCGATTATCCCCTTTGGAATTGGCATTATAATACTAGTTTACTACTACTTGGTATGGAACCCCATGCATAAAAACCTGATAGAGACGATGTAAAGCAATTAATTTATCTTTGGCTCTCAATTTTAGATACATTATGTACAGAACTAATACCTGTGGTGAATTAAGATTAATAGATATTAACAAAGAAGTATCCCTTGCTGGTTGGGTACAAACCGTTCGTAAATTTGGCAGCATCACCTTTATCGACCTCCGAGATCGCTATGGTATTACACAGCTATTATTTTCAGAAAATTTAAATGCTCTCTTAGATGCCAATCCCCTTGGACGCGAATTTGTATTACAAATAAAAGGTAATGTGCATGAACGAAGCAGTAAGAATGCCAACATTCCAACGGGTGAAATAGAAATAAATGTTACTGAATATAATATTTTAAATAAATCAGCCCTGCCGCCTTTCACCATCCAAGATGATACGGATGGGGGTGATGATATTCGGATGAAATATCGTTTTCTTGATTTAAGAAGAAACGCTATTAAAAAAAATTTAGAACTTCGGTACCAAGTAAATAGATGTACTAGAAATTATCTGCATGAAAATAATTTCATGGATATTGAAACCCCCTTTTTAATTAAAAGCACCCCCGAAGGCGCTAGAGATTTTGTAGTGCCATCCAGAATGAATCCAGGTCAATTTTATGCATTACCACAATCACCCCAAACATTTAAACAGTTGTTGATGGTTAGTGGTTACGATCGCTACTATCAAATTGTAAAATGTTTTAGAGATGAAGACCTTCGGGCTGATCGACAGCCTGAGTTTACCCAGATAGATTGTGAAATGGCTTTTGTAGGCCAGGATGATATTATACAAATATTTGAAGGTTTGATAAAACAAATTTTTAAAGATGTGAAAGGCATTGATTACACCGACAAAGTGGAACGCATGACCTGGGAAGATGCTATGTGGCAGTATGGGAATGATAAGCCGGATATCCGTTTTGATATTTCTATCTGCAATCTTAAAAAACCTAAAACCATTTTTACAGATAAAAATGATTTCGCTCATTTAATAAAGGATGTTGATTTTAAAGTTTTTGACGAAGCTGAAACAGTTGTTGCTATTGCTATTCCTGGATGCAGCGAATACAGTCGAAAACAAACTGATGAATTAACTGAATGGGTAAAGCGACCGCAAATTGGAATGAAAGGATTGGTATTTATAAAATACAATACCGATGGTACATATAAAAGTAGTGTGGATAAATTTTATAGCGAACTCAAATTAAAAACCATCGCCGAAGCCGCTCATGCCAAAGTGGGTGACCTAATTTTAATTTTAGCAGGAGCTGAGGAGAAAACCCGTAAGGCTATAAGCGATTTGCGTATGTACCTCGCCGATCGTTTGGGGTTGCGTAAGTCAACTGAATTTAAATTATTATGGGTAATTGATTTCCCATTATTTGAATATGATGAAGAAGGAAATAGATGGGTTGCTCGTCATCATCCTTTCACATCGCCAAAACAAGATCACATTAACCTGATGATTAATAATAATCCTGTAATTGAAAATGCTGAAACATATTTAGAACATCCTTATGCCAACATCAAAGCAAATGCTTACGATATGGTTTTAAATGGTAATGAAATTGGTGGTGGATCTATCCGTATTTACCAAAGAGCATTGCAAGAAAAAATGTTTGCTGCACTTGGTATGAATGCTGCAGAACAGCAGCATAAATTTGGTTTTTTACTTGGGGCTTTTGAATACGGAGCACCGCCACATGGTGGTATCGCTTTTGGCTTCGATAGACTATGTGCTATTTTAGGCGGCAGCGAAAGCATTCGTGATTTTATTGCATTTCCTAAAAATAATAGTGGTAGAGATGTTATGTTGGATGCCCCCTCTACAATTGAAGAGAAACAATTTGAAGAATTGCAAATAAAATTAAATATAAAATAATCATTACTTTTAATGCTCAATATTAAAAACATGAAAATAAAAAAAATATTTGCGTTAGCCATATTCGTGCTTTTTGTTTTTGAATCATGTGACAAAAAAGTATGTGGTGATTGTACGCCTATTTTAGAAAAAAATACCTTTAACGTAGCATATGGTTCAGATCCACTTCAGAAAATGGATATATACTTACCTGAAAATAGAAATACTGCCACTACTAAAGTTATAATTCTTATTCATGGAGGCGCTTGGATAAGTGGTGACAAAAGTGAATTTACAGCAGTTGATATAGATACACTAAAAAAGAGATTACCGAATTATGCTATTTTTAATTTAAACTACCGATTAGCTGCATTACCCTCCACAAATCCTTTTCCTGCACAGGAAATAGATGTTAGAGCAGCCATTGAATATATTTATGGTAATCGTTCCACCTATTTAATAAGCGATAAATTTGTAATTATGGGTGGGAGTGCTGGTGGGCATCTTGCTTTATTACATGCATATAAATATCAAAGTGTAGTAAAAATAAAAGCTGTTGTCGATTTTTTTGGACCAACCGATATGGTTGATATGTATAATAACCCGGGCACTTTTACTCCAGGCAGCATTGCACTTTTATTAAGTGGCACGCCTACATCAAACCCCACTATGTATAATCAAAGTAGTCCAATAACTTATGCTACTGCAACTGCTTGTCCAACTATAATTTTACAAGGAGGTTTAGATCCATTGGTTAATCCAACTACCCAATCGCTGGCATTAAAAAATAAATTAACAACAGCAGGCATTATTAATCAATATGTATTTTACCCGCTTATGGGCCATGGCAGCTGGGATGCACCCACCAATATAGACGCCTTTAACAAAATACAAGCATTTTTAACTGCAAATGTTCAATAATATTTTTGTAACTAATCGTACTAAGCATCTGCCTATAGGTGTATACTTTTTTTATTTTATATTACAAGTATGCTTAAGTTATTTTTAATACTTACAGTATCATTATTATTTGGTTTGCGCACAACAGCCCAGACAGATATAATACCTTATGCCTTAAACACAACTAAAGAAAACAGAATAAAAGAATACCGAAATTTAATTAACAACAGCATCAACAAAAATTTATCTCTTAGTTTAACAGACAGCACAGAAGAAAATTGGCAGGATGCATTTTGGGTAATGGAATTAATAAATTATAAATCGCCTTATACTGATGCTCATATTCGCCTAGCACTAGACTCCATTACAAAAAGAAGCATTATTTTTCAACGGGCATTGATAGAATTGATCTATACAAATTACTCAAAAGAATTTATACCGCAAATAGTTTCTTTTTTAAAACAAACAAATAATCCAAAGATTTTTGCAATGTGTGCTGAATACCTTTTAATGAATAATGAACTAGAAGTATACAAAAATATGCTATTAAAAAGAATGGATGAAATAACTATAAATTTTAAAGAAGTGTCAGATAATCCATTTTTTAAAATTTTGAAAAACAAACTAATAATTAAAAACTATACCCTACCACCAATTGAAGATTTATTAAATAAAAAATTTTTATACACTGAAACGGTAATTTTTAGTTTTCAAAGAAAAAACAGAAACTATCCAGGTTTGGCAATGGTTAGAGGCAAAAACGGTGAATTTGTTAAAACGGAAAGTGGAAATTATTTTTCTGTGCCTCAATTAGCAAGAAGTATAACAAACATGCCGGGGTATTTAACCAATGGAAATACACCACAGGGCATTTTTAAAATGACAGGATTTGATGTTTCAAAGAGTAATTTTATTGGGCCCACAAGCAATATTCAGTTAGTTATGCCTTATGAAAATTCATTAGAAATTACCGATTCAACAAAACAAAAATTAGGCGATAATTATACCGATTTACTTCCTGTTTCTTGGCGAAAATATATCCCGTTTTATGAAACTTATGTTGCTGGTAAAGCAGGGCGTACCGAAATTATTGCACATGGCACAACCGTAAATCCAGCTTATTATCAAAAAGAAATTTATTACCCTTTAACTCCAACTCAGGGTTGCTTATGTACCAAAGAAATATGGAGTCCAACAGATGGAAAAAGAATTGAAAGTGATCAGCAAAAACTGGTAGATGTAATAAAAATTGCAGGTGGCGCAAACGGCTATTGTGTAGTAATTGAAATAGATGATAAGCAACAGCGGGTAAGTATAGAAGATATTTTACCTTTCTTAAATAAAAAATAATATTAGCAGCCAAAATATTCTTTAACCGAACAGAAAATAAGCAATGCAATTAAACTGGATTTTAAAAAATTTTAATGAATTGTCTGCAGCAGAATTGTATGCTATCATGCAACTAAGAAATGAAGTTTTTGTGTTGGAACAAAACTGTGTTTATCAGGATGCCGATAGTAAAGATGCACTCTCGAAACATCTATGTGTCTGGCATGGAGAAATATTAGCAGCATACACTCGCATTTTACCCCAGGGTATATCTTATAATGAAGCTAGTATTGGCCGCGTTGTTACATCCCCTAAATATCGTAAAATAGGGTTAGGCATTCAACTTATGACAGAAAGTATCAGACTTACTTTTAGTGAATTTGCCTGTACACAAATAAAGATTGGTGCTCAAGCTTATCTCTATAAATTCTATTCTTCTTTTGGATTTTCGCAAACTAGTGAAGAGTACCTAGAAGATGGCATTCCGCATATAGAAATGATCTTAATTAAATAATTTTACATATGAGGAAATAACCTGCTTTATTTTCCATTTTTATAAAGTGATTTACCAACTTTAACTAGAATTTTAATCTATTCAAGCTTTAAGTTATAGTAATTATCCAATTAGAATTGAAAATATAAACTGATTTGTGATGAAGGTCATTTTTATAAAAATATATGCACAAATTTTAAATTTCGCTGACATCTTTTAAATTTAAAAACCATAGGTATAAAATATGTTTTTTAATGCAATTCTGCCTGTAAATATTTTCCAGTAAAACTTCCCTTTACTTTTATTAAATTTTCTGGAACGCCCTCAAATAAAATTAATCCTCCCCCATCGCCGCCTTCTGGGCCAATGTCTATAATATGATCTGCTACCTTTATTACATCCATATTATGCTCAATTACTAGCACCGTATTGCCTCTATCTACCAATTTATTAATCACTTCTAGCAAATGTTGTATATCCTGGAAATGAAGTCCGGTAGTAGGTTCATCTAAAATATAAAACGTTTTTCCCGTATCTTTTTTTCCTAATTCTGTTGATAGCTTAACCCGTTGCGCTTCACCACCGCTAAGGGTTACCGCGCTTTGTCCCAGGGTAATATAACCTAGCCCTACCTCCTGCAAAACTTTTATTTTACGGTAGATGTATGGCACTGCCTGAAAAAAATCTACTGCATCATCAACTGTCATATCCAATACATCACTAATAGATTTCCCTTTGTAACGAATTTCCAGTGTTTCTCTATTATATCGCCTGCCATTACATTTTTCGCAGTGCACATATACATCAGGCAAAAAATTCATTTCAATAACACGCATGCCGCCACCTTCGCAAACATCACACCTGCCACTTTTTACATTAAAGGAAAATCGTCCGGCTTTATAACCCCTTATTTTAGATTCTGGTACCAATGAAAATAAAGTTCTAATATCTGTAAAGAAACCACAATAAGTAGCTGGATTACTTCTTGGTGTTCTGCCAATAGGGCTTTGGTCAATCTCAATCACTTTATCTATCTGCTCTAACCCTTTTATAGATTTATATTCCAGCGGATTTGCTTTAGAATTATAACAGAACTTACTCATTAATGGATAAAGTGTTTCATTTATCAAAGTAGATTTTCCACTTCCGCTAACACCGGTTACCAATATTAATTTTCCCAAAGGAAATTTTACACTTACATTTCTTAAATTATTCCCATTAGCACTATTTAACTCAATAAGCTTTCCATTTCCTTTTCTCCTTTCTTTTGGCAAGGCAATACTTTTTGTACCCAAAAGATATTGCGCCGTTTCAGAGTTGGAATCTAAAATAGTTTGTGGCGTTCCCATAGCTACAATTTCACCGCCATATTTACCGGCCTTGGGACCTATGTCTATCAAATAATCGGCTGCTAGCATTATGTCTTTATCATGCTCCACTACCAATACACTATTACCAATATCTCTTAAATTTTGTAACGCTTTAATCAAACGCTGGTTGTCTCGTTGATGTAATCCGATACTTGGCTCATCTAAAATATAAGTAATGCCCTGTAATTGAGAGCCAATTTGAGTAGCCAGCCTGATGCGCTGCAACTCTCCGCCACTAAGACTTTTAGACGACCGGCTTAGAGATAGATAAGTTAATCCAACGTCTAATAAAAATTGAAGGCGCTCTCTTATTTCTTTTAAAACATCTTTAGCTATGGCATTTTGTTTTTCATTCAAGCGTAATTCTAATCCATCAAACCAAGCGGCCAAATTATCTAAATTTAAATTACTTAACTCGGCAATATTCCTGTTATCAATTTTAAACCAACAGCTTTCTTTTTTTAACCTTGCTCCATTACAGGAAGTGCATGTAGCTAATTTCATAAATTTTTCAACCCAGCTACGTAGCATCTCGGAGCTTTGTAAGGAACTGAACCAGCGTTTAAGCATGGGAATAATACCTTCGTAACTACCGGTAAATATTTCCGGAACAGAATCATCACTCATATCTAATTCCAAATCTGGATTAATATTTTGATCACCAAATAAAAGTAAATCGAGCTGCGCTTTTGGCAAATCCTTAATAGGCTTATCTAAATTTATTTTATACTTTTTTGCAAAAACAACAACTTGCTGATAAACACTGGCATCTCTTTCTTCGCCCAAAGGTACTATCCCTCCGGCTGCTAAGCTTATGGAGGTATCGGGCAACACCGATTCCATTTCGATCGTATATACATTACCTAAACCCTTGCAGATGGGACATGCTCCATAAGGTGAGTTAAATGAAAAGGCATTTGGCGAAGGTTCTTCATAACTGATTTCGGTTTCATCACACATCAACTGCTTGCTGTATTGAACCACTTTATCATCTTCATTAATTAAAAGAAACATCAACTGCTTACCCAATTGCAAAGTTTTTTGCACACTCTGACTTAACCTGAACCGCATGTCATCAGTTACTACTAATCTGTCTACCACAACTTCTATATCATGAATTTTATACCGGTCAATCTGCATTCTTGGTTTTAGATCCATCACTTCGCCATCAACTCTTACTTTTAAATATCCTTTCTTGCGAATGTCTTCAAAAAGTTCCCTGTAGTGCCCCTTTCGACCTCTGACCAAAGGCGCCAGTAAACTAATTTTATTATTTTCAAATTTTTCGAAAATGTTACTTACAATTTCTTCTTCACTAAACTTCACCATTCTTTTTCCTGTATTATAACTGTACGCCTCTCCTACCCTTGCATACAGCAATCTCAAAAAGTCATAAATTTCTGTAACGGTACCTACTGTACTTCGAGGATTTTTGTTAGTTGTTTTCTGCTCTATGGAAATAACTGGAGATAAACCGGTGATCTTATCTACATCCGGCCTCTCCATATCACCTACAAACTGCCGGGCATAAGCGCTAAAGCTTTCCATATAACGTCGTTGTCCCTCGTTATAAATGGTATCAAAGGCAAGCGAAGATTTTCCGCTACCACTTACTCCAGTAAAAACAACCAGTTTGTTTTTTGGAATATTTATATCAATATTTTTGAGATTGTGCTCTCGGGCACCAAATACTTGAATAAAATTGTTATCAATTAAATCTTGGGAAGAAGTCTCTTTTAGTTTCGCCATGTGTTCGTACTTGCGCTAAAGATACAAACAAAATAGATGTTGATTTGTTGAGATATAAATAAGATACCCATTTTATATTAAATTTTATCTATCCAAATAAAGTTAGTTTTAGACGCCACAAAAAGTTACAACTAAAATAGTTATTCACAAGCCAAAAAGGATTCCACGGCTATCGTTAAATTGTTGAGAGATGATTATATACAACAATGAACAAAAAAACCGATTTCTCTAACCACAAATCTCACTGTGCTCCCGATTATTTACTTATTGAAGGAGGGGAAATTATAACATTAGAAATGGAAGCTGAGATGTACAAACAGATGGCGAAAAGCAATTCGCGACAGGAAAGATGATTTTTAATTTAAGAAAGTAAAAATATCAGGCGATTTTGCTTATGCCGTCTGGTATCTAAAGTCCTACTTTAAGTCAGATATCACTAGCTTTACGATGGAATGGAATGAAAGTGCTGTTTTTAAAAAAATAAACGGTTACGAAGTTCGCAACCTCGCCAAGCGGCGGAACGTTGGCGGTAATTATACCAGACCCCATAAAATTCTAACATAATGAAAAAATATTTAGCAATAGTACTCTTGACAACTTTTATGAACTTTGCATTTGGACAGACTGAAAAAATAGCAACCAAATCTGTTGCGGACAGTTTTGAGATGAATTATAATGCTGATAATTTTGATGCAATATTTTCAAGTTTTTCAACAGAAATGCAAAATACATTACCACTTGACAAATTGAAAGAATTTTTAACAGGACTGAAAACACAAGCAGGGAAAATTACAAAAAGGCAATTTGTAAAATATGAACAAACTTACACCTCTTACAAAACAAATTTTGAGAGAGCATTATTTGCAGTAAATATTTCGGTTGACAATAATTCAAAAATCAATGGCCTATTTGTAAAACCTTTCAAAGAAAGCAATTTGTCAAAATTAGTTCGTAACACGACAAAACTAATTTTACCTTTTAAAGACAAGTGGACAGTAATTTGGGGTGGAGATACAAAAGAATTGAATTATCATGTTGAAAGTGAAGCTCAAAAAAACGCCTTTGATATTGTAATAAGTAACGAGAAAGGAAATTCATATAAATCAGACGGAAAAACCAATGAAGATTATTATGCTTTTGGAAAAGACCTTGTTGCACCTTGTGATGGAGAAATTATTTTGGTAGTTGATGGAGTTAAAGACAATGTGCCAGGAATTTTAAATCCTATTTACGTTCCAGGCAACACAGTTATTATAAAAACGCAGAACAATGAGTATTTATTTTTTGCTCACTTCAAACAACATTCAATTTCAGTTAAACAAGGACAAAAAATAAAGCAAGGACAATTGCTTGGACTTTGCGGAAATTCAGGCAATTCATCAGAACCTCATTTACATTTTCACATTCAAAATGTAGAAGATATGAATTCAGCAACAGGTGTAAAATGTTACTTTGACAAAATACAAGTGAACGGACAAACCAAAACAGATTATTCACCAATAAAAAAGGAGAAGATAGGCAACGAGAAAAAATAACTACCGCTAACACGGGTTTGGAAAAAGTGGCGGTTCAGTGCTCTGCAGACACATTTGTGATTAATCAAACATTGGTTCTCCGCATCAATATTTGTAGTGAAAATCGCCACCTTCGCTAAGATACAAACCCTTAGCGGTCATTATAACGGACGGAACAAACTGAACATAAAGACTAAAAAACAATAATTATTAAATGAGAAAAATAATAGTAGTAGCTGGTGCGACTGGGAATCTAGGTGGTAAAATTATAAAGGCATTATTAGCCAAAGATGTAGAAGTGCGAGCAATTGTTCGTTTAGAAACAGACATTAAAAAAGTAAAAGACTTAGAACAAAAAGGTGTACAAGTTTTTCAGGTGGACACAAGCAATAAATCAGAAATTTCAAAACATTGTATAGGAGCACATTGTATCGTCTCAGCTTTGGCGGGTTTAAAAGAAACAGTAATTGACACTCAAAAAATATTTTTAGACGCTGCGGTTCAAGCAAATGTTCAAAGATTTATTCCAAGCGACTATTCAAGTGATTTTACAAACTTAAAAGAAGGACAAAATCGAAATTTAGATTTTAGGAGAAAGTTTCACGAGTATCTTGACAAAAACTCTATCAAAGCAACAACTATTTTTAATGGCCCTTTTATGGATTTATTAACAACAGATATGCCTTTAATACTTTTAAAACAAAAATGGATTTTATGTTGGGGTAATGCAAATCAAATTTTAGAATTTACAACTACGGACAATGTTGCTGAATTTACCGCTGCAGCTGCCGTGGACGATAATACACCAAGATATTTAAGAATAGCTGGTGATAAACTTTCGTGCAACGACTTTGTGAAATTACTTACAGAACTTACAAGAAAACAATATAAATTATTCAGACCAGGTGGCATTAGTCTTTTAAATTTTCTTATCAAAGTGACAAGATTTTTTTCACCTTCAGAAAACGAACTTTACCCTGCTTGGCAAGGAATGCAATATATGAGAGATATAATGGAAGGACGAATTATTTTTCAAAAATATGATAACGACAGATATTCACACATCAAGTGGACTTCTGTAAAAGAATTTTTAGTAGCCGAAAAAGTAAACCTTAAATAAACTACTTGACAAGTAGAAAAAAAAACGAACCGCTAACACAGTACGATAAATTCTTATTTAAATATAGAGATAAACTTAATCAATTGAAGAAAAAAAGTAAAGCAAATGTCGAGTTGAGTTCTAACCTTGAAAAAGCAATTGAAAAAGGTTTGAATATCGCAGAAAACATAAGCCAGTTATGGATTTTAACTACCTACTTTAAAAAATAACAATTACAATACTTGGTGTTTCCTGAAGGAATGTTGTATGATAAGGATAAACAAGCAGTTCGAACCAGAAAAGTGAATTATTTATTTCGTGAAATTACATTATAGGCAAGGGTTTCAGGCGAAAATAAAAAAGGCAATCTTTTTAAAGATTGCCTTTTTGGTGGTCATGTCGGGATGGCAAGATTCGAACTTGCGACCTCCTGGTCCCAAACCAGGCGCGATAACCGGGCTACGCTACATCCCGAACTTAAAAATATTTGACGGGTTTATTGGGAGAACCCGATCAATGTAAAACTTTGTAAGAACTCCTGCGGAGAGGGTGGGATTCGAACCCACGGTACAGTTTAACCCGTACGACGATTTAGCAAACCGTTCCTTTCGGCCACTCAGGCACCTCTCCTAACCTGCCCTCATTTTGTAAGGGGTGGCAAAAATACAATTCAAAGTGCTATTACCCAAAACTAAATGACAAAACAAGGCATTTTTTGTGATATTATTTTTCGGATATATCAATTTCTTTAAAACCCACTAACAGTAAAGAAAAAATCCAAACTCGATAACGAATCTGGATTTTTTAAAATTATTTTTTATCCTTACATGGCGGCTAAATGTACTTTCTGCTGTAGTTCCAATACACTTTCTTTAAATAAATTATCAGTATCCATTAAATCTTTTACAGTTTGACAACTGTGAATAACCGTGGTATGATCCCTGCCGCCAAAATGCTCTCCAATTGTTTTTAATGAATTTTTTGTAAATGCTTTTGCTAAAAACATGGTTATCTGTCTTGCCTGTACAATTTCACGCTTGCGCGTTTTCTGTAATAACTTATCATAAGGCACGTCAAAATATTCACATACCATTTTTTGAATAGCATCTATCGTAATTTCTTTACTAGAAGATTTTACAAAATTTCTAAGTACTTTCTTGGCTAATTCCAAGTCTATTTCTCTCTTATTAAGAGAAGATTGTGCTAGTAACGAAATTAATGCTCCTTCTAACTCCCGAACACTGCTATTTATATTATAAGCAATGTACTTAACCACTTCTGGCGGCATCTCTAAGCCATCATTCTTCATTTTCTTTTCCAAAATTTCAATCTTGGTATCATAATCCGGCATTTGTATATCGGCACTTAATCCCCAACGGAACCTACTCAATAGTCTTTCCTGCACACCTTCTAAATCTTTTGGTGGCTTATCGCTAGTTAAAATTAATTGCTTGCCACTTTGATGTAAATGATTAAAAATAGAAAAAAATGCATCCTGCGATTTTTCGGCACGAGTGAAGAACTGAACATCATCAATAATTAGTACATCTATTAACTGATAAAAATGTATAAAATCATTAATGGCTCCGTTACGCCCATGATCTATAAATTGATTTATGAATTTTTCGGAGCTTACATATAAAACTACCTTATTACTATGAAGCCTTTTAACCTCATTGCCTATCGCCTGAGCTAAATGCGTTTTTCCCAAACCAACCCCACCATAAATTACCAGTGGATTAAAAGAAGTAGTCCCCGGTTTCTCCGCTACTGTTTTACCTGCTCTACGAGCCACACGATTACAATCACCTTCAACATACGCTTCAAAAGTATATGCTTGATTTAATTGCGGGTTAATCTGCATTTTTTTAAGTCCCGGAATAACAAAGGGATTCTTTACAGGATTATTTATGACGAGGGGAAAATCCATTTCGTTATTTGAATATGATTTGTACCCCTGACCAGGGACATCAATAGTTTGTGGCTTGTTGTTTCTGTTTCCACTATCCACCATAATCCTATATTCCAATCTTGCATCTTTGCCTAATTCTCTCTTCAATGTTTTGGCTAATAGTGAAACATAATGCTCTTCAATATATTCATAAAAAAATTGACTAGGCACCTGTATCGTTAATATTTTTTCTTTTAACGCAACTGGCTTAATAGGTTCAAACCATGTTTTAAAATGCTGCCATTCTACAATGTCTTTGATTATCTCTAAACAATTAATCCATACTTTTTCAAAAACTTTATCCATTAGTTCCTTAGCAATTTATATAGTATTGTTAAAAATTATATTTTGTTTTAGTGCCTACTCAATATTTTTGGATTAAATCAAAAAAAATGGCGGACAGCGAATATCGAATAAAATGTTGAAAAAAAAATTTTTATTTATTTACTTTTATCCCTATACCTTACTAATAAGTTTTAAAAGCCATTGTTAAACCAAAATATCAGGCCAAAATAAACTAAATTCTTTGCCCTCCATTCTCAAAAAAAATATTCATATTAAATTAAAAATAAATATGAATTTCTTTGCAAAAAATTAGAACAATTTTGTATTATAATTTATGCTTAATTTTTACTTTAAGCATATAAAAATAAACTAAGAGGAAGGTACCTCTTTTTTTTGAATAACAAAGAAAATAATTATCAATAAATAGAATTACTTTTGAATATTAAATTATTTTTATGAGTTACGAATTAACAGGTAAGCTAATTGCAAAATACGAAACCTTACAACGTACTGAAACATTTAAACTCCGTGAATTTGCTGTAGAAAAAACAGAGGAATTTAACGGACGTACCATTATTAATTATGTAAAGTTTCAATGTGTGCAGGATAAAACAACAATTATTGACCGTGTAAATATAGGTGACGAAATAAAAGTTTACTTTAATATTAAAGGAAGTAAATGGGAAAAAGACGGGAAAGTTAATTATATAACCAATTTAGATGCTTGGCGAATTGAACAAATACTCCAATCTGGCAGCTCTAAAACAGATAGCGATTACCTAGAGCCGCTAGATACTTTTTCCGCTGCACCACCCGATGCCGTTGATGATTTACCGTTTTAAAAAATAGTATACCTAGTATAAAAAATTCCGGAATAAAAATCTGGCTTTTAAAAATGCAACAAAAACTCACTATTAAACTTCTGCCATCAGAAGCCTCTGATATCTTATCCGTAAAAAAAATAATTGCCAATACAACCGGAAAAAAAATTAGATCCGTTTCTGGCTATCATATTTTAAAGCAATCTATTGATGCAAGGGCAAAAACAATTTGGGTTAACTTAACAATAAATGCATTCATTGAGGAGCCATTTCATCAAAGAGAAATACAATCCTTTAATTTTAAGGAAGTAAAAAATGCTGAAAAAAAAGTTGTAATTATTGGTGCAGGCCCTGCAGGCCTTTTCGCTGCACTACACTTAATTGAACAAGGCATTAAACCCGTAATACTAGAAAGAGGAAAAGATGTTAGATCAAGACGTCGGGATCTTGCCATACTAAATAAAGAAGGCATTGTAAATCCAGAGAGTAATTATTGCTTTGGTGAAGGTGGTGCTGGTACTTACAGCGACGGAAAACTATATACCAGAAGTAATAAAAGAGGTGATATTAATCGTATTCTAAATCTTTTCGTACACTTTGGCGCACAAGATCAAATCCTTTACCAATCACACCCACATATTGGCACCAACAAACTGCCACAAATTATTACCGCCATGCGTAAACAAATTATTGATAGTGGTGGCGAATTTTTGTTTGAAAAAAAAGTTATTGATTTTAATATCTCCAATCAAAAAATAAAATCTGTTACAACAGCAGATGGATATATTTTTAATGCCGATGCATTTATATTAGCAACAGGACATAGTGCATCAGATATATTTGAATTACTACATAAAAAAAGAATTTTAATTGAAGCAAAAGAATTTGCACTTGGCGTAAGAGTTGAACACCCCCAACAAATAATTGACAATATTCAATACCACTGCCTAATTAGAGATAAAAATATACCCCCAGCTTCATACACCTTAGTAAAACAAGTAAATGACAGAGGTGTATTTTCATTTTGTATGTGCCCTGGTGGTATTATAGCTCCTGCAGCTACTTCTGCAGGTCAAATGGTAGTTAATGGCTGGAGCCCATCAAAAAGAAATAACCCTTACGCCAATAGTGGTATGGTAGTTCAAGTTAAACTAGAAGATGCTTATAAAGAATTAAAAGCTAATAATAGAAAAGAGGTTGATTTAAATAGCCCACTGTTATTACTACATTTTCAGCAAATGATAGAACAGAAATGTTTTAATGCAGGAGGTGGAAAAATGGTTGCCCCTGCACAACGTATGGCTGATTTTAGTAACGGTAACCTATCTAATTCCTTACCAACTAACTCGTATTTACCTGGTTTACAATCTACCCAATTACAATATGTTTTACCCAATTTTATTAATCAATCACTCGCTAAAGGATTTACATCTTTTGGAAAAAAAATGCAAGGCTATTTTACCAATGAGGCAGTAGTTGTTGCTACAGAAAGTCGCACTTCCTCCCCAGTTCGCATCTGTCGTAATCCCGAAACTTTAACACATCCTCAGTTAGATAATTTTTATCCCTGCGGCGAAGGTGCCGGTTATGCTGGCGGTATTGTAAGTGCAGCTATGGATGGCGAAAGAATAGCCAGCAAATTAGCAAGAGTGTTATAATAATTAGTTTACTAGTGGTAAAATAATTGTGGTAAATTATATACAAACAACTACATTAAATACGCTTTAAATGATAGGATGCCGCTAGAAAATAATCTTTTTTTAAAACGGATGCTAAACTTACCTTGGTATGGAAATATTTTTGTTGGGTTGATTTATTAACTTTTAATAATGCGCAAATATTAAATATATTATTTTACTGGCTGGGTTAATGCTTTTTCAAATTCTTTATATATCTCTTGCACAATTTCTGCCGCTGGTTTTATTTTGTTGATAAGAGAGCTTACCTGTCCTATTTCCAATTCGCCTTCCTCCACATTGCCTTCAAACATACCCAGCTTTGCTCTTCCATTTCCTAATAATTGTTGAAGTTCGTTTACAGAAGCACATTTTTTTTCCGCATCTTGTATTTGTTTAAAAAAATTATTTTTCAATAACCTTACAGGAGTTAACTGCTTTAAGGATAATTGTGTGTCGCCTTCCTTTGCCATTATCACCTTAGTTTTAAAATTATCATGCGATGAGGCCTCATTACTTGCTATAAAACGACTGCCTACCTGTACCCCTTCTGCCCCCAAAACCATGGCTGCCAACATTTGTCTGCCAGTAGCAATACCACCTGCAGCTAATACCGGTATGTTAACAGCAGCACAAACAGCGGGTATTAAAACCATAGTTGTTGTTTCATCTCTACCATTATGTCCGCCAGCCTCAAATCCTTCAGCAACCACCGCATCACAGCAGGCATCCTGCGCTTTAATCGCGAAGCTACTGCTACTAACTACATGCACTACTTTTATTCCATGCTCTTTTAAAATGGAAGTCCAAATTTTTGGATTACCTGCCGATGTAAATACTATGGGAACTTTTTCCTCAATAATAATTTGAATGTGCTTATCAATATCGGGGTAAATTAATGGCAAATTAACCCCAAATGATTTTTTTGTAGCTGCGGTACATTTTTTAATATGCGCTCGCAATACATCTGGATACATACTCCCGCTACCAATAATACCTAATGCGCCAGCATTGCTTACAGCACTTGCAAGACGCCAACCACTAGCCCAAATCATACCCGCCTGTACAATCGGATAATCAATATTAAATAGTTTTGTAACTCGATTTTGCATTATAATTGAAGTACTTTTTTCAGATATCGCTAAAATAGATTAATAAATTAAAAGCTCTTTGAAATACAAAGCAAATAAATTTATTTTATAAAAGACAGTATTTATCTCTCTAGTATGATTTTAAGCTAATTGGAGTAAAAAAGATGAAATTAAAGATTAACCAAGGCCCGTGCCACCACCGCTAAGATCAATGGAGGTATTATCCCCTATATTGAGACTCCTATTTACTCCTTTTATTTCGGCATCGCTGCCAATTAGTGATTTACTTAAAACAATTTCCATAAGGTTGGAGTAAGAGCCGATAATCGAGTTTTTAACAATTGCATGATTAAGTCGGGTATGTTCACCAATAGTAACATTGGGCCCAATTACAGAATTTTTTATATCACAGCCTTCAGCTATAGAAACCGGAGGAATAATAATAGTGTTCTCGTAACTATGTCCCTGCCCTACGTTTCCTCCAAATTTTTTTAATAAAGTTGCATTAGATTCCAACAATGTTTCTTTTTTGCCACAATCAAACCAGTTAGGAACTTTAAATGCTTTAAACCTTGCCCCTCGCTGCATCATACATTCCAAAGCTTCCGTTAAACTAAACTCATCGTTATAATCATTCTTAATTACAATTAAATTCTCAAGGCAAGAAAATAAAAAATCGGTTTCCTTAATCTTATAAACGCCTACCAATGCCATATTGCTTTTTGGAATAGATGGCTTTTCTACCAACTTACTAATAAAGCCATCCTCCTCAATTTCAGCTACTCCAAAATTTCGTGGATCATCTACTTTCTTTACACCCAACATAGAAAAAGGCGAATTAATAATTTCTCTTACATCGTAATCTGCAATGGTATCGCCTAATACAATTAATACTTCATCGTTTCCAACCAAATCTCTGGTTAAATTAATAGCATGGCCAGTTCCACATCGCTCATTCTGCTGAACAAAATGAGCGTTTAAATTAGGATAATTTTTTTCTACATAATCTTGTATCTTCTCTCCCAGGTAACCTATAATGAAAATAAAATCATTAATACCCGCTTCATGCAGCTGATCTACAATAATATTAAGTATTGTTTTACCCGCCAGTGGTATTAAGGCTTTGGGTTGTGTATATGTATGCGGACGAAGTTTTGTACCTGCTCCCGCAAGCGGAATAATTGCCTTCATTTTTAATAACTAATCTGCCTTGGGCAGTACATTTAGTTTACTAAACCTTCTATCTTAAACTATAAACGGGTGTGAAAGTAATACTTTTTGATTAATTCGTGTATTTTATACACACAATAGTTAATAAATGAATAAGAAAAATTCTATATGCTGCTTATATTTGCATTTCTAAAACGTACAAATGCAAAAAGATAAATTAATTTTTGATTTAATTAATATGGAATTAGATCGTCAACGCAATGGCATTGAATTGATCGCTTCCGAAAACTTTACTAGTCTACAGGTTATGCAGGCAATGGGCACATCACTAACCAATAAATATGCCGAAGGCTACCCCGGACGTAGGTATTATGGTGGCTGCGAAATTGTAGACCAAGTAGAACAACTGGCAATTGACCGTATAAAAACAGTATTTAACTGTGCATATGCAAACGTTCAACCGCATAGTGGCGCGCAGGCAAACGCAGCATTAATGTTGGCCATTTTACAACCAGGTGATAAAATACTTGGTTTAGATCTTAGCATGGGCGGTCATCTTACACATGGCTCTCCAGTTAATTTTTCGGGCAAATTATATCAGCCATATTTTTATACCGTAAAAAAAGATACCGGACTAATTGATTACGAAATGCTAGAAGAAAAAGCTAGAACAGAAAAACCAAAACTTATTATTTGCGGAGCATCTGCTTACAGCAGAGATATAGATTATGCTAGAATAAGAAAAGTATCAGATGAAGTTGGTGCTTTAGTAATGTGCGATATGGCTCACCCTGCAGGATTAATTGCAGCTGGTTTATTAAACTCGCCATTTGCATATTGCCATTTTGTAACCAGCACAACACACAAAACTTTACGTGGCCCTCGTGGCGGCATTATATTAATGTATAAGGATTTTGAAAATCCCTTTGCACTAAAAGATGCAAAAGGTAATATACGCATGATGAGCAATTTGATAGATATGGCCGTGTTCCCAGGCACACAAGGCGGCCCACTAGAGCATGTTATTGCTGCAAAAGCCATTGCCTTTGGAGAATTATTAAGCGATGAATTTAAAGTTTATGCAAAACAGATTGTTGCTAATGCACAAGCAATGGCAAATGCATTTACAGAAAAAAAATATCAAATTATTAGTGGTGGTACCGATAACCATTTAATGCTTATTGACCTACGCAATAAAAACATCACTGGAAAAAAAGCACAAGAAACATTAGATAAAGCGCACATTACTTTAAATAAAAATGCAGTGCCTTACGATGATAAAAGCCCTTTTGTAACTTCTGGTATTAGAGTTGGAGTGCCTGCCATTACTACCAGAGGTATGAAGGAAGAACACATGCAAATAGTGGTTGATTTTATTGACACCGTTTTAATGAATATAGACAACGTAGATGCAATTGCCGCAGTTGCAACAGACGTAAAACTATTTATGAAACAATTTCCACTATACCCCGAGCTGAATTAAGCTTTTACCAATTAAGCAACTTTAAGAACATTACTTATCAATATAAAAAATATAATTTTATATACATAAATAATATTGTGTACTTTATTAAATTTATATTATAAATAATGTATTAAATTGGCTTGTGGCAGTCAATATAATAAGCTACAAGAAGACCATCTCTAATGTTGGGTTGATACTTACATAACTTTGTGCTCTCCATAATAAAATTAATGTGGCATTACAGATGGCAAAAAAATATCTGCTTTGTAAACCAATAAAAAAACACCACAAATCTATCTACATAAAAAAAAGTTCCTTTAATGGGAAGTTTTTTTATACCACTTTTGAATTAATTTTGTTTAAAATTATTATCATGATACAACGCATTCAATCTATTTGGTTATTGTTGGCATCGGTATGCACTTTTGCTAGCTTAAAATTTTCGTTTTATAGCGGTATAAAACCAAATGATACAGCACTGCATGAATTGAATGCAACAGTAACTTTTTTTCTATTGATTACTAGCATCGCCCTTGGTGTACTAGCATTAATGAATATTTTTATTTATAAAAAAAGAAAAACGCAACTCAGACTCTGTGTATTAGGAATTTCACTAGAAACCCTGCTTATATTTTTGTATTATCGCGAAACGGCAACTTTTACGCAAGGCACTTATTCATTAACAGCCATTTTACAAAGTCTGGTAATACTGGCTTTTGGTTTAGCTGTTAGAGCAATAAATAAGGATGAGAAAATGGTAAAGGATAGTGATCGTTTGCGATAGGAATTCTCCTCGAGGTAATTCCTATAAGAATTTTCCAGTATAACTTTCTTTACATTTTTTTAACCCAACAGGAGTGCCGGCAAACACTAAATTACCTCCTCCATTGCCCGCTTCAGGACCAAGATCAATCACCCAATCGGCGCTTTTTATTACATCCGTATTATGTTCTATAACTAAAATAGTATGCCCCTGTTCTATTAACGCATTAAAGCTTGCTAGTAATTTTTTAATATCGTGAAAATGAAGTCCGGTTGTGGGCTCATCAAAAATAAATAAAATACTGCCCTGCGTTCTACCCTTTCCTAAAAATGAAGCCAACTTTACCCGTTGCGCTTCACCACCCGACAAAGTATCTGATGATTGACCAAGTTTTACATAGCCCAATCCTACATCACTAAGTGGTTGAATTTTTTTAGCTACATCAATCCCATTTTTATCCTCACCGTAAGATGCAGCAAAAAATTCAATAGCTTCATCAACACTCATGTCCAGTAAGTCGTAAATATTTTTATCTTTATATTTTACTTCTAGTACTTCTTCTTTAAATCGTTTGCCATCACAAACATCACAAGTTAAATTTACATCTGCCAAAAACTGCATTTCAATAGTCTGTTCACCTTCGCCTTTACAAGCATCGCACCTACCCCCATCTACATTAAATGAAAAATGCTTGGGTTGAAATCCTCTCATTTTACTGAGAGGCTGTTTGCTGTAAAGGTCTCTTATTTCATCGTAGGCTTTTATATACGTAACCGGATTACTGCGCGAAGATTTTCCAATCGGATTTTGATCAATCATTTCTATCTGCGCAATAAAATCAATATCGCCACTGATAGATTTATGCAACCCCGCTTTTTCACCAAGCTGGCCTTTCCTTGTTTGTAAAGCTGGATATAAAATTTTTTTTACCAATGTTGTTTTTCCGCTGCCACTAACACCGGTAACTACACAAAAAATCTGTAAAGGAAATTCAACCGCCAGGTTTTTTAAATTATTTTGTTTAGCGCCTTCCAGTTTTACCGATCTACTCCATTTACGCAACTGCTTTGGGGAATCTATTTTTAGTTGCCCACATAAATATTTACCCGTTAAGCTTTCCAAATTATTTATTATTTTATCATAACTCCCTTCGGCCACCACTTCGCCACCCAAATGACTAGCAAGCGGCCCCATATCAATAATGTGATCTGCTTCACGCATCATCATTTCATCATGCTCAACAACTACAACGGTATTACCAAGATCTCTTAATTCTTTTAAAACAATAATTAACCTTTCTGTATCTCGGCTATGTAAGCCTATAGATGGTTCATCCAAAATATATAAGGAATTGGTTAAATTACTACCAAGACTGCGGGTTAGTTGAATACGTTGGCTTTCGCCACCACTTAAAGAATTTGCCAAGCGATTTAAAGACAGATAACCTAGTCCAACATCCAATAAGGTTTTTATGCGGTAATGAATTTCAATTAAAATTCTCTTTGCTACTTGCTCATCATATTCACTAAGTTTTAATTTTTGAAACCAAGTATTTAAATCCTTTACAGGCAATTCGCACAACTGACCAATATGTTTACCGCCTACTTGAATATACAATGCTTCATTTCTTAAGCGATAACCTTTGCAATCAGTACATAAGGTTCGGCCACGATAGCGACTTAATAAAACACGATACTGTACTTTATATAAGTTCTTTTGTACTTCGTTGAAAAAATCCTCGATTCCATTAGCGTGTTCATTGCCTTGCCATAATTGTGTAATTTGTTTTTCGGTTAAATCTATTATGGGCTTGTGAATAGGAAAATCGAATTTTTTAGCCGCTTTTATAAATGACTCTTTCCATAAACCCAGTTTCTCTCCTTTCCATGGTGCAACAGCACCTTCAAAAACACTTAAACTTTTATCCGGAATAATTAAATCTGGATCGATACCTAAAATTTGTGAAAATCCTTCGCAGGTTGGGCAGGCGCCAAAAGGATTGTTGAACGAAAACAAATTAGGCACAGGCTCTTCAAATAAAATTCCGTCAGCTTCAAATTTATTTGAAAAATGTAGCAGCTTATCTTTATTTATTTCAAGATGTATTTCTCCATTGCCTTCATAAAAAGCGGTATTTATTGAATCGGCTATTCGGTGCAGATCATCCTCATTAAATTTTTTAGCTACTAATCTATCTACCAATAAATATACTTTATCACTTTTTATTATATTAATTTTTTTCTTAGATTCTAAAAGATCTTCTATGTGTATTATATCTTGATTAATATATAAGCGTGAAAATCCTTTCTGTAATAAAATATTTAATTCTTCTTGTACATTTCTTTTTGCATGTTGTTTAAAAGTAACCAACATCAAAATCTTATCTCCTATAGACAAATTTTCAATTGTTTGTATTACATCAGCCAAGTCCTGTTTCTTTACTTCTTTACCACTTATTGGCGAAATAGTTTTTCCTGTTCTTGCAAACAATAAACGTAGGTAATCATAAATTTCCGTCATACTACCCACTGTGCTTCTAGGAGTACGAGTAATTACTTTTTGTTCAATAGCAATAGCTGGACACAAGCCTTTTATATAATCCACATCTGGCTTATTCATACGTTGCATAAACTGACGAGCATAAGCACTAAGGCTTTCGGCATATCGCCGTTGGCCTTCAGCAAATAAAGTATCAATTGTTAAAGAAGATTTGCCCGAGCCAGACACGCCTGTGACTACTATTAATTGATTACGTGGAATTGTAACAGAGATATTTTTTAAGTTATGCACCCTTGCCCCTTTAATATAAATTCCTGTAGGCTTTGTCATGGATTGTTCTGTATATTTTGTTTTTATTCCGGTCATCCTCAAAAATAAGTACATTAATCAGCTTACATTCAATATGTGAAACTTTTCTTAAAGTACAGTTTATAAATATACCATAAATAGTGTTGTCGTATTTTTACTCAGTATAAAAACTCTAAAAATAGAGCACTAGTACTCAAAATAATTTATAAATAAGAATTCACTTTTACTTTCAAATATCCAACTAAAATGAAAAATCGTTAAAGCCTATATAAAGACTTCTACAATTGTATACTTTTTTTTGCAAATGTTATTAAATATTATAACAATCTAAAACTGTAGAAGTTTATGAAAATTCTGAACAATTTAACCGATCAGCAGCTTATCCATTTATATACGGAAGGCGATGCCAATGCTCTTGCAACGATTGTAACCCGTTACAAGGACAAAATTTATACCTCTATTTACTTATTGGTAAAAGACAAGTACCTGACTGAAGATATCTTCCAGGAAGTGTTCATCCGCATCATCGACACTTTAAAAGGTGGCCGTTATGCCGATGAAGGCAAGTTTTTACCATGGGCAATGCGTATTGCACACAATATGTGTGTAGACCATTTTAGAAAAGTTAAACGTACACCAACTATTAAAACCAGCGACGACCGCGACATTTTTGAAGTGTTGAATTTTTCTGAGCCAGGTGCCGATCAAAAAATAATGAGCGGCCAAAGCCAGGATAAAGTAAGGAGAATGGTTGATCTGCTACCTGAAGATCAGCGTGAAGTAATCATATTACGCCACTATGCCGATTTAAGCTTTAAAGAAATTGCCGACCTTACCAGCTGCAGCATTAATACTGCCCTGGGCCGTATGCGCTATGGTTTAATTAACCTGCGCAAAATGATGACTGAAAAACAAATTGCATTATAAAATCATTACACACTTCTCAACAGGAGAAGAAAAATCTGTAATCCCCCGATTCAAATTAAAAACCTCCATTTATGTGGAGGTTTTTTAAATCCAATTTGGCAACGTTTAAAACTTTGCCAAAGTATTCTATCAGGTTATTATTTTTTTGATTTCTCAAATGTATCAAGGCCGCAGAGGAGCCATTCTTTATACTCTTTTATATTGGGAGTATAAGCCACCGGATTGTTCATTAAAATTTCATCGCCATTTAAAATGGCATAAAGTGGCTGGGCATTGTTCTTAAAATTTTCGGTTTCGAATGTTGCCCATTTGTCACCAACGGTTAAAATCTCTTTCTGAATACCCTCTTTGGTGGTATAAGTAAATTGCTTTGCTGCAGGAAGCTTTTGTTTATCATCAACATAAAGCGAAACAAGGATAAACTTTTCAGTCATCAGGGCCTTTACTTCAGGATCTGTCCACACATTTTCTTCCATACGCCGGCAGTTTACACATGCATAGCCTGTAAAATCAATCAATATCGGTTTATTTTCGGCCTTTGCTTTTTGTACCCCCAGTTCATAATCTTTTACAGGCTCAAAGTTTTTACAGTTAACCGGATTTTGATAAACACTGTAACAAAGCGGCGGCGGAAACCCGCTTATCAAATTAAGGTTTGCATATTTTGTATTGGTTAAACCCGGTATTAGGTATATGGTAAACACACAAAATACTGCTGCTAAAAAGTACCTTGCTTTCGTAAGTTTTTTTCTTGGGCTATCGAGTGGGAATTTTATTTTTCCAAGCAGGTAAAGGGTTATGCCGGCACCTACTATTATCCATATGCCTATAAATACTTCTCTTTTTAAAATACCCCAATGCATCACAAGATCGGCATTTGATAAAAATTTTATTGCCAATGCAACTTCAACAAAACCCAATACCACTTTTACCGAATTAAGCCAGCCTCCTGATTTTGGTAGTGCTTTTAACCAGTTTGGAAACAAGGCAAACAATGTAAAAGGCAAAGCCAGGGCCAGGCCAAAGCCACCCATGCCCGCTGTTAATTGAACCGCCCCACCGGTTAAAGATCCCACCAGCAACGATCCCAAAATGGGTCCGGTACAACTGAAAGACACAATGGCCAATGTAAGAGCCATAAAGAATATACCGATAATATTTCCGCTGCCTGACTTAGCGTCGGCTTTGCCGGAGAAACCACTTGGTAAACTTATGTCGTAAAGGCCGAAGAAGGATAATGCAAACAGAATAAATATTGCAAAGAAGATAACGTTGAGCCAGGGATTTGTGGAAACGGAATTTAGTATCTCTGGGCTTGCACTATCTAAAAAATAAAAAGGCACGCTCAGCAATACATAAATAAGAAAGATAAAAAAACCATACAGGCTTGCGTTAAAAACACCCTGCCTTTTGGAAATGGCTTTTTTTGTAAAGAATGAAACAGTCAGGGGGATCATAGGAAATACACAAGGTGTTATTAAAGCAAACAACCCACCCAAAAAACCCAGCAGAAAAATAGTAAGCAAGCCCCCCGATATAGGCCCGGTGCCACCGCAGTCATTAACTGGTTTTTTTAAATCAACGGATGAAATTAAAATTCTGTTTGAAGTTGATACATCTACGCCGCCTTCCATATCAATTTCAATCTTATTCTCTTCGGGAATAAAAGCATCGTTGTTGGCAGTATTAAACAGTAATGTTACTTTTAATTTTGCCGGAATGGTACCACTTAAATTTATTTTTTGTAAAACCCCCAGGTTGTTTACAATAACCTCCGACTGTGTTTCAAAAATTTTATCTGCTATGGTTCTGGTTTCGCCTGTTATTTGTTGGTCTCCTGCTTTTTGTATTGCTGAATCTGAAAAAGTAATTTTAAATCCCTCCAGACCTGCGGCCACATTTGACTTTGTATAAACATGCCAACCGGCTTTAATGGTGCCTGTAAATTTAATTTCATATTGCCCAACTCCAATTTTTTTTCCGATTGCCTGCCATTTAACAGCGGCAGAATCTTGGGCCAAAACCGAAAACTGGAAGAGAAAGATTATTGCAGTTAATAATGATACTATCCTTTTGAATTGCATGGTAATTATTTAAAAATATTCCCGACACATGATATCGGAAACATTGTTCAAGGGTTCTATTTTCCGCCAACATTAATTGTAAAAGGAATATCCTTGGGAGGAAGGCATTTACTGTCGTTACATACCATAAAGTTTACAGTGCCTTTAACCACGGTGGCAATGGAAGATTTCACCTTCACTTTTTGAACAAAATCAACTTTGTTGTTATAATATTTCAATACAGAATTAAAGTTCTTATCGAAAGATTTTTCCAACTTCCCAATTTCCTTCACTTTTCCATCAAAACTTATCAGTGGGTTGGTCGTAAATTTAAATGTGGTTGGCTCGGGGCCTTCGCCTGCATCCTGTGCATATAAATGCCAGTTACCGATTATAGTTGCTGTTATGTGCAGTTCGTAGGTTTTATCAGCAATTTTTTTTGCTGAGTAAGTCCATAACACCGGGTTATTTATTTGTGCATGCACAAACCCAGCAAAGAACAACATCCCCGTTGCTAAAACTATCTTCTTCATGTATAATTTATTCATATGCAAAATTAGGAAATTATAAAGTGGGGTTTGCCGGATTAACGACGGATTAACCCTTAAAATTGTTAATTTATTCCAAACAGGTGACTAAAAATAATCTTGCCATCAACATTACCCAACGCTCTGCTAACAGCTCTTTCGGGATGCGGCATCATACCAAAAATATTTCTTTCTTTATTGCAGATACAGGCAATATTATTGACGGCACCATTGGGATTGGCAGCTGCATTGATATTTCCCTTTTCATCACAATACCGATAAATTACCTGGCGATGCATTTCCATGGTCTCCAGCGTGGCGTCATTTGCAAAAAATCTTCCTTCGCCGTGGGCAACAGGTATCATCAAAGCCGCAGCAGATTCTGAAGAAGATTCCTTCATAAAAATATTTTTACACACAAATTGTTGCTGACTGTTACGTAAAAGAACACCAGGTAGTAATCCACTTTCGCACAAAATTTGGAATCCGTTACAAATACCTAAAACCCTTGCACCTTTATTTGCAAATTCAATTACAGATTGCATCATGGGACTAAAACGAGCAATGGCACCGCAACGGAGATAATCGCCGTAACTAAACCCCCCAGGTAAAACTATACAATCTTCGATGCTAAACATGCTCAAATCTTTGTCTTTGTGCCAAAGTTGAATAACTTCCTGCTGCAGGTCATTTTGTAGGGCTTCAATCATATCTCTATCGCAGTTACTGCCTGGAAAAATTACTACACCAAATTTCATGTATGAAGTTTATTTATAGATGATGAAAGAAACTATTTAAGTTTAAAGTAAAATTAATTTCTTACACTATTTTTTTATTAATTCCTTTGTGCTTATTTAATATTAATAGATATCTCCTGTAAAGATACAATTTGGTTTTCAATTTTTATGTGAAGTAACTGATAACGATTATAAAAAAAACCATTAGCCAATGTAACACAAGTGGAAAAGCACTTTTTACAGGATACAAAAAAGTTGCAGCTATAAACGCGGCGAGTGGCACTGCGCAAAGAATCCAATACTCGAAACTGTGTGTTGCATTTACAAAAGGAACAAAAATAGCTACCATCAAATATAAAAAAGTGAGATTCCAGCTTTTACGGGCCTGTATTAACTGACGCATAAAGTTTTTCTGAATATAAATTATTCCTACAATGGCACTAATTAACACAATAAAGATAGCTGCATAAGCCCACTGAGATTGATAAAAAAGTGGCCTACTAAAAGTAAAGCCAGGAAATTTATACCCTTGCCATTTATCAGCTAAAAATACAAATACCAATAAAAAATAATAAGGTGTAAGAATACCCAGTAAGGCAATTAACCACTCTGCTAGTTTAAAAGGACGGGTAATGGCTAATCCAAAAATTATTAACAGTGTAAATGCTATTGAAGGAAAATAAAAAAAAGTGCATACTCCTATAATAAGGCCTATATTAAATAAGGTTGCTTTCGGTTTATGATTATTATACAGGCCGCTCATTTTTGACCAAACCCAAATTAATAAACTATTTATAATGAGTGGCGCAGATAAAACATTCCAATCCGTAAAAAAAGATGTGATGAGGAGATAGCTCATTGCAGTAAGGTAATTTGGCCGATGTAGTATTCTTTGATCGTTAACTAACTTATTAAAATAAACCGCTTGGAGATATAATAAAATAAAGGCTAATAAAGGGTATATAAAGGGAATGCCAATTCCAATAGGCTTTAATCCAATTAATAATTGTCGGTATAAAAAACCATCTAATTGTTGAGGTTCTGGCACTTTTAAATGCAGGAACATGGGAAGCTTTAGCAACAAGGCATAGAATAACAATAGAAAATTGTTATATGAATTATTTGCTTTGAAGATTCCAGTCAATTAAAAAAGAATTTTTATTTAGTAATTAATTGCTTGGCAAAAATGAGTAATTATTATTAATTAAAGAAAAATGTTTGTCTAGGCTTTACCCCCTTATAGCAATTTGTTAAAATCGCACCTTTGCAAAACAAATATTATTTCGATAGATGCAAGGAATAATAAGCTGATTGGACCCCACCTGCTTGCTCAAGCTTGGCATAAACTCGTAACCTTTTTGCAAACTTTTTAGTGTGGGATGTCTTTTGATAGTTCCATCAGCAAAAATAACCTGATCTGCTAAAATCTGATTCTTTTTGTCTTCATTAAATAAAAAATGTATTTCATTGCCTGATATCATTGTAGAAAATGAAATAAAATTTTCTTCGTTATCATCAAACTGACTCTTATGTATTACTTTGCTCCAAGTTATATGTCCCGTTTTACTTATACTCAGTACCAGTATATTTTCATAATAGAATCTCGTATTTCTATTATTGTAACTATTTAACGGCCTATAATATCCAGTATACGGATTGTAATAATAATTGCCAGAAGAAAGAGAATAGGGATTGTACAAATAATCATACCGATTAAAATCATTACTCCCCTGTTTATTGCTGGTGAAGTCTTCCGCTGTCAAAATAAATCCCCCATCAGATTTTACAATGACTTGACGAATAAAAAATTCATCTAAGGAAAAGCGCAACAAGCCTGTGGAATTAGCTTCGGCACGTAATGAATCATCTAATTCGGTAAACTGCGATACATAGGTTTCGTCTCTTGTTTTATCCCAAATATAAGTAAACAGCCCTGCTATATTACCTCTATTTTTTTTATAGTAAAAAGTATTGATAAGAAAACGACTGTTTCGATTATCGATTTTAAGTTTTACCTCATCAATATAATTTTCATTCAAATTGATATCCTGATAAGCAAATGAATTTTGAAGTGGCGCCTTTATTAGCAACCCTAAAGCATTGTAATTATCCCGGTTACCCGATTGCTTGGCATAGGTAAAAACAAAAGTTCCATCATTACACAACAAAAAATTATCATAGTTTTCTTTTCGTTCATTATATTCTACCAAATACCTACTCTTATTAAGTATTTTAAGATCCTGATCCAATAATAAGGTCTGCATATTAAATTTATCGTTGCGCGTTTGTATTTTAAAAATCATAATTTTTTTACGATCTTCACTATAAATAGTACTGTAAATCTTATTGCCCAATAGAAGCGGAATAAGAGTAGTATCTAACTCCACGGGGTCGTTTATTTTTTGGGCTTGGGCATTCATTTTTACTCCCATACAATACAAAACATTCCCTTTATGATATTGATAAATCATGTAAAAATAATCGGGGTAAGTAATAAAATCAATATTCAAAGTTCGGTCAGGCAGAAAATCAAGACGAACTATTTCTAAGGTATTCATATCCTTATCATAAATACTTATTTTATGATAAGAGCGGATATTTTTATAAACCAAAATATTGTTACCCGCTTTTCCAATTATATTAAAATTCATATCTCGATCATCTTCTCTTTCAAAATCAGAAATTGCTATTGTTTGTGCAGTAAGTGATGATGGGATAATAAAATAAAAAAGAAAAAGGAACTTATAAATACAATTCATATAAATAAAACTTTAGAACTAAAATTACAAATTAAAAATGAATGAATGTGCATTACATTAAACAAGATGACCTTATTTTTGTTACAATATAAATAGTTTAATTTAATAAATTACATGAAAACAGTTTTAATAACAGGTGGCACTGGCTTGGTTGGCACATCTTTATCTGCCATCTTACTTACAAAGGGATATAAAGTAATTATATTAAGTAGGAGCTTAAATAACAGACCAGCACATACAAATTTGAGTTATGCCTTTTGGGATATAAAAACACAAAAAATACATGCTGATGAAATACTTCAAGCAGATTGTATTGTGCATTTAGCAGGTGCCGCTGTTGTGGCAAATAAATGGACAAAAGTATATAAAAATGAAATCGTTGATAGCCGTATTCAGAGTAGCAAACTGATCATTAACCTTTTAAAAAATAACATTAATAAGGTAAAAACAGTTATTAGCGCCAGTGCTATTGGCTGGTATGGTACAAACAAGGAAGCAGCCATCCCTTTTATTGAAACAGACGAGGCCGACGATAGTTTTTTAGGAACAACCTGCAAGAGTTGGGAAGCAAGCATAGATGCAATTACAAACCTAGGTATTCGTTTAGTGAAACTGCGAATTGGTATAGTGCTTAGTAATAATGGAGGTGCTTTAGCTAAATTTAAAAAAACAATTAAACTAGGCGCTGCCACTATTTTAGGCAATGGAAAACAGGTGATTAGCTGGATTCATATTAATGACCTGTGCCGAATGATTATATATACCTTAGAAAATGAAAGTAATAGCGGTGTTTATAATGCAGTTGCTCCATACCCTGTAAGCAACAAAAAACTTACAATAACATTAGCAAAAGCTATGAACGGTAAATTTTACATACCTATGTATTTACCGGCATACGTTTTAAAGATCCTAATGGGACAACGAAGTATTGAACTACTAAAAAGCAGTACGGTAAGTTGTAAAAAAATTATGGATGCCGGATTTAAATTTAACTACGAAAACATTGGACAGGCGTTTACCAATCTGATAAAAAAATAAATTAAAGATCAGAACGCATCATTTTTATTTTACTCCAATAATAAAATATAATAATATAAACTATTGCACACGCAAGCACTAGTTTATTATTGTCTGAAGGTATTATATCTCTGGTCATCCCAGAGAATTGATCAAATGGTGATGTTAACAACCCGTCGGATGCATTCATGGGTAAATAATTACCCAAATTTCCAAAATCATGGTGATTGTCTTTCTTTATTTTTACGGCTAAAAAAAATAATAATAACGACACGCCATTTTCAAATATAGTATAAATAAAAAAAAGTGCTATAGCAACCCCAGACTTTTTAGTTAGTAAAGCAATTAGTATGGCAATAATATTATAGGTAGAGGCCTTTAAAAAAAAGTATCCTACATTTTCAAATCCATTTACAGAAAATGAAGACCCTGATGTTGCGCCAAATACCAATGCAGTAATAATCACAATTAATGTACTGCCAAGTGCAAATACCAATGCAATAGCCAGTTTAACTTTCAAAAAATCGTATCTACTCAACCCATCTATAATATTTTGCCGATGTGTTTTATAATTAAATTCGTTTGCCATCAAAATAACCAGTAACAAAGCAGGCAGGATTAAAAAATAACTGCTGTAATAGGTTACCGTTTTCCATACCATCTCAAAATCAAACGGAGAACCAGAAAATATTAATTTTGATGCTTCAACTTGATCTAGCACATTCCTTTTAAAAATATAAACAATATAATTTGATGCAACAACGCCTACTGCAAAAAAAGACGCTAGCAAGATAAACCCGGTATAGCTTTTTATTTTAAGCCACTCTATTTTTAAAAGATTAATCATTTTATAAAAATATTTAAAAAAGAATTACTTGTCACTTTGTTTTCCAGTGATTTCCAAAAATCTTGTTTCTAATGTTGTCCGTTTTACATGTAATTTATTAAGTGAAATGCCGTTTTCAAAACAAAAACGATTAAGTTTTTCTCCAGTAATACTTTCTATACAATTTATATGCAAGTCATTGCCAAATGCTGTTATAGAGAGTACACCATCCAATTGCTGCAGTATGTTTTTTAATGCAGTGTTATCTGTAGCACTTAGCTCAATTAAAATGTTTGTACTAACTGTCGAGAGATTCATCAAATCTGAAACAGAGCCAACTGATTTTAGAATACCTTTTTGAATAATGGCAACATGGGTACAAACTTTTTCCACCTCATCTAATATATGGCTTGCCATAATAATCGTTTTTCCACCTATATATAATTTTTTTATCAACTCCCTAATCTCTGCAATACCAGCGGGATCCAACCCATTTGTAGGTTCATCAAAGACTAAAATATCAGGATCACCTAATAACGCTGATGCAATGGCCAATCGCTGTTTCATGCCGAGTGAAAAAGTATTAAATTTAGAATTCTTGCGCTCGTAAAGATTTACAATTTTTAAAACCTTTTCTATATCAGCTTCCCCACGTCCTTTAATTTTGGCTGCAATCTGTAAATTTTTTTCAGCAGAGAGATAATGATAAAAATTGGGAGTTTCCAAAAGAGTACCAATTTTCTTCCTAAAATCATTAGCCTCGCCTGAATTACCTGCCCAGTTATAAGTGCCCCCCGAAGCTTTTATCACATCCATTACAATGCCAAGCAAAGTAGTTTTCCCACTGCCATTTGGACCCAAAATGCCAAAAACTGTTTTTGCAGGCACAGAAAAACTAACACTATCCAACGCTTTAACTGCTTTATAATTTTTTGTTAGATTTTCAATACATAGTATCACCATAGTTAGATAAATATATTAAACCCAAAGTTAAATTTAATTTTGATACACAATATCAGTTTTATGTTATTTCTGCTGCAGTTAAATTATGTAATGATTAAGATAAAAAAGTTTGTACCTAAAAAAATAATTATGAACCATTTTTTTATCTACCAAATTTTACTTTGCTAATTTTATTTTAAATACTGTATAAAATAATCTGTTAGCTTGTAGTATAGATGTGCCCGGACCTAAATCATTTAATGACGACTCAATAGTTAATATCAACAAGGATTGAGTAAAAATTGTGAACAGTAGAAATTATCATCACTTCTTCCCGAAAGCTAACAGTGCAAAATTTGCAATCCCTATGAGGTAAACGCTATTTAAAAATCCAAATAAAAAAACACCCCTGAAAATTTAGGATGCTTTACAAAATTATTATACAATGTTATTTAATTTCGTAATGGCTTTCCATTTTTTAATATACTTTGAATTCTCTCTAATGTTTTTTTCTCCCCGGTTAAGCTTAAAAATGTTTCTCTTTCTAGATCAAGCAAATATTGCTCGCTTACCAAAGTAGGTTCACTTAAGTCGCCACCGCACATTACATAAGCCAGCTTTTTGCCCACTGTTACATCATGATCGGTTGCATATTTACCATGCCACATGCCATTAATACCGGCATGCATGGCACCCAGCATGGAGCGGCCCAATACTTTTATATCTGTACGCTGCACCGGCATTACATACCCATCGTCATACAATTCAATAACCGCCTGTTTGGCTTCTGCAATTCTTCTTCCCTGGTTCAAACATACTATGTCATTTCCTTTTCTGTAAATGCCCAAGTCATATCCTTCGTGTGCCGATGTGGCAACTTTTGCCGTGGCAATGGTTAAGAAACGGTTTTGCAAAGGAATAGTTTCGGGTTCGCCGCTGTGTACTTCATCGGCAGCACGTAAAACAAATTCTTTGGTGCCTCCACCACCAGGAATAACACCAATACCAACCTCTACCAATCCGGTGTATGTTTCGGCAGCAGCAATAACTTTATCGGCATGCAAACTCATTTCACAGGCACCGCCCAATGCAAGTCCGTGTGGTGCAACCACAACCGGTATACCTGAGTAACGCACCCTCATCATTGTATTTTGAAACTGGCGGATTGCCATTTCAATTTCATCATAATCCTGCTCAATCGCCATCATAAATATCATGGCTACATTAGCACCGGCGCTAAAGTTTGATCCTTCATTGGCTATAACCAATCCCTTGTATTTATCTTCTGCCAGTGCAATGGAACGTTGAATACCTTCAAGCACTTCGCCCCCAATGCTACCCATTTTTGTGTACCACTCCAGTCCTAAAACATCATTACCCAAATGATAGGTGCGGCATGCTGAATTTTTCCAAACGGTTTCATTTTCAAAATTCTTCATTACAATAAATGCATCGGCGCCTGGCATGGTTTTATAAGCTTTGCTGCTTACATCATAACACAACCGTTTTCCGTTCTCTACTTTATAAAAAGATGTTGCACCGCTTGCAATCATTTCATCAACCCAGGGCGCAATTTTATGGCCGGCTGCTTTCATTGCTTCAGCAGTTTTTGCAACACCCAGCACATCCCAACTTTCAAAAGCGCCAATCTCCCAGCCAAAGCCAGCCATCATACCGTCATCAACACGGTACAGTTCATCACTGATCTCAGGAATGCGGTGAGAAATATAAGAGAAGAGGTTGTAATGAAACTGGCGGTAAAATTCACCAGCCTTATCTGTACCGGCACACAAAGCTTTTATCCTTGTTTTTAAATCTTCAATCGGTTTGGCTGCTTCTAAAGTTGCAAATTTTGGTTTTTGTCTTGCGCCATATTCCATGGCTTGCAAATTCAGTGTAAGAATTTCTTTTTCTCCCGAATCTGATTTGGTTTTCTTAAAGAAGCCCTGTCCGGTTTTATCTCCCAGCCAGTTATTCTCTACCATCTTATTTAACCAGGCAGGAATGGTAAACACTTCCCTGGCTTCATCATCGGGGCAATTATCGGCAACACCTTTTGCAACCTTTACAAGTGTATCAATGCCCACCACATCTGCAGTACGGAAGGTTGCAGATTTAGGACGGCCAACAACAGGGCCTGTCAGTGCATCAATTTCATCAATCGACAATCCCAGTTTTTCCATGACATTCATAATGGCCATCATACCAAAAACGCCAACACGGTTGGCTATAAAAGCAGGTGTGTCTTTACATAAAACGGTTGTTTTACCCAATGTAAGATCACCATAGTTCATTAAAAAATCAACTACTTCCGGATCGGTATGCGGTGTTGGAATAATTTCCAGCAGGCGCAAATATCTTGGCGGATTAAAAAAGTGTGTACCGCAAAAATGTTTTTTAAAATCATCGCTCCGCCCTTCGGTCATCATGTGTATGGGAATACCCGATGTATTGGATGTGATCAATGTACCTGGCTTGCGGTATTTTTCAACATCCGTAAAAACCAGTTGTTTAATATCCAGCCTTTCCACCACCACTTCAATCACCCAGTCGCAGTCAGCAATATCTTTCATATTGTCGGTAAAATTGCCCGTGGTAATTTTTTTAAGCACGTCTTTATTATAAACTGGCGATGGGTTTGATTTGATGGCCGCAGTAAGTGCATCGTTTACAATTTTATTTTTTTCTGCCGGCTTTGCATCTGCAGCTAAATCCTTGGGCTGTATATCCAGCAATAACACCTTCAATCCTACTCCTGCAAAATGACAGGCAATACGGCTGCCCATTACACCACTGCCCAGAACGGCTACTTTTTTTATGATTCTTTTTGACATAATCTGAAATTAGTTAGTTAAACAACTATTTGAAAAATCGAAATTAAGACATTTGTATTTAAAGGGGAAATAAAAACAAAAAGCCAATACTGCTATGGTTTTAGTACGATAAAAATTGATTTATCAGCAGCTATCTTCTTTTGAAACAGGAAGTTTATCAAGCTGAATGGAGCTTTATCTACCCAGGTTAAAACTGGGTACTGAGAAAAGTAGTGATCAAGAAAACTGCATTGAAAATAATAACCCGATAAAAACTCATCACTGATTCTGCATAGCTTAACTAACCGAATTCAGGCTTTTCTGCAAAAAACAATATCGAATTACAACAGTAACTCTGTTAAATAAAGAAGGCTCAGTAAATGAGCCTTCTTTAATAATTCTTTATGCAATGATTTTCAATCTTCGAAAAATTCTATGTAATTATTATTTACATAGCCCCATCTTCCAGGCTGTATTAGCTTGCCAGACTGTGTTGATTTTACAGTTTGTGATTTTACCATCACATACTCGCCCCCCTTTATCACTTTTAGATCAGCATATTTGGGTTCTAATAAATTATTGTTTAAAAAATAAAAACCTTTAGAATTATCATTACCTGTTAAAACAAATCCGCCATTATCATCGTAAGTAATATTTGTATAAATAGCTTGTGCTACATTCATGTATTTAGTATTTCGTATTCCTGTTTTACCTTCTTTTGTAAAAACGAAATAGCTATGCCCATCAATTGCCTCTACACAAATAAGTTGTGTATTTTCTTCTGCCATATATGGAGATCCGTTGCCGAATAATAACCCCTTTAATCCGTCTTTTTCTGTAAGCAGATAGAACATGATGCCAATTTTAAATTTCTCAATAATTTTATATTCAAAAGGCACAATAACTTCAAACTTGTTATTAAAAACTCCATAGTTATTATTTCTAATAGCGATATAATAAGACCCCTCTGCTCCTGGCATTTTATAATCTCCCATAATCTTATCAAAGAGATCGCTTTTTTGAATAGTGCTATAATTAGATACCGTGGTAACGATATCGGATTTTTTTAAATCCTGATCAGTATTTTCATTTATTGCAGGACATTTAGGAATTTTTTCGCCTCTTGTATTTATACAAATCTCATAGCCATCCGCTTTTAGTGAAGCCCCTGCAAACAATATCGTTTTTTGAGCATTTAAAAGCGTATCTGTTTTTTTTACATTAGGAGCAGCCTCAATATATCCAGTACGAAATGGCTTGGCTGTAATAAATTTAAATGGTATCGCCACTTGTCCATTTTTTTTAATATACCCGTATTTTCCTCCTTTTTTTACACAAGCAAATCCTTCATAAAAGAAATTAGCTTCTTCATATTCTGGGGTAATAACAATATTTTTATCCGGACTTGCATAACCCCATAAATCACCCTTACGATAAGGAATTAAAGACATGTCGGCATCCTGAGCAAATACAGGCATCGCCATTACAAGGAATAAAACGAGAAATAAATTTTTAGTACCCATAATTTAAATTTTAGTTTCAATAATTAAAAATACAAACAAATAAAAATTGCTTTAAAACACTAACAAAAGCAATCCAATATCAGTGCATTAGCTTACGCTACTTCCTGCATCAATCATCGTATCTGGTTTTACAAAATGTAATTTTCCAACTTTATCTTCTGCCATAAGTATCATGCCTTGGCTTTCGATACCTCTCATTTTTCGGGGCGCCAGATTAACCACCACCACTACTTGTTTACCTATGATATCTTCTGCATCAAAATGCAAAGCTATTCCACTTACAATAGTTCTTTTTTCATACCCAAGATCTACTTCTAATTTTAAAAGCTTGTCCGATTTTTCAATTTTTTCAGCCATAAGTATCGTCCCTACTTTTAAATCAATTTTTGTAAAATCGTCAAACTGAATCTCCAACTTCGCCTCCGCCACTTGCGATGAAGAAATAGCTGTAGTATTTGCTGCAGTTAACTTTTGTTCATTTTCCATCCTTAATTTTTTAGCATTTAATTTATCAACTTGTTCTTGTACTTCTTCATCTTCAATTTTTCGGAATAACAATTCCGGCGGCCTTAAAGAATAGCCAACGCTTACCAGTTTAGGCTTACCTGCATTTTCCCAATCAAGTATTTTATCTACCACCTTTATTAAGTGACATATTTTTTTTGCAGTAAAGGGTAAAAAAGGGTTAATAAACACCGCCAGATTAGCCGTTAATTGCAAACAAATATGCAAACAATTGTCAATTGATTTTTGAACTGCTGGATTAGTTTCCATAGTTTTTGCAAGAATCCAAGGTTGCTTATCTTGCATATATTTATTTCCCTTTCTTGACAAATCAATCACTTCATACAACGCATCCCTAAACTTATATCCTTCTATTAAGTTTTCAATATTTATTTTGGTATTTTTAATATCTTCAAACATTTTTTTATCTACATCATCCAAAATATCTAGGTGTAATGGAGGAACTTTGCCATCACACAATTTATGCATGAGTACAAGTGCCCTGTTTACAAAATTACCAAATATGGCGACCAGCTCGCTGTTCACAGCATCTTGAAAACCTTTCCAAGTAAATTCACTGTCTTTGGTTTCGGGTGCTATTTGAGTTAAGTAATATCTCAACGCATCTACCATTTGATCGCTACCATTATCTTTTTTTACAAAATCATTGATGTAATCATCCATTTCAATACTCCATCCGCGGCTAGTACTCATCTTATCCCCTTCTAAATTCATAAACTCATTACTGGGCACATTGTTAGGTAAAATATTCCCATACAATTTTAACATTACAGGAAAAATTATTGCATGAAAAACAATATTATCCTTGCCAATAAAATGAACTAGCTTGGTATCCTTGTCTTGCCAATAGGGTCGCCAATCTTTATTATTATCTAGTGCCCACTGTTTTGTTGCGCTAATATATCCAATGGGCGCATCAAACCAAACATATAAAACTTTTCCTTCGCATCCTGTAACATTTAATGGCAAAGGAACTCCCCAATTCAAATCTCTAGTTACGGCCCTTGGCTGCAAACCTAAGTCCATCCAACTTTTACACTGGCCCAAAACATTTACTTTCCAATCTAATTTATGTTCAGTTAAAATCCATTCTCTTAAAAACGACTCGTGTTTATCCAGTGGTAGAAACCAATGTGTTGTTAATTTTTTTATTGGAGCATTCCCGCTTAAAGTACTGCGTGGATTTATCAGCTGTTCTGGACTTAAAGATGTACCGCATTTTTCACACTGATCACCATATGCATTTTTATTGGCACAAATTGGGCAAGTACCAATAATATAACGATCAGCTAAAAAACTTTTTGCTTCGTCATCATAATATTGTTCTGTTTCTTTTTGTTCTAAATCGCCTCTATTATTTAATGTAGTAAAAAACTCCTTTGCGGTTTCGTGATGCAAGGGCGAAGAAGTACGGTCATAGATATCAAAAGAAATACCCAAATCAGCCATATTTCGCTTAAGCATAGCGTGATATTTATCTACAATTTCTCTTGGCGTTGTTTTTTCCTTCATGGCCTGTATAGTAATGGCTGCACCATGTTCATCACTGCCACAAACATACACGACATCTTCTTTTTTAGAACGCAGATAACGCACATAAATATCGGCTGGTAAATAAGCTCCTGCTAGGTGCCCAATGTGTTTAGGTCCATTTGCATATGGCAGTGCCGAGGTAATTAAATATCTTTTAGGTTTATTCATTGCAGTGCAAAAATACCTAATCAGCAGTCAATACCGAAATTTGAGTAAATTCAACCAACGAAAGAAGCAATAAACTAGTTTAAAACAACTAAAAGTGACATAATTGGAGAGTTTTATATAGCCAAAATCAATAAAAAACATGAAACGTAAAAATTTTATTTCGTCAATTATCCCCCTAGCAGCTACATTTAGCGAGGTGGCAAAGGGTAAAACAATTATTGAGCCAGATAACCCGACTTTTAAACCGCCTTATTTAAAACAAGGTGATAGAATAGGTATATCCTGTCCTGCAGGCTTTATATCTATAGCAGATATTCAACCCGCACTTATTAAAATACAGGAATGGGGCTTTGCTAGTTGGGTTGGTGAAACAATAGAAAAAAAAGATTTTACTTATGGCGGCACCGATGAAGAAAGACTAAAAGACCTACAACAAATGCTAGATAATAAAATGATTAAAGCCATTTTGTTTGCAAGAGGCGGATATGGTGGTATTAGAATACTCGATAAACTGAATTTTAAAAAATTTTGCAACAACCCTAAATGGCTTATCGGCTTTAGTGATGCTACTGTTTTTCATTCGCATGTTAATAAAAAACATCGGATTGCAACAATCCATTCAAAAATGTGCAACAGTTTTCCATCCGATTGGGGTAAAGCTGAAACTATTCAAAAAGAAACTATTGAATCTATAAACCAATGTTTAACAGGCCAAAGAATGAAATATTTATTTACCCCAAATGAAAATAATAAGACCGGCACTTGCACCGGCGAATTAGTTGGAGGTAATTTAAAAACTTTAGAATCTTTAGCAGGCAGTGAATCAGATATTCATACCATGGATAAAATTTTATTTGTAGAAGATACTGGTGAATATTTATATAGCATTGATCGTATGTTTTGGAATTTAAAACGAAGTGGAAAATTAGATAAATTAAAAGGATTAATTATCGGCGGATTTAAAATAAAACCAGATGATGCGGGTGAAGAATTTGGAAAAACAATAGTAGAAATTGTACTAGAGAAAGTAATGGAGTATAATTATCCCGTTTGCTTTGATTTTCCAGTAGGTCATCAAAAAAATAATTTTGCATTAAAATGTGGCGTAACACACACCCTAGTCGTATATCTTAACGAATGTCGTTTATCAGAAGCTTGATTATAAATGGAATTAATGCAACAAAATACTTGTTCCTTTTTCTTTTATTGCTTTCCCATTCCAGGGATCTATATAACTCAGCATCCAAACATAAGTGCCTATTTCAGCAGGATTACCTTTATACAAACCATTCCATCCTTCGAGAGGGTTATTTGTAGAAAAAACTACTTCCCCTATTCTGTTAAACACTTTAAATGAAAAGTTTTTTGCCAAATCGGCATTGGTTGCTAAAAGTAAATCATTTAATCCATCTTTATTTGGTGTAAAGGCATTGGGAACTTTTATTATACAAGCAGTTAACACTTTAACAAGCATGATATCATATGCCTTACATCCTTTATTTTCCGCAGTTAAAGTGTATTCTCTTGTAAATATATTGGTAATTATTTGAGAGGTAGTAGCCCCTGTATTCCACAAATAAGTATAATTAACTGTTGGAAAAATTCCGATTTGCATTTGTTCATTTTGGCAAAGTACAGTATCTGATGGCAGCTTTACTTTTGGCACTGCATATATAGGAACAGTTTTACTTACTGTTGCTATACCGCAAAATCTATCGTTACCCGAAAGCGTTATGTTGTAAAGGCCTTCTGTGGCATAAGAAAAATTAACATCCACTTCATTTATAAAAGTTTTACCATCACCATTATCCCAAACATAGGAGCTCATATTTCTAGATATTCTTCTGGTTAGTAACAACTGATTGCCTGTACAATATTGTGATTTTAAACCCACGAAATCAATAAAAGCTGAAGGTGCAACATGTATGTTTTTTGTAGCAGTATCTTTACAGCCATAATTATTAGTTATAATTAACTGTACTCTATAATTATTAGTTAATAAATATGTATGTGTTGGTGGCGTTTGACCATTATGCTGTGTTAAATCTCCAAAATTCCATAAGTAGTTAACAATATTTCCAGTTGATGTATTGGTAAAAATTACAGGCTTATTTATGCATAATGTGTCATCAGGGAATTTCGTGAAATTCGCTTTATATGCATTATCTAATGGTATTGTATTGGTTAAGGTATCCCTGCAAATTCCATTTGATACGATTAATTGTACAATAACCGCTATAGTAGAAACAGGCGATATATGAGTAACGGTTTGACCTATAGCTGATCCTCCATCGCTAAAATTCCATACCCATGAGTTTATACCATTACCCCCGGGGTGAGTAAGTACAATCGTATCCGTTATACACCCCCAATTTACCTGACTATTAAAAGCCGCAGTACCAGAAATTATAAAAGGATAACTGCTTCCTGCATTAATTGTAACGCTGCAAGTATCTATAAAGGTATCGGCATCAGTACCGTTATTTACAAATAGTTGGTAATTCCCCGACGGAAGGGGATTAACCAAAACAATTTGTAGCTGATTTGTATAAGTACTTCCTGAACTGCATACAGATTGCACAGATGCTATTGCAGGATTACCTGGCAATATTGAAAACTCGCTGCCACTAGCCGTAATAGTACTGCACCATATTGGATTTGAAAAAGGTATATTTAAAACCGTTGATGTACATCCTACCGAATTTATTGCATTAATATTTAAAGGTGTAAATGTAGGTACAGTAAAATCATAAAAAGAGCCAACAGGCATTGCCTCCTGACAAACATCAAATAAGGTATTGCCATCTGTTCCATTATTTACTGTTAATCGATAATTACCAGCAGGAATAGGGTTTTGTAATACAAGTGTTAATTCAGTAAATGCATTTACAGATGAGCAAACAGAATTTATACCTGTAATAACATGTGTTCCTCCTGTGATAGTAAACTCGGTACCAAGCGCAGTTAAACTGCTGCATAAAACATCTTCCGACAAAACAATATGTAGCATTGAAGCATTGCAATTAACGATTCCTACATTAGTTATTGCAGGCAGCAGGTTGTTGGTAAGCACAGCCGTGCCCCCTACAAAATTTAAATTATACCCAAGTCCAGAATTAGACCAGTTAGTAACCATTAGTAGATAATCATGCCCTGTTAATAAATCAGGCATGCGGTTAAATTGAGATCCTGGAGCCCCCCCAGCACAATTTAGATTTAGTATGCCAGCGGGCGAACATCCAGTAGGTCCAGTTTCTGCACTTAAATTCAAAGAAATTCCTAAATCACTAGCATATACAGCTGCAGGAAGAAACCCAGTAAAATCCATCAATTCCCAATCATAATCATCCATCATAGAAGCAGGTGTAATTAAAAACCCTAATGTGCCAGACTGATAACAATGAAACCTATACCAAACAGAATTGCTGCTGGTAACAGGATCTACACACCCCCCTACAGGCAAATCGGGACCTACACAGGAGGGCACAACAGGCTGAGGAAAAGTAAGCGTTCCACAAACAACAAATGCAGTTTGAGCAGTTCTACCTGGACCCGCACAAGGCTGTGCAAATACTAAATTAGAACATAGAAGAAAAAAAAGAAAAGAAGAAAAACGCATATGCATGATAAGTTATCAGTAAATTTAATAAAAAAAAATAACTTATACTTTAGTTTTATAAATCTATCACTTATATTGAAAATTATATGATAATAATTCCTCCCTACTTAAAAAAAGGTAACACCGTTAGTATTACTTGCCCAGCAGGTTATATGGCTGCTGAAAAAGCACAAACTTGTATTAGCACATTGCAAAGCTGGGGCTTTGATGTAATGGTGGGTAAAACTTTAGGTAGTAAATCAAAAAATTATTTTAGCGGTTCTGATGAAATACGAAAAAATGAAATGCAAGCCATGCTTGATGATGAAAATATACATGCCATACTTTGTGGACGTGGCGGTTATGGTGTTACCCGAATTATTGACGAACTTGATTTTACCAAATTTAAAAAGAAGCCGAAATGGATCATTGGTTTTAGCGATATCACTATTTTACATGCACATTTATACACTAAAGTAAAAGTTGCTTCTTTACATGCACCGATGGCTGCAGCATTTAATGAAGGAGAAAACATATACATTCAAGCATGGCACAAAGCCCTTATTGGCAAAAAGGCAAAGTTTAGTTGCGCAGCCCACTCATTCAATAAATGTGGTACTGCATCTGCAGAAATTATTGGTGGCAACTTGTCTTTACTAGTACATTTAATAGGAACCACTTCTGACATGAATACAAAAAATAAAATACTTTTCATTGAAGATATAGGTGAACATATCTATAATGTTGACCGTATGCTATATCAACTCAAACGCAGCGGTAAATTAGATAACCTGGCTGGTTTAATAGTTGGGGGATTTACAGACATGCAAGATACCGAACGGCCTTTTGGAAAAAAAGTTTATAAATTAATCAAAGAAATTACGGGGCCTTATAATTATCCGGTGTGTTTTGATTTTCCGGTAAGCCATCAAACTGAAAATTATGCATTAAAAGTAGGCCTACCCTATATATTAAAGATTAGTAAAAACAAAACGCAGCTAACGGAGATTTAATAAACTATCTAACTTTTGTTTTACCAGATCAAAGTTATTGAGATTATTATGTGCGCCTTTATTAATTGTTATAAATTCATCTGTTGATTTTAATAGAGTCTTCAATTTGGCGGCATTTCGATAAGGGATTACGCCATCACTTGTGCCATGAAAAATAGTTATGGGATAATTCACATCGACTAAAAATAGATGCACTGGTAATTGATAATTTGTCATTTGAGATGTTGGATAAATTGGTGCATAACAAGTAAATAAAGATGGAATACTATAATAAGGTGTTTCCAAAATCAATCTTTGATTAGTTGATTCTGAGGCAACATTCGCTGCGATGCCTGTACCAAATGATTTACCATAAATTATAATACTGTCTTTCCCATATTTAGCAGCAGCCATTCTTTGAATTTGCAAACCCTGCTGAAGCATTTTTTTTTCGGAGCGTTCTCCAGTACTTTTTCCAAACCCAGGATAATCTTCCATCCACACTTCATAGCCGTATTTGGTAAAGTTGTTTGCAAATTTGGCATAGTGTTCTATATTATTTTTATTGCCATGAAAATAAACCACCACCCCTCTTCTTATTGAATCTGTAGGAAAAAATTTAATCAAGTTAATGGTATCAATATTATTAAAAGGAATGTTCAATTCTTCAAATGGCATCTTAAAATGATATACATAAGCGCTAGATAATTTTTCTGGGTGAAATAAAAAACGATCCTGTAGGTAAAATAAAGCAATACCAATACTGCTATAAATGAGAATAATTACTTTAAGCCAACGAAAAAATATTTTTCTTTTCATAAAGGAACAAAGTTAAGTTAAAAGTTACTGGAAGCTATTGTAAAGAGTTGAAGCAAACAATCTGCAGGGTAAAATATAAAATGTGTGAGTGTTTCCCTATAACTAGTATTGTAAAATATCTCTCAAAAAATTATGATATTCAGAAAAAGAAGGCAGATCATTATGACCGCCACCAGCAATGCGTATCAAAGTTATTTTACGTGGATTGAGCGCCTGTAATTTTTCACTGTTGCTAATGGGCAACAACCAATCTTTTGTACCATGCAATATATAAGTATGACAATTTACTTTGGCAATCCATTTATCAGTACGCATATGATATCGTAAAACCAATCGCACAGGCAATATGGGTAAAAACCGCTCTACTGCTTTTTTAAAACTAAAATAAGGTGCATCTAAAATAAGATAACGTGGTTTATTTTCACTGGCCACTTTAGCCGCAAAGCCACTACCCATACTACGTCCATAAACAATAATATGATTTTCGTTATACTTAGCAGCTAGCGATGTATAAACAAACTGCATATCATTAAGCATATCCTTTTCATTTCGCTTGCCCGTACTTTTACCAAAACCACGATAATCAACCAGCACCACATCATATTTATAGCGATAAAAATCTATGGCGTATTTAGCCCACCCTTTTATGCTTCTGCTATTACCATGAAAATACAAAATCAAACCCAGCGGCTGATCTACAGTAAAATGCAGACCATTAATGCTAACCCCAGGTGCTACATCAAAAAATAATTCTTCAAAAGGTGCATCATATTTGTAAATAAAATCCTGTTTTAATTTTTCTGGCTTAAAAATAAAACGTTCTTGTACAAAAAAGGCAATAATAGAAAGTGAAACAATAATAATAACAATATAGGTGATGATTTGAAGCAATATTTAACTGGTTGTTTTCTGTGGGATGTTAGTTGTTATAGATTAAGTTAAATTTAACTTATCTTGGTAAATACAAAATAAATAAAATTTAACTCCAAACGCTTTGCTCCCATCTCATTACTTAAATTATTACTACTTTGCAGCTAATAAAAAACAAGTGCCTAGTCTTCTTCAAAATAAGTTCTTTTTAATTTTAAATTACTTACCGGCGCTATAATTAGAGGAAATTTTTCTACCTGTATAGTGCTCTGCTCTAGCCCAAATCCTTTTTCTTCGCTTAGCGAAATTTCCTTTAACCAGAAATAAGAACGCATAATGATTCGTTCAAAAAAAGGTAGTTCATTATCCTGACTCAAAAATTTCTCCATTACAATAAATTTAAAATCTCCTACCATATTATTTCGTTGCTGACTTTCGTAGCGACTGGTAACATTCACTTCGCGATTAGCCACTAAATCTTCCACTACTTTTTTAAACATCAGATTTATACGAGGCTGCATTCTAAAGCCAAGCCTGAATTCTACCCTAATAATATCATTAGGAATGATATGCTCTACAGAATATTCGCAGGTGTATGGATCATCCATCGTGTCTACATGGATAAACCAAAAAATATCGGCACGTTTTGGTTTTCCATTTAATATCGAATAAATAATTTTATGTTCAATTTCTTTAGGATTATTTGCACTGGTTAAATAAACCAAGTGAGTAGCATATTTAGGCACTGATGAATCGTTACTCAACTCCTCCAGCTTAGGAACGTATTCTTCAAGTCGGACAAATTCAACATACCTATTTTTAACTTTACGACTTCTATACCAAATGTACATGACCGAAAATAGACAGAATCCAATTAATAAAGTGATGTATCCACCATGAATAAATTTATCCATTAATGCAATTAGAAATGAAGATTCTATGATTAGATACGCCCCTAAAAAAACATAAATCAACAATGGTTTAACACGATGCAGTACCATGTAATTTGCAAACAAAATTGTTGTCATTAGCATTGTTGTAATGATAGCTAACCCATAAGCAGATTCCATCTTCGCCGATTCCCTGAAAAATAAAACTACCCCAACGCAACCTATAAATAAAAGCATATTAATGGCCGGTATAAATATTTGTCCTCTGGCTTCCGATGGATAATTAATTTTAAGTTTTGGCCAAAGATTAAGGCGAATGGCTTCGTTTATTAAAGTAAAAGAGCCTGTAACCATAGCCTGGCTGGCAATAATAGCTGCACTTGTGGCTATTATTACACCAGGAATAATAAACCAGTTTGGCATAAGATCGTAAAAGGCATTAATCCCTTCAAATTTTATGGTTGCAGCATCTAATAATTTCCCATTATGATGCTTTAATAGACTAGCCCCTTGTCCAAAATAATTGATAATTAAACTTACTTTAACAAATATCCAGGATATCCGAATATTGCCTCTTCCACAATGACCTAGATCACTATAAAGTGCCTCAGCGCCCGTGGTACAGAGAAAAACAGCGCCTAATAACCAAAATCCCTCAGAATAAGTCAGCAAAAAATAAAAAGCATAATATGGATTAAGCGCTTTTAAAATGTATAGATAATCGCTGATATGAAACAAGCCCAGCAATCCCAACATGACAAACCAAACAAACATGAACGGGCCAAAAAATTTACCAATATTACTAGTGCCGAATTGTTGAGAAAGAAAGAAAGCTGCAATAATCCCTAATACAATATAAACAATCGTGTTTTGGCTAAGATCATGAAATTTAGGTAGCTCTTTTAATCCCTCTATTGCAGATGTTATGGAAATAGGTGGTGTAATAATCCCATCTGATAAAAGTGCCGCTCCTCCAATCATCGCCGGAATAACTAACCATTTTTTTCGACGTCTAACAAGCGCAAACAAGGCGAAAATACCACCTTCTCCACGATTGTCGGCACGAAGCATCATAACAACATACTTAATAGTAGTTATTAAAGTAATAGTCCAAATGATTAGAGATAAGGTTCCTAAGATAAGAGTTTCATCAATCACTCTACCCTTAATTATAGAGTTAAAAACATACAATGGCGAAGTTCCAATATCGCCGTAAATAATTCCTAAAGCAACCAACAGGCCGGCTGCAGTAAACTTGCTAACTTGTTTTGACACTATAAATATTTAAATGTTCGTGGTTTCTAAAAAGAATTTACAAATGTAGAAGTAAAATATAAATACATGATGAAATATTTTTAAATTGACAAACTTTGTTTCATTTAACTCAGTTATTAATATAATCAGTTTCTTAATACTTTAAAAGCAATTAATACCCCACTTTTGACAATCTCAGGCTAATAATCTCATTAATTTAAAACACCTTCTAATTATTTTTTCCCTTCCAACATTTTTTCATAAATTTTATGCACCGCATCTAATTTAGTAATATAAATACTGCGGCCATGTGTGCCTACAACCAATTCATTTTCTCTTTGCTGTATTGCTATATCATGAACAGGCACACGAGGCAAGCTCATTCCTGCGCTCATAAAAGTTTTACCCCTATCAAAAGATGCATATAGGCCATTATCACTTCCCACATAAATGATATTTTCTTTTTTAGGATCTTCTTTTATCACATTCAATGGTTCCGCAGGCAAATCACTACCCAATTGTAGCCATGTTAATCCATAATCTTCACTTACAAATAAATAAGCCCCAAAATTATCATTACGATAACCGTTTAATGTTGCAAACACTCTATTCTCTTTAAAAGCAGAAGGAGTAACTCGACTTACATACAAACCCTGAACAGTTTTTGGTAACCCGATACTAATTTTTGTCCAGGTATAACCAGCATCTTTAGTAATTTGTATATTACCATCGTCGGTGCCAATATAAATCAAACCAAATTTCATGGGCGATTCTACTAACGTTGTGCTTGTACCAAAAGGAATGTCACCTTCTTTTGCTCCATTTGTTAAATCACCGCTGAGGACTTCCATTTTTTCTCCCTTTTGTAAACTGCGATAAAATTTATTGGCACCATAATAAAAAACATCCTGACTATGCCTACTTAACCAGATGGGTGTTTGCCAGTTAAAACGCAGTTTTGTCTCCCCTAGATTTGGCCTAGGATATAAAGAAATACTGCGACCCCCTTCTGTACTTCTTCTCCCATAAAAACCAAATTGCGAGCCGGCATACAATGTCTTATTATCCCTTGTATCAACCTGCACCTGCATACCATCCCCACCACCTACATTCTTCCATGGATAAACACCGTCGTAATCCCATTGATCTAAATCTTTGGCATTGGCAGGCCCATACCAGGTACCATTATCCTGTAATCCCCCATAAATATTATAGGGCTTTGCATCATCTACTGTAATGCTATAAAACTGCCCAACTGATGGAGTATTTGCTTTAAACCAATGTTCCCCATCATCATAAGTAACATTGCAGCCTCCATCATTTCCTGCTACCCAATGACTATCTTTATTGGGGTTCATCCAACAGCCATGCCAGTCGGGATGTGTTGCAGATTTGTCGGTTGATTTAAATGTTTTACCTCCGTCCTCACTCAGCATTAAATTAAATCCGCTGATCACAATTTTATTTTCATTTGTATTACTAACAGAAATCTTTCCAAAATAATATCCATAGGTATTGTACAAACTCAATGCTTTTGTATTTACTTTTTTCCAGTTAACCCCTGCATCCTCAGTTTTGTAAATTTCGCAGCCTATTATTGGTGTATCAAAAAGGGCAGCATTGGCATCAAATAAATAATCATAAACAGCAGTTGGTTGCACCTTGTCATTTTTTACCAGTTCTTTTACAGATGCAGCTTTGTATTTTTCTGGAAAATCATTGTCGGATAAAAAGCTGTCTAATTTTTTATCATCCAACATCAAAAAAATTTCTTTAGTTAAGTTTTTAAAATCTTTGAGCACATAATTACTATCTACTTTCTTTTGTGCCGTATCTGGCCGGTGGTCTTGGTTATCAACAGCGGCAAAAATAATATTAGGATTGGCGGCAAAAACAGATATCCCAATCCTACCAATACCCTTGCCCGTTGGAAATCCATTTCCTTGCTGCATTAGAGGCTTCCAGGTATTTCCTCCATCTATACTTTTATAAATGCCAGAAGTTCTTCCGCTTTCTTCAAAATTCCAGGACCGCCTAGTTCGGTACCACATACATGCGTATAATTCATTTGGATTTTTTGGATTAATATCCATATCCACTGCGCCGGTATTATCATCAATATATAAAGTATGATTCCAGGTTTTACCTCCATCAATCGTTTTGTAAACGCCTCGCTCTTTATTGGCAGAAAATAAATGGCCAAGCACCGCAACCCAGGCTATATTATTATCGGTGGGATGCAAATTTATTTTGCCTATATGATGACTCTCGGGTAGGCCAAGATAATCCCATGTTTTTCCTTTATCCGAACTTTTGTAAACACCCAGGCCCGAGTAAGATGATCTACTGCTATTGGCCTCCCCTGTTCCAACCCAAATAATCCCTAATCGCCAGTTAACAGCAATGTCGCCAATGCTAAAAGCATTTTCTTTATCAAAAACTGGCACCAAACTTTGTCCGTTATTTGCAGTGTACCATAAACCACCCGAAGCATACGCTACATAAAATTCTGTTGGGTCAGCGGGATTTACATCTACATCTACTACTCTGCCACTCATTATACTAGGCCCTACATTACGAAACTTAATATCTTTTAGCAAACTACTATCTTCAAGTAATTTTCTTTTTTGTAAGCCACTAATACGCTCAGTGGCAGTACTAGATTTTACTTGTGCCCAAACAGAATTAACATGTATAAAAAGCAGGAATAACGTAAATTTGAAAATATTTTTCATTTGTTTGTTTTGATTTAAATAAAGCAACCAATAATTACAATGTTATGCGAGTTTTAAAAATACGGCAAATGTTGATATGTACCATAATTCAGTTTTTGTTTTTGATGAATGGCACGGCTCAATATAAAAAATTTGTGATTTCCGACAAGGGCGATACCCTAAATGCCATAGATAATAAAGATATGAAACAGGGAAAGTGGGTATTGCATGTGGAACCGATAAGGGGCGAGCCCGGTTATGAAGAAGAGGGTATTTTTAAAAATAATAATAAAGAAAATATTTGGCGAAAATATAGTTTGACTGGAGATATTATTGCCGTTGAATTTTATAAACTTGGGGGCAAAGATGGTGTTCAACAATATTATACCTACCTGGGCGATTTGATCCGGGAAGAATCCTGGCGAGGCTATGACCCAGATGCCCCTTATGACACCGTGGCCGTTTATGGTGAAGGTAACAATGAAATTATTGATTATAAGATTGTAAAAGCCGATCAATACAGCGTGAAACATGGTGAATGGAAGTATTATGAGGCCGGCACCGGTCGTTTAATGAAAATGGAAAAATACGAACGTGGCCATTTA
>CAMBEI010000004.1 GCA_945865645.1 Chitinophaga pinensis | reverse complement strand
AATATCTTTTTAATTAAAGACCAACTTATTTATACACCTTCTTTAAAAGAAGGATGTATTGCAGGTGTTATGAGAAAAAATATAATTAATCTACTTGCTGCACAAAATAAAAAGCCTATTGAAGGAGAAATAAGTGTTGCTGACTTACTTAATGCAGATGAGGTTTTTTTAACCAACTCCATCTATAATTTACGTTGGGTGCAAAGTATTGAGGATAAAAAATATACCCATATACAAACACAAAAAATATATGCTTCATTTTTGCAAACAAATTCTTAAGTAATTTGTTTAATATTTTTTTAAAATACATTAAAATTGCAAACTGTAAATATTTTTTGGTTTAGACGCGATTTGCGCTTAACAGATAATGCAGCTCTTTACCAGGCGTTAAAAAGCAAAACTCCGGTTTTACCCATTTTTATTTTTGATAAAAATATCCTTGATAAACTGACTAACAAGGATGATGGACGGGTGGAGTTTATACACGCTGCTTTAGAAGAAATACAGTCTTCATTAATTATAATGGGGACATCGCTACACGTATTTTATTCAACACCTACGGAGGCTTTTGATAAACTTTTTTTACAATACAACATCAAGCATGTATTTGCCAACCACGATTACGAGCCTTATGCTATAGAGAGAGATGCAATAATAGCTAGACTACTGCAAGAGAAAGGAGCCATGCTTCAAACTTTTAAAGACCAAGTTATTTTTGAAAAAGAGGAGGTAATTAAGGATGATGGCAAACCATACACCATATTTACTCCGTACAGTAGAAAATGGAAAGCGACTTTAATAAATTTTCCCTTTGAAGAATATAAAACAGCAAAATATTTTGATAATTTTTATCGCAATTCAATAGGTACTATCCCGTCATTATTTAGTATGGGATTTACAAGTAAGCGTATATCTTTTCCTACAAAAGAATTAAAGGAAGAGGTACTTATGAAATATCAAGCGCAACGAAATTTTCCTGCAGTTGCGGGTACATCAAGATTAGGCGTACACCTGCGTTTTGGTACCATAAGTATTAGGCAAATTGGAAAAAAATCTACTGGCATAAGCGAAACCTTTCTTAATGAGTTAATATGGAGAGATTTTTATCAAATGATTCTTTGGCACTTTCCACAAGTGGGCAAAGGGCTTGCATTTAAATCTGCATATGATCAAATTGAGTGGCGTAGAGATACTGGAGAATTTGAAAAATGGTGCAATGGACAAACTGGTTATCCTATTGTAGATGCGGGTATGCGGGAACTAAATACCACTGGATTTATGCATAACCGAGTTCGCATGATTGTAGCTTCTTTTTTATGTAAACATTTATTGCTAGATTGGCGATTAGGCGAAGCTTATTTTGCCGAAAAACTATTAGACTTTGATTTGGCTTCTAATAATGGGGGATGGCAATGGGCTGCAGGCAGCGGTTGCGACGCAGCACCTTATTTTAGAATTTTTAATCCTTATCTGCAAACAAAAAAATTTGATCCAAAACTTGAATATATTAATAAATGGATACCCGAATTAAATGAGTTGCATTATCCTAAACCAATTGTACAACACGAAATTGCAAGACTACTTTGTTTAGAAGTTTTTAAAAATGGACTGCAGAAAAATAATTTTTAAAATTGATTATTTTATAAAAATGTCATGATCTTGCATTTTACTCTCTATATTAACAGGCTTAAGTATAGATAAGATTTTTTGAATTGCCTCTTTACCCTCTTTACCTAAATTAATTGAATAATTGTTTACATAAAGATCAATGTGTTTTCGCATGATGTCTTCACTCATTTCCTGCGCATTGGCTATTACATAGTCGGTCATTTTTTTATAATGATACGTATAGGCATATTCAATACTTTTTCTGATAAGCGCATCAACCTGCAAAACAATGTTACTATTAATCGAACGCTTTGCCACAATGCCTCCTAAAGGAATAGGTTTGCCGGTTTTTTTTATCCAGTAATCGCCTAAGTCAGTAATTTTTTGTAATCCTTTTAATGCGTATGTAAATCTGTTTTCATGAATAATAACACCTAACCCCTTTCCTTCTAAAACGAAATCTTCTATTTGACTATATTTTAAAAAAATCTTGTTTTTAACATTGGGGTAAGCTAAAGAAAAAAGGAAATGGGCGGTTGTGTATTCTCCAGGAATTGCAATAGTATGGTCATTAACATTTTTGGAGTCAACTTTTTTATTGGAAATTAAAATGGGGCCAACACCATTGCCTAATGCACTGCCGCTATTGAGAACCAGATAGTGCTCAAGTACCAATGGTAATAGGCTGTAACTAAGTTTTGTGATATCTATTTTTTTTTGTAAGGCACCCTTGTTAAGGGTTTCCACATCTTCCAAAAAAACCTCAAATGATAAATCCCCAGTATCAATTTTATGATTTACCAACGCATCAAAAATAAAAGTATCGTTGGGGCAAGGGGAGAATCCTAAACTAAGTCTCATTTTAATAATTAAGTAATTAATTCGTTAATCAATTTTGAAATTGTATTATTTAAATTTTTTATGGCTTCTTTCATATACCATTTTGATTTGTCTCTTTCGCCAACATAATTGGAAATAGAACGGATTTGTAAAAAAGGAATTTTTTCTTGCAAACAAACATAATGTAAAGCAGCACCCTCCATTGTTTCAATATCTGCATTAAAATTACTGAGCAACTGTTGCTTTTGTAAAGCACTATCACTTATTTTATTTACAGTAATCGATTTTACTGATAATAAGTTTAAATTATTTGTATTGTTTTCCAAATTTACAAGCCACCCTTCTACAAAAGGGAATTTATTTTTATCTGCAAACACTGTACTAAAAATTGGCGTATAATTTCCCCTTTCTTCAATTCCCAAATCGGCAAAGCAATCCTGTTTTACAAATACAGTTTGCCCTAATAATAAACTACTATTAAAACTGCCAGCGATACCAGCCTGTATAACGATATCATATTCCATCTGTTGTATTCGTTTTTGCAGATGATAGATAGTTGACGGCACGCCAAGACCCGTAATTAACACATCAATTTTTGTATTAACAGTAGTAAATGGGTTTATTTCGGCTTCTGTTGCAGCAATTAATAATATTTGCATGGCACAAATTTCGTATTTACCCTTCATATTTCAGTATTTTGAAGCTACCTTTGCCAAAATTTTTTATATTAATGGTTTACATTACCAGGCTGGAACACTTTAATGCAGCTCATAAATTATTTAATCCGGCATGGAGCCGAGAAAAAAATGAGGAGATTTTTGGCAAGTGTGCCAATGAAAATTGGCATGGGCACAATTTTGAGTTATTTGTTACTTTAAAAGGTGAACCAAATCCCGACACCGGTTTTGTATATGATGTAAAAAAACTAAGTATCATTGTAAAAGAACAGGTGATAGACAAACTTGATCACAAAAATTTAAATGTAGATGTTGAATTTATGCGGGATAAACTTTGCTCTATTGAAAATCTGGTAATTGGCATTTGGAACGAATTAGCACCTCATCTTCCTGCAGATGTAAAGTTATATTGTCTTAAATTATCAGAAACACCCCGGATTTATGTTGAATATTATGGCCCCGATGCTAGGATTTAATTTAAAATTTAAAGTAAACAAATCTTAACTTTATTTGTAATTAACTTTCAATAGTTGATGTTTTTAAAAAGTACAATTCTGTTTTAGCCACTAATAAATAATGTTTCTATTTTTCTTTGCCTAGGTAAACAAATAGTAATATTAATATGTTATAACAATAATCATGAGCAAAAAAGTAGCTGTTTACCGCAAAGAACATTTTAATGCAGCTCATCGGTTACATAACCTAAATTGGGATAATGCAACCAATGACCTTGTTTTTGGCAAATGTAACAATCCGAATTTTCATGGCCATAATTACGAACTAATAGTTAAAGTAACAGGAGTGCCTGATAATGAAACGGGCTATGTAATTGATATGAAAGTGCTTAGTTACCTTATTCAAGAGAACGTAATAGAGCGTTTTGATCATAAAAATTTAAATGAAGATATTGCCGAGTTTAAGCGATTAAACCCTAGTGCAGAAAATATAGCTATTGTTATTTACAATATTTTAAGAGATAAAATTGAGTTAAAATTTGATTTACATATTCGGTTGTATGAAACAGAAAGAAATTTTGTGGAATACCCGGCAAACTAAAACAAAAATTATAAATAATGGCCTACAAAAAAATTGAGCAATTTGATGAGAAGACAACATCTGAACTCATGAAAAATTATCGAAGTGCCATAGAATTACTTGGCGAAGACCCAGATAGGGAGGGATTACAAAAAACGCCAGAGCGTATTGCTAAAGCGATGCAATTTTTTACGCAAGGTTATAATATTGATGCAACAGAAATATTAAATTCTGCAAAATTTCATGAAGTGGTAAGTGAAATGATTGTGGTTAAAGATATTGAACTATACAGTATGTGCGAACATCATATGTTGCCTTTTTATGGAAAAGCCCATGTAGCTTATATCCCTAACGGATATATAACAGGCCTTAGTAAAATAGCTAGGGTAGTAGATGCTTTTAGTCGCCGCCTGCAAGTACAGGAAAGACTAACGCACCAGATATTAACTTCTATAAAAGAAACGTTAAATCCATTAGGTGTAGCCGTAGTAATTGAAGCATCTCATTTATGTATGATGATGAGGGGGGTAGAAAAGCAAAACTCGGTAACAACTACTTCTGCATTTTGGGGACAGTTCGAAAAAAATGATACTAGAAGTGAATTTTTAAAGTTGATCAGCGCCAAATTACATTGATAAAAAATAAGTACTTTATTAAAAATCTCTCCTTTTGAGAGATTTTTTTGTTTTATTTGTATTCTAAAATAATAACAATGAAACATGCCTATATATTTCCCGGACAAGGATCTCAGTTTAGTGGGATGGGAAAATTTTTGTATGATATAAATAATGAGTCAAAAGAATTGTTTGAACAGGCCAATGAAATATTAAAATTTAGGATATCTGATATCATGTTCAATGGTTCTGATGAAGAACTGAAACAAACCAATGTTACACAACCTGCCATTTTTTTACATTCGGTAATTGCTTTTAAAACATTGCCCGATATAAAACCGGATATGGTAGCAGGCCATTCATTGGGTGAGTTCTCTGCTTTGGTAGCAAATAGTACATTAAGTTTTGAAAATGCTTTAATATTGGTTTCAATAAGGGCCCAGGCTATGCAAAGGGCATGCAAAATGAACCCTTCTACAATGGCCGCAGTATTAGCTTTAGCAGCCGATAGGGTAGAAGCAATTTGCGAGGAAGTAATGAGTGAAACTGGTGAAGTAGTTGTGCCGGCAAATTATAATTGTCCAGGTCAATTGGTCATAAGTGGTTCTGTAAAAGGAATTGAAATCGCTTGTGAACGTATGAAAGCAGCAGGTGCAAAACGAGCACTAATGTTACCTGTTGGGGGTGCATTTCATTCTCCACTCATGTTGCCCGCAAAAGAAGAACTGGCTGCAGCCATTGATGCCACACATTTTAATGAGCCTTCCTGCCCGGTTTATCAAAACGTAGTGGCAAAGGGTATAACAGACCCCTCCACCATTAAAAGAAATTTAATTAATCAACTAACAGGTGCGGTAAAATGGACGCAATGCATAGAAACGATGATTACAGATGGCGCAACAAATTTTACAGAATCCGGACCAGGAAAAGTATTACAAGGATTGGTGCTGAAGATTAATAAAGAGATGATTGTTGATGGCATGAGTTGATTTTTTTTTGCATTAAAATAAAAAATTAATCAATATTTAAGTGACGATACTGTAGTATAAAAAATAACTCCAAAGTATGAAATATGTACTAACATTTTTTTATTTTTTTATTAGTCTGCAAAATGTGTTTTCGCAAAATACAGAAGTTGATTTTTCGAAACCTCCACCTAATATGGATTCGTTGTTTACAAAAATTGCACTCGAAAAAAATGATAGTATTCGTTTTTATTTAGCGCTTAGCGGGTTGAGTATATCTGAAATTAATCCTGTATTAGATATGATTAACTGAACTTTAGGATTTACATTATAGGAAATTATAAAATTTCTAGCTCCCCATTCATACTTCTTACTGCAACGGCACTTTTATTAAAAGCTACCTGCTCTTCTTCATTAAGTATATAATCAATAATTTTATCTATTCCGTTTTTTCCAATTACAACAGGTACGCCAATACAAATATCTTTTTGTCCGTATTCGCCATCCAAATAAACACAGCAGGGGAATAATTTTTTCTCATCTCTTACGATGCTCTCTACTAATGCTGCCACAGCAGCACCTGGTGCATACCAGGCTGAGGTGCCTAATAAACCGGTAAGCGTTGCACCACCAACCATAGTATCTGCAACAACTTTTTTTAATGCTTCTGCTTTTAAGTAATTAGAAACTGGTGTTCCTTGATAAGTGGCCAACCTAGCCAAAGGAATCATAGTTGTATCTCCATGTCCCCCAACAACTATCGCTTGTAGGTCAGTTGCAGGGCAGCCCATTGCAGTTGATAAATAATATTTAAAACGACTGCTATCTAAAATGCCACCCATACCTATAATTCTGTTTTTTGGCAAGCCACTTGATTTTAATGCGAGGTAGGTCATTGTATCCATTGGATTACTAACAATAATAATAATTGCATTTGGAGAATGCTTTAATATATTTTCTGTTACTGATTTTACAATTCCTGCATTTATACCAATCAATTCTTCTCTGGTCATGCCAGGTTTACGTGGAATCCCCGATGTAATAACAGCTACATCGGTGCCAGCAGTTTTTGTATAATCATTGCTACTTCCTATAATTTTTGTGTCAAAACCAAGTAAGGTGGCAGTTTGCATCAGATCCATTGCTTTGCCTTCGGCAACACCTTCTTTAATGTCTAGTATTACTAACTCGCTACAAAGTTCTTTACGGGCAATATTGTCTACACAGGTAGCACCTACGGCTCCAGCTCCAACTACAGTTATTTTCATATATGTATATTTAAGGTAGAAAAATTATTTGTGGAGCAAAGGTAATTAAATTGACAAGCAGTAAAAAGCAATTTTTAAAAATAATCTATCTGAAAAAAATATAATAGTAGAAGAATTTCTTCGACAGAAAATTTATTTATAAAAGGGGTAAGAAAATTTTCTTTTTTATGATACACATCAAGTATGGAATATATATTATAAAAACCGGGCAAATCATATATTGGTTCCTGTACCATCGTAATGTTTCGATAATTGGCAAGTTTATATTCGGTGTAATTTTTTTTTGATTGAATTGTAATCTAGTATGCAGAACATTAGGATCTCCAAATTTTTAAGCAGATCTATTTGTGATATTAAATTTTTTGTTTCCTGGTGACAATGTTCAAAATCGGGGTTAAGGAAGAAAAAAAAATCTCAGATTATTTTTTTGCAGTTTATTATTGATAAAACTGGGTCTATCAGGTACTTTAATAACGTTAAAATTATGGGTAATGGGTAATTTGAAATATTCCTGGCTAGTATCAGTTTGTGCCAAAGAGCTAAAAACTATGCAAACCCGAATTAATACAAAAAATGTTTTTTTTATTCTTAATTTTTTTTGTAAAAAAAATCACTTTGATTGATATTAGTTTGTTAATGGATAAAATGTAATTTAATACTGAATTTCTTATTTAGCCTTACTATTCCTACTTTTGCAACCTCCCGATACGTATCGGGGTAAAATTATTTTATTATGGCAACAACAGCAGATGTACGTTCAGGGTTAATCATTAAGGTAGATGGTAGTCTGTACACCGTTATAGAATTTGGACAAAATAAAACAGCCCGTGCAGCAGCCAAAGTTTGGGCAAAACTTAAAGGGGTTGATAACAATCGTTCTATTGAAATAACCTGGAATAGTGGAGAAAACATTTTTCCGGTTAGGGTTGAAAAAAAACCATACCAATATTTATATAAAGACGACACTGGCTACAGCTTTATGGATACCGAAACCTTTGAACAGATTACGGTAGCTGAAGCTATGATTGATGCGCCAAGATTTTTAAAAGACGGGCAAGAAGTATCTGTTTTAATTAATGGTGAAACCGACTTGCCTATGGGGGTTGAACTGCCAGACAAAATTGTTTTACTGGTTACTTACAGCGAACCAGGTATGAAGGGCGACACTGCAACGCGAACCTTAAAACCAGCAACTGTAGAAACAGGAGCAACCGTAAACGTGCCTTTATTTGTTAATGAAGGAGAGTTAATTAGGGTTAACGCAAAAACCGGCGAATATGTAGAAAGAGTAAAAGGATAAAAATGTATTTTATTAAAAATGGGTAAATACAGTCTGTATTTACCCATTTTTAATAATAATAATATTTGGCTAATTTAGTCAAATATTGACCTTTTTTGACCTTTTTTGGCATAAAAAAGGCATTTTTTACGTTTTTTTTATAATTTTACTTGCTATTATAATTATAGTTCACCTATCTTAGCAGCCCGTTTCAAAACTAATTAACTACTTAAATAATCATCATGGACATCAAGAAGATTCAAGAGTTAGTAAAGCTCATTAATAAAACTAATATTGGTGAAATTACTATTGAGGAAGAAGGGGTAAAAATTACAGTAAAGCAAAAAAAGGACCCTGTTCAAAATATTATTGCTGGAGGAGCACCTTCTTATGCACCAGCACCTGCTGCTGCCCCCTTAGTTGCTGCCCCTGTTGCCGCCGCACCAACTGCCCAAAAAGTCGATAATTTGATTACAATAAAAAGCCCGATGATCGGTACTTTTTACCGTCAGGCCGGTCCCGGTAAACCCATCTTTGCTAGCGTTGGAGATGAGGTTACAACAGGTAAAGTAGTTTGTATTATTGAAGCTATGAAGCTATTTAACGAAATAGAAAGTGAAGTAAAAGGAAAAATTGTAAAAGTGTTGGTTGAAGATGTTAGTCCGGTAGAGTATGACCAACCTTTGTTTTTGGTAGATCCTTCTTAATTTAAAATTCAAAAATAAAGACGAGCCTCTCGTATCTGAATTTTTAATTCTTAATTTTTAATTCAACCGTTGTGTTTAAAAAAATATTAATAGCCAATCGTGGAGAAATTGCCCTACGTATTATTCGTACCTGTAGAGAAATGGGTATTAAAACAGTAGCGGTTTATTCTACTGCCGATAAGGATAGTTTACATGTAAAGTTTGCAGATGAAGCCGTTTGCATTGGTAAACCGGCCAGTATGGACAGTTATCTAAACATGGCACATATTATGGCTGCAGCTGAAATTACCAATGCAGATGCAATTCATCCGGGGTATGGCTTTTTAGCCGAAAATGCGAAATTTGCAAAAATTTGTGCCGATCATGGTATTAAATTTATAGGTCCTACACCAGATATGATTAACTCCATGGGAGATAAAATTACAGCAAAAAATACGATGATTAAAGCCGGTGTACCGGTAGTGCCAGGTGTGGATGGGCTTTTAGAAAATGTGTCTCATGCAAAAACCGCAGCTAAAGAAGTGGGTTATCCCGTTATTTTAAAAGCTACTGCCGGCGGTGGTGGTAAAGGAATGCGTGTGGTATGGGAAGAATCGGAAATTGAAAAAGCATTTGAAAATGCTAAAACAGAAGCGGCCGCATCATTTAAAAATGATGGAATTTATATGGAAAAATTTGTGGAAGAACCACGCCATATCGAAATACAAATTGCAGGAGATCAATATGGCAATATTTGTCACTTAAGCGAAAGAGATTGTTCTATTCAACGCCGACATCAAAAGTTGGTTGAAGAATCACCCTCTCCGTTTATGACTGATGAGCTAAGAGAAAGAATGGGTAAAGCCGCCATTAAAGCGGCACAGGCAATTAATTACGAAAGTGTAGGTACCGTTGAGTTTTTGGTTGATAAACACCGAAATTTTTATTTTATGGAAATGAATACCCGAATTCAGGTGGAGCATTGCGTAACTGAAGAAGTAATTAATTTTGATTTAATTAAAGAACAGATAAAAATTGCAGCAGGCGAAAAAATTATAGGGGAAGCGTATTACCCACAAATGCACGCTATTGAATGTCGTATTAATGCCGAAGATCCCTACAATGACTTTAGGCCATCACCAGGAAAAATAACCGTACTGCATCAGCCAGGCGGTCATGGGGTAAGGGTAGATAGTCATGTGTATGCAGGATATGTTATACCGCCGTATTACGATAGTATGATTGGAAAACTAATTGCCATTGCCCAAACCCGCGAAGAAGCTATTAATACCATGAGCAGGGCTTTAAGCGAATATGTAATTGAAGGAATTAAAACTACAATCCCTTTTCATCAGCAATTAATGCAAGATGAAAATTTTAGAAAAGGGAATTTTACTACTAAATTTATGGAGTCTTTTAAATTGAAAAGTAAGTCAATTTAAACATTAGTTAAATCATCTGCCAGTAGGTGGATGTTTTTTTATGCAAGCAAGTGTAAACATTTTAGTAAACTATCTTCCCATGCTGGAATTATTATAGGAAATACTTCTCTTATTTTTGTGTTATCCAAAATAGAATATTTAGGACGTTTTGCAGCTGTTGGATATTGCGCTGTGTTGATAGGGTTAATAATACATGGGCTGCCTGCTATTTTTTTTATAGCCATAGCAAATTCATGCCAGGTAGTAATTCCTGCATTTGAATAGTGGTAAATTCCTGGATTAGTATTGCTCTTTTTTGATACAATAATTTGCATAATGGCCAAAGCAAGATCCGCAGCATAGGTTGGGCAGCCAATCTGATCACTCACTACATTGATGAATTCTTTTTCTTTCATTAATCGCAACATCGTTTTTACAAAATTGTTTCTAAAGGAAGAATATAGCCAAGAAGTACGGATAATTATTACAGATGAACAGTACTGCAAAGCCAAGGTCTCTCCCTGTAATTTAGATTGGCCATATAAGCTTACCGGAGAAGGTTTATCTGTTTCTTTATAAGGTTGTGTAGAAGTGCCATCAAAAACATAATCTGTAGAAATATGAATTAGTTGCGTATTGCTTAGCGCACAAATTTTAGCAAGTGTTGAAACTGCAACTGCATTAATTAAAAAAGCATTTTCCTTTTCTAATTCGGCTTTATCAACGGCTGTATATGCTGCACAATTAATGCAATAGTTAATTAGGTGTGTCGTAAAAAATTCTTTTACTGCCTCTGTATTTTCAATGGCTAATTCCTCTTTTGAAACAAAAAGAAATTTATAATTCAGGTAATTTTTGGCAATAACTTTTAGTTCATTACCCAGTTGTCCATTTGCTCCTGTTACTAAAATTGTTTGCATATTATTGTTCAAATACAAAATTATTTAGACAATTTAAAAAAGAGGGATGCTGCAAATCCTTATCAGAAATAAGCGCCTTTTCTTTAGGTATTTTCCAGTCTATCTGCAAGGTTGCATCATTGTAACTAATTCCTGCTTCAGCCTCTTCATGATAAAATGCATCACATTTATAAATCACTTCAGCAGTTTCGCTTAGTACCGAAAACCCATGGGCAAATCCTTTTGGTATAAATAACTGTTTGTTATTTTCTGCTGATAATTCAATAGAAAAAACTTTGCCAAAACTAGAAGATCCTTTTCTTATATCAACGGCTATATCTAGTATCTTACCACTCAATACCCTAATAAGTTTTGTTTGTGCATAAGGTCCTAATTGGTAATGTAATCCTCGTATTACGCCATAACCAGATTTTGATTGATTGTCCTGCACAAACTTAATATCAATACCCTCTGCCTTAAAATTATTTTCACTGTAACTCTCAAAGAAATACCCCCGGCTATCTTTATATACAGTTGGTTCAACAACGATTAGACTTGGAAATTCTGTTTTTATAAATGTCATATCTATGAAAGATTTTTAATTGCTTAAATCATTTTATATGCAAAATTCTTACTTAAAATCAGTTAACAATAAATTCGTTAAAATAAACAGAATCTTTAATACTTCTAGGTACCGAGCCTAACGCAACCTGGTGATTCACATAATCTATTCTTATAATAGCCTGCTGGCAAGTGTCTATATTTCTAATGCCATCTTCTATAAATTCAAACTTACTAAACTTTTGTAGTATATCTAGATTAGATTGAAATCCTTTTTCTAAATTATCCAACACCCTTACTTTTTTAGCACCTTGTTTTAATAAGTACTCGGCAATGTGGCTATAAATAAATCCCGCACCTCCTATTATTAAAAAGGAGTCGTTACTTAAATCTTTGGTATTAAATATATTACTCATAATGTTATTCCTTCAATTTTTTGCTCCCTATTTCAATTCTATCTTTTTTACAATAGGGGTGAACATTTTATTATAAGCTCCAATATTTTCTTGATGTTATTTTGTTTCGATATATACCTTTTAAATCAGCCACTAATCCATTTTTTTTGGTGATAGATGCAAAATAAACCTCATCTAAATTTTTATAATTATCATGCGAAACAGCTACTAAAACAGCATCGTAATCATTGGCTATTTCAGGCGTTAATTCAAATCCATATTCATACTTTAGTTCTTTACTGTTGGCATAAGGATCTGAAATATGTACATTTAAGGAAAAGGATTTAAGTTCTTTAATAACATCAGCAACTTTACTGTTTCTGATATCACTTACATTCTCTTTAAATGTGGCACCCATTACCAAAATTTTAGCCTCTTTTACATTGCCATTGGTTTCAATAATGTGCTGTAATATTTTTCGAGCCACATGTGCCGCCATGGCATCATTAATATAACGGCCGGCTAAAATTACCTGCGAATCATAGCCTATTTTTTTTGATTTGTACGTAAGGTAATATGGATCATCACTAATACAATGTCCTCCAGCAAGTCCCGGTTGAAATCTCAAAAAATTCCATTTAGTGCCCGCTGCTTCCAGTACTTCATAGGTATTAATATTCATTTTATCAAAGATGATGGAGAGTTCGTTCATCAATGCAATATTAAGATCGCGTTGTGTATTTTCAATAATTTTTGCAGCTTCTGCCACCTTAATGGAAGAAGCTTTGTAAACACCTGCTTTAACTACCAGCTCATACACTTGGGCAATAGTATCCAAGCTTTTGGTACAGCATCCACTCACTACTTTTATAATCGTGCTAATGGTATGTTCCTTATCTCCCGGATTAATTCTTTCGGGCGAATAGCCAATCATATAATCGTCGGTCATTTTTAAACCTGATAATTTTTCAATTATAGGCACACAATCTTCTTCGGTACATCCCGGATAAACGGTGCTTTCATAAACTACATAATCGCCTTTTTTAATTACTTTACCAATGCTTTCACTGGCCTGTGTTACTGGAATTAAATTAGGTACATTGTGCTCGTCAACAGGCGTAGGAACTGCAACAATAAAAAAGTTTGCTTTCCGTAAAACATCTAGGTCATCGGTAAATTCAATCTCGCAGCCTTCAAAGTCCGACGTTCCCAGTTCTTGGCTGGGGTCAATTTTATTGCGCATCATATTTATACGCTCCGCATTAATATCAAAACCAATTACTTTAATTTTTTTTGCAAATTCCAAAGCAATGGGCAACCCCGCATATCCAAGGCCAATTACGGCTAATATTTTTTTCTTTTCTAATAAGTCCTGGTACATAAAAAAATAATTAATAATTGGTAATTAATTTTTTATTTCAAATTCTTTTGGCAATTTATGGAGATCTTCTTTTGGTAAGGCTTTAAAATATTTATAAGTAATTTTCAATCCTTCTGCTCTCGATACTTTAGGTGTCCAATTTAATAATGCCTTAGCTTTTGTAATATCTGGTTGGCGCTGTTTAGGATCATCTGTTGGAAGGGCTTTAAAAATAATTTTTTGTGTTGTGCCAGTTATTTTTATTATTTCTTCTGCAAAATTTAACAAAGAAATCTCGTCAGGGTTTCCTATGTTAACAGGCTGGGCATAATCACTCAACAACAACCGGTAAATACCTTCAACCAAATCATCTACATAACAAAAACTACGAGTTTGGCTACCATCACCAAAAACGGTAAGGTCTTCGCCGCGAAGTGCTTGGCCGATAAATGCAGGCAATGCACGTCCATCATTCAATCGCATTCGTGGCCCATAGGTATTAAATATTCTGATAATTCTGGTTTCAACTTGATGAAATGTATGATAAGCCATAGTAATGGCCTCCATAAAGCGTTTAGCTTCGTCGTATACGCCACGTGGGCCAACTGGATTTACATTACCCCAATAATCTTCGGTTTGAGGATGCACCAGAGGATCGCCATACACTTCACTTGTAGAAGCAACTAGTATCCGTGCATTTTTTACTTTTGCTAATCCTAAACAGTTATGCGTACCTAAGGAACTAACTTTTAAAGTTTGTATGGGTATTTTTAAATAATCAATTGGACTAGCGGGAGAGGCAAAGTGTAAAATATAATCGAGGTTTCCAGTAACGTGAATAAATTTTGAAACATCGTGGTGATAAAACTCAAACTCTTTTAATTTAAAAAGATGTTCAATATTTTTTAAATCGCCAGTAATAAGATTATCCATAGCCATTACCTGAAACCCTTCCTTAATAAAACGGTCGCAAAGATGTGATCCTAAAAATCCAGCTGCTCCTGTAATTAAAACTTTTTTTGTTGCCACTTTACAGTTTAAAAGATTATAAGTTTAAGGTTTGATGGGTTTTCTTCCCACACTCTCATAATGAAATCCTAATTCTTCCATTTTATTTAAATCAAAAAGATTTCTGCCATCAAAAATCACTTTATTTTTTAGCAAGGAAATCATGTTATTAAAATCAGGTGTTCTAAACTCACTCCATTCTGTTGCAATCACTAAAGCATCAGCGTCTGTTAGCGCATCGTATTGTCTTTCGGTAAAAATTATTTTATCTGCATAAATTACTTTAGCATTATTCATAGCTTCGGGATCATATACACAAACAATCGCATCTTCTGCAAGTAATGCATCAATAATGGCTAAGGCTGGAGCCTCTCTAATATCATCAGTATTTGGCTTAAAAGCTAAGCCCCAGATGGCTATTTTTTTACCCTTTAAATTATTATTAAAATAGGCTTTTATTTTTGGAATTAAATGTAGTTTTTGTTTTTTATTTATCCCCATTACAGCATCTAGTATTTTAAAATCATAGTTCACATCGTCTGATGATTTGGCAAGAGCCTGCACATCTTTAGGAAAACAACTACCTCCATATCCAATGCCAGAAAATAAAAATCTTCTTCCTATTCGTTCATCACTTCCTATGCCTTTACGAACCATATCTACATCTGCTCCTAACAATTCGCAGAGATTTGAAATCTCATTCATGAAAGTGATTTTAGTAGCCAAAAAGGCATTAGCTGCATACTTAGTAAGTTCAGCGCTTTTTTCATCCATATATATTATAGGATTACCTTGGCGTACAAAAGGAAGATATAAATCGTTTAATATTTTTTTAGCTCTTTCAGATCTTGTTCCAATAACAACCCTGTCTGGTTTCATAAAATCATCTACTGCAACGCCTTCTCTCAAAAACTCGGGATTAGAAACTACATCAAAATCTATGCTTGCATTTTTTGAAATGGCTGTATAAACTTTTTCAGCTGTGCCAACTGGTACTGTACTTTTATCTACAACAATTACATAATTCGAAATTATTTTCCCCAAGTCATCGGCTACGCCTAAAATGTATTTTAAATCGGCACTTCCATCTTCTCCTGGTGGGGTTGGGAGGGCCAAAAAAATAATTTGTACATCTTCTAAAGCGTCTGTTAAGTTAGTTGTAAAATGAAGACGACCTTCTTTTTGGTTTCGCAAAAATAACTTTTCAAGCCCAGGTTCGTATATCGTTAGTTTGCCTAAGTTAAGTTTATTTATTTTATTTACATCTATGTCTACACAGGTCACTTTATTGCCCGTTTCGGCAAAGCAAGTACCTGTTACTAAACCAACATAGCCTGTTCCAATAACTGCAATTTTCATTTAGTTGGTTCTTATTTGTTAACGATTTATGAATTCTAAAACTTTATTTGCAATAAATTCTTGTTGCTCTTCGTCTAGTTCTGTGTGAATAGGCAACGAAATTACCCGCTCTGTTAACCAGTCTGTTACCAATAAATTATATTCTTTACCGCCAAAAGCATCAAACATCTTTTGTCGGTGAGCTGGCACCGGATAATAAATCATGTTAGGTACGCCATTATCAGTTAAAAATTGATTAAGTTTATCTCGGTTTATATCTGCTAAAGTTAAAGTGTATTGATGAAATACATGTTTATTATTACTTGCTCTATAGGGGGTAATAATAGACTTATTCCCTGCAAATGCTTTATCGTAAAAATCAGCTGCTTTTCTGCGAGCGGCAATGTATGCATCTAAATGGGTAAGCTTTATATTTAAAATTGCGGCCTGTATAGCATCTAGCCGAGAGTTACAACCGACTACATCATGATAGTAGCGCTTGCTCTGGCCATGAGAAGCGATCATTCTTAATTTATCAGCAAGCGCATCATCATCTGTAAATATAGCCCCTCCATCTCCAAAAGCACCTAGGTTTTTAGAAGGATAAAAAGAGGTGCAACCTATATCACCAATGGTCCCTGTTTTTTTTACGGTACCATCATCAAAAATGTAATCGCAGCCAATAGCTTGGGCATTATCTTCAATTACTACTAAATTATATTTTTTGGCAATAAGCATTATTTTTTCCATATCGGCAGCATGGCCATATAAATGAACCGGAATAATGGCTTTTGTTTTTGGGGTAATTGCTTTTTCAATGGCTTCGGGATCAATACAAAAAGTCTGTGCGTTTACTTCAACAAAAATGGGTTTAATGTTTAGCAGTGCCGCTACTTCTACTGTAGCTATATAGGTAAAAGAAGGAGTAATAACTTCATCTCCAGGCTTTAAACCCAAGGCCATCATGGCAATTTGTAAAGCATCGGTTCCATTGGCACAGGTAATGCAATATTTGCTGCCATGGTATTTAGCAAGGTTTTCGGCAAATTCACTCACTACTTTACCTCCTATAAACATGGAGCTTTCCATTACAGATAAAACGGCAGCATCCACTTCAGATTTAATTTTACGGTATTGTGTTTTGGTATCAACCATTTGTAAGGGCCTCATATATCTTATTTATTGCGCCGCAAATATACGAATTGCTTGAGGAATGAAAAATTAGTAATATGACTAACTCCAATTAAAAAATTGCGGTTAAATTTGTTGGAAATTAAATGGTCAGTAAATTATTATACAACCTATTTCTGTTTTTTTATTTCTTTGGAATAAGGGTGGCTGCTTTGTGGAATATAAAAGCAAAACAATGGCTTAGCGGCCGTAAAAAAATATTTATGCTAATTAATAGTCAATTGTTAAAAGATAATTTATCATCTTCTGTAATTGGTCAACCCATTTGGATGCACTGTGCTAGCTTGGGCGAATTTGAACAGGGTAGGCCAATATTGGAACTGCTTAAAAAAAATAATCCAGCGCAAAAAATTGTCTTAACGTTTTTTTCTCCTTCTGGCTACCAAATAATGAAGAGTTATCATGGAGTAGATCATGTGTTTTATTTGCCTATGGATTCAAGTGGCAATGCAAAAAAGTTTTTAGATGCTATAAATCCGTCCTTAGTTATTTGGGTAAAATATGAATACTGGTTTTATTATCTGTGCGAAATAAAGAAAAGAAATATTCCGACAATATTGGTATCGGGTATTTTTAGAAAGAGCCAACCCTTCTTTGCTTGGTATGGTGACATCTGGAAACAAATGCTTGAAACTTTTACCCATTTTTTTGTTCAAAATTCAGCATCAGCAATCCTTTTAACTTTTTTAGGGTATAAACAAAATGTGACTATTAATGGGGATACACGGTTTGATAGGGTATTGCAAATACTAGATAATTTTATGCCTGTTTTACATATAGAAACATTCTGTGGCGATAGCCAAGTTATTGTTGCAGGTAGTACCTGGCTAGAAGATGAGGTAGAGTTACTTCATTTTATAAATACTCACCCTGCCATTAAATTTATAATAGCACCACACGAAATTGACAAAACAAATTTACTTGATTTGAAAGAGCAATTTCCTAGATCGATATTTTATTCAGCATTAGTTAAACTTAAATCTAATTCAAACTTGCAGGAACATATAGACGAAGAAGGAGTTGTATTTATTCATAAACACGATATCCCCAATATTTTAATAATTGACAATATTGGAATGCTCTCTCGCCTATATAAATATGCAACAATAGCCTATGTTGGTGGCGGATTTGGTGCAGATGGGGTACATAATATATTAGAAGCTGCTGTTTATGGTAAGCCCGTTGTTTTTGGGCCAGTATATGAAAAATTTGATGAAGCTATTGGTTTAATTAATGCAGACGGGGGTATTAGTGTTGACGGGCCGGTTAGTTTAGAAGCGACAATGAATAAACTATTGATTAATGATATCGAAAGAAATAGAATGGGAGATGCTGCTAAGCATTTTGTTAATAGAAATACCGGGGCATCAAAAAAAATAATTCAATTTATTCAAGAAAAACGCCTTTTAACTAGCTGATAAAATTGGGCAACCATTTCATTGTCGGCACGCCAACCATTTTTAACCATTAACTCTCGCTGTATCCAATATTCTGCTTCTGCAAAAATGGAAAAACTATTAATCGTTTTTATGCTTCTTTCATAAGCAATTTCATCTCCACGAAATAATTCATTAATAAACAAAAATTGATCATTTAAAGCAATGGCTTTTCGTAAATCCTTTATCGGTGCTTCTGTAAGGGTATCGCCTAAATCAATTTTTGATTGTTTCAACTTATCGTTTAAAGAGACTGTGTTTACTGCAACCGACTCATTTATTTCTGTTACAACCATTTGTTTTTTAGTTTCTGGCAGGGGTTTAGATGTATGTTTTAATGTAGGAATATCTTCTTCAGGTTCAAAAATAATATGAGGTTTGTGTTGTACACTTATACTCTGCATATGCTTTGCATTTCTTTTTATTTCTTCTAATTCAGCATCTAGTTCAGCTTCATCAACCTGCAACATTTCAACTGTGCGTTCTACCTTAATACCTTCTATATTGGATTGTATGGGAATGGGTTCGTGTATAAAGCTATTTAATGGCGAAACATTAACTGCAGCCATTTCGCTATTTAACACTGCCTGATTTTGATGTTGCAAGTGCAGTAATTCTGCCTGTAACATTTGAACAGTTAACAATAATTGCTCTACCGAAGCATTTTGTGTAAACTGATTCTGTAATTTTTTTAACAAGGTGTCCACTCTTTCCATGATATTAGTATACTTTTGATGCCCGTAAAGAAGGGGCGCCCATTTTTTAAAAATGCTAGAACCTCTAAGTTACATACTGATTTATTAAAAAAATACTAAAATGTTTATAGAACCTAATTTAAAAGGCGAAAGAAGGGGCTGGATTGAAGTGATTTGCGGTAGTATGTTTAGTGGAAAAACAGAAGAGTTGATACGTAGATTAAAAAGAGTTAAAATTGCAAATCTTAAAGTAGAGATTTTTAAGCCGACTATTGATGTTCGTTATGACGAAGTTAAAATTGTAAGTCATGATACCAATGCGATTATTTCTACTCCAGTTGATAATGCACAAACTATTTTATTATTAGCCCAGGATGTTGATGTGGTGGGCATTGACGAAGCTCAGTTTTTTGATGCAGACATTTCCGATGTTTGTGAGCTGCTGGCACAAAAAGGTATTCGGGTAATTGTCGCCGGACTAGATATGGATTATTTGGGCAAACCATTTGGTCAAATGCCTAATCTATTAGCAAAGGCCGATTATATTACCAAGCTTCATGCTATTTGTATGAAATGTGGAAATATTGCCAATATTAGTTATCGTAAAATTGCCTCAGGCCCACAGGTTTTATTAGGAGAAAAAGATATTTATGAGCCACGTTGTCGCATTTGTGCACTTTGTTAATTTGGCCAAATTAACTTAAATTTTAAAAATATAAATATGCGAATGTTTGTACAGTATATAAGTGAGTTATGGGCAAGTTAAAAAACTATGTCGGTCTGCGAAAGACAAAGATTTGATCAAAACAGAATAGGAGTACTATTAGGCTATAGATTCAAAAAAAACGCAATAATTAAATGTGATTACTTTAATAAAAGCTTCAATTTGGCAGACAAATTAACGGCTAAAATGTTTTCCAAAATAATAATGGACTGATCGTAAATGCAAACTTTAATATTGACTTTACAAAACAAACGAAAGAATAAAACTGAGTATACCACGTGGTTTACATTGGAGGGCAGACAGTGCGAATAAAAATATTTGAGCAATTAATTAACTTTGGCGTTGGCAGAAATTTTACGTTTCCAAAAGCCACCTTCGCCAACCCCAAAACCTTACCTGCAATACTTAGAGAAACTGAATTCATAAATCGAATGGTATAGACAATAAATTACTATTTAAAATCAAGTAATCATCTTTAAAACAAAATATAACTACATTTTCATAAATTTTAATATAATTTAATAGTTTATAAATAAATATTAATTGAATTTTCGATTAATATTGAATTTTTACAACTAATAGGTATAAAGTAAATAAAAAACAAAGGTTCTTTTATTCGATTGTTTGTAATTTGCGATGATGATCAAAAAAATACTTGCTTTATTAAAGAAAGACATCTTACTTGAGTTTAGGCAAAAACATACTTTTTATGGTATTCTTTTATATATAGCATCCACCATTTTTGTACTTTATTTATCTATCGATAAGCCTGATGCTAATATATGGAATGGCTTATTCTGGGTCATTCAGTTATTTATTTGCGTAAATGCAGTAGCTAAAAGCTTTTTACAAGAAAGCAGGGGAAGGATGCTGTATTTTTATTCAATTACCTCTCCTTTAGAATTTATCTTTGCAAAAATGATTTACAATTTACTGCTGATGATCTTAATGAGCTTGTTAAGCTTATTGCTTTTTTTTATATTTTTAAATAATCCAGTTGATAATACCCTGCGCTTTGTTGGCATAGTCTTTTTAGGGGGCGCTAGTATAAGCATTGTATTCACCTTAATGAGTGCAATTGCTGCAAAAGCACAGCAAAATGCTGCTTTGATAGCCATTTTAGGGTTTCCTGTTATCTTACCACAACTCTTATTATTAATGCGGTTAAGCAAGGCTGCATTTGCCGAAGTTTTTAGAGAAGGAGCAATTTTACAGCTGTCGTTATTAATTTTGGGTCTAGATGTTTTGGTAATTGCAATGGCAGCAATATTATTCCCTTACTTGTGGAAAGACTAGGCACATAAAAAATGATTTTTTTTAATTCTTGCATCAGTTTACCCTACCTTTGCAAACTCAATTAATCTTTGTACTGTTTGCAGAAAAATTGGTGGAAAATATTATCCTTTCTTTTGTTGGTCTACACGATTGTAGGCGGTTTTTTGATGGAGATTCCTCGTTTATTTATTTTGAATGAAACAATACGTAATCTTTACTTTCATGTTTGTATGTGGTTTGGTATGATGATACTGTTTGGCACTAGCTTTGTTTACAGCATTAAATACCTTCGTGGCTTTAGTTTGCGCAATGATATTTTTGCACATCAATTTGCTGCTGTTGGTTCGTTTTTTGGCATTTTAGGATATGCCACAGGCACCATTTGGGCTAATTATACTTGGGTTACAGATCAAAGTCAATCATTAGGGAGCATTTTAAAAGAGCCTAAACTTATTGGCGCAGCCATTGCCTTATTAATTTATGGCGCTTATTTTGTATTACGTGGTTCTTTTACTGATATAGATAAAAAGGCCCGAGTTAGTGCCGTATATAATATTTTTGCATTTGCTATGCTTTTTCCAAGTATCTGGATTATCCCTCGCCTAGTTGGTAGTTTGCATCCTGGCGCACCGGGTAGCGAAAGTGGTAACCCTGCATTAAATTTTAAAGATATCGATAGCCGTTTAAGAATGGTGTTTTATCCGGCTGTCATTGGTTGGACATTATTGGGCGTATGGATTACCACTTTAAAAATTAGGTTACAATTATTTCAAGATAAATCACTTATAAATGAATAAGATAAATAATTATTTGTACACAGTACCAAAATGGTTATTGTTTTTTTTTGGAGTTATTTTTACTAACGTATTATTTGCACAAGATGCAAAACCAGAGATGGCAGATTTGATGCGTAGCAATGGAAAAATATATGTAGTTGTAGCAGTTTGTCTTACTATTTTAATTGGCTTATTTGTTTATGTTTTTTTATTAGACAGAAAAATAAGCCGGATGGAGAAAGAAAATAATTAACAATAGGAAAAAGAGAAAAATCAGTAATTTACTTGTTGAAAAAGTTTTTGCAAATTTCACACTTGCTTTTAATTAAAAAATAACGATTCTTACATATAAAACCAATTTTATGAGCGTTCACCAGACTTACAGTTTTTTCCAGAGTGTGGAAAGAAGTTTTGACAAAGCAGCCAAATTTACAAAATGGGATTTGGGAATTTTAGAACAGATTAAAGCATGTAATAGTGTTTATCAGATGCGTTTTCCAGTAAAACGAGATGACGGAAGTATTCAGGTTATTGAAGCCTACCGCGTACAACATAGTCATCATAAAACACCCTGTAAAGGGGGTATCCGCTTTAGTGATGAAGTAAATCAGGATGAAGTTATGGCATTAGCTAGTTTGATGACTTACAAATGCGCTATTGTTAACGTGCCTTTTGGCGGTGGTAAGGGAGGTATTAAAATTAATCCACGCAAATACAGTGAGTATGAATTGGAGAAAATTACTCGCAGGTACACTTCAGAGCTAGTGAAGAAAAATTTTATTGGTCCTGGTATAGATGTGCCCGCTCCAGATTATGGTACGGGTTCAAGAGAAATGGCGTGGATTGTTGATACCTATGCCTCATTAAAACCAGGAGATATTGATGCCGCAGGTTGTGTTACTGGAAAGCCAGTTACACAGGGAGGCGTACGTGGTCGTACAGAAGCAACAGGACTTGGTGTTTTCTTTGGTATTAGGGAAGTATGTAACATGCCTGATATTATGCAAAAACAAGGGCTAAGTGTGGGCATTGAAGATAAAACAGTAGTGGTACAGGGTATGGGAAATGTAGGTTTTTATTGTGCTAAATTTTTCAGAGAGCATGGTGCAAAAGTGGTTGCCATTGCCGAATATGAAGGTGCAATATTTAATGCCAATGGCTTGAATGAAGAAGAAGTTTTTGCACATCGTAAAGTAACCGGTTCTATTTTAAATTTTCCAGGAGCAAATAACCTAGCTAAAAATACAGATGCTTTAGAGCTTGAATGCGATATACTTATTCCTGCAGCTTTAGAAAATGTAATTAATGGAGATAATGCCCCAAGGGTTAAAGCAAAGATTATTGGCGAAGCAGCTAATGGCCCTTGTTCGCCAGAGGCCGACGAAATATTTGCACAAAAAGGGATTTTATGTGTACCAGATATGTATTTAAATGCAGGCGGTGTTACCGTGAGTTATTTTGAGTGGCTTAAAAATTTAAGTCATGTTCGTTATGGCCGTATGGAGAAAAGATTTACAGAAAATATGAATTCGCACATACTAGGACAAATAGAAGAGCTTAGTGGAAAAAAAGTAAGTGCAACAGAAAGAGATTTTATTATGCATGGCCCCGACGAGGTTGATCTGATACATAGTGGATTAGAAGAAACCATGATTGGCGCTACTAGAGAGATAATGGAAATATGGAAAAGTAATCCAGAAATACCCGATATGCGCACAGCCGCTTATGTTAGTGCTATCAACAAAGTAGCTATTAGTTATAGTGAGTTAGGTATTTTTCCATAAAATTATATTAATATCGAAAATAAAAATCTCCCAAATTTTTGGGAGATTTTTATTTTACCCTGTTTTAGTTTCGGGCTCAATAAAATCCCACAAATTTCCATAGAGGTCCTCAAAAACAGCAACAGTGCCATACAGCTCTTTTATGGCCGATGCATCTGCAAATGAAGGACTAAGCAAATGTAAATAGTAGTAATTCGCCTAAAGGTAAATTAACTAATACATGTTTTAATTTGCCTTGCTTAGTATACAATTAATTAGTCTTTAGGCGAATTTCTACTCTGCCATGTTCGGTATATCATCCGCTTTATAAGCGCCTGCGTCTAATTTCTTTTTTGTTTCTTCAAATGCTTTAAGTGTTTCATCTATATCGGTATCACTGTGAACAGCAGTTGGTATCAAACGGTAAATGATATCTCCTTTTGGTATTACTGGATATACTACAATGGAACAAAAAATATGATAATTCTCTCTTAAGTCCATCACCATTTTTGTTGCTTCTGGCAAATCGCCTTTCATAAAAATTGGTGTAACAGGGGAATTGGTATTTCCAATATCAAAACCTCGCTCTTTTAAACCAGTTTGAAGACGATTTACATTATACCATAATTTTTCACGTAGCTCAGGCATGGTTTTAATCATGCCCATTCTTTTAAGCATTCCTTCAACAACCATCAAAGGCATACTTTTAGCAAAAATTTGTGAGCGTGTATTATAGCGTAAATATTTTATGATTTCTTTTTTTCCACAAATGAATCCACCAAGGCTACCCAAGCTTTTTACCATAGATGAAAAATAGAGGTCAATGTCTTCTTGGCATCCCTGTGCTTGATCAGCTCCAGCGCCTGTTGCCCCCATGTAACCAAAGCCATGAGCATCATCAATTAAAATACGGAATTCATATTTTTTCTTTAACGCGCAAATCTCTTTTAAAATTCCTTGCTCCCCATCCATACCAAATACCCCTTCGGTAATTAATAAAATACCTCCGCCATTTTTAGCAGCTAATTCTGTTGCACGTTGTAATTGTTTTTCGCAATCATCAATATCATTATGTTTAAATGCGTATCTATTGCCCATATGCAATCTTACCCCATCAACTAAACAAGCATGAGCTTCGGCATCATACACAATCACATCTCTACGGTTTACCAATGCGTCAATACAACTCATGATGCCTTGGTAACCAAAATTTAGTAGCATCGTATCTTCACGACTAACAAATTCACTAAGCACCTTTTCAAGTTCTTCATGCTGTGGTGTATTTCCACTCATCATTCTTGCACCCATTGGATTTCCCAAGCCGTATTTTGCAGCAGCTTCTGCATCCGCTTTTCTAACATCGGGATGATTAACTAAGCCTAAATAATTATTCAGGCTCCAAACAATCATATCCTTGCCTCTAAATTTCATTCTAGGTCCTAATTCGCCTTCTAATTTAGGAAAGGTAAAATAGCCATGAACCCTATCCATATGCTGACCTAGAGGGCCGCCATTTTTTACTAATTTTTCAAAAACATCCATGCTTACTTTAGATTTTAGAATTTTACTTAAAATTTTATTCACCTTAACCAATTACATCATTTTAACTTTATGCAGTGTATTTGTTGTAGCAGCAGCTTGGTGATGCACAAAATTAAGACATTGATTGCAAAAATCATAGCATTAACATCATATACTAGTACTTATATAATTATAAACTTAACAAGTATCTTTGCAAAAATGATTTTATATGCATCGCAAATTATCCTTTATTATTTCTTTATTATTCTCTTATTCAACTACATTTTCGCAGTCTGCTAACTTGCCCCATAGTTCAAAAGCAAGCTTATCTGTTAGGCCTAAACTAGTTGTTGGTCTTGTTATAGATCAAATGCGTTGGGATTATATGTATCGATTTAATGCACTTTATGGTAATAAAGGTATTAAGCGTTTATTAAAAGAAGGGTTTACTGCAGAGAATAGCTTTATACCGTATGTGCCCACTTATACTGCCGTTGGGCATGCCAGCATCTATAGTGGAAGCATACCTGGTATTAATGGCATTATAGGAAATCATTGGTTTGATAAAACTACGGGTAAGATTGTGTATTGCACAGATGATTCAACAGTTTCCACAGTTGGCAATACAGGGAAGGCGGGTAAAATGAGTCCGGCTAACATGTGGGTAACTAGTATAACTGATGAATTAAAGTTGAGCAATAATTTTAAAAGTAAAGTAATTGGCATTTCTTTAAAAGATAGAGGTGCTATTTTACCAGCAGGGCATAGTGCCAATGCAGCATATTGGTATGATGCAGGAAAATGGATAACCAGCAGCTTTTACATGAATGCATTGCCAACATGGGTTAGCGATTTTAATGGTAAAAATCTACCTGGCAAGTATATGGCTACTGATTGGAATACCCTATTGCCCATTAATCAGTATGATTTGAGCACAGCCGATGACAAACCTTATGAAAGTGCTATAAAGGGAGAGACAACAGTTACCTTTCCACATAAACTTTCTTTAATAGCAGATAGTATTAAAAACGAATCTTTTAGAACAACGCCTTTTGCCAACTCATTTACTTTTGATTTTGCCAAAGCTGCAATTGAAAATGAAAAGCTAGGCAGTAATACCGTTACAGATTTTCTGGCTGTAAGCATTTCATCTACGGATTATATTGGCCATTCTTTTGGTCCTAATTCTATTGAAATAGAAGATACCTATTTAAGACTGGATAAAGATATTGCCGATTTTTTACAATATTTAGATACCAAGTTAGGCAAAGGAAATTACACTTTCTTTTTATCGGCAGACCATGGGGTAGCTAATATTCCATCCTTTTTAGCTGAACATAAATTGCCAGGTGGAAATTTTGACGATTCGGGTATAAAAAAAGAATTAAACACGATGATAGAAACTGATTTTGGAGTAAAAAATATAGTGCAAAGCTTGCAGAACTATCAAGTCTATCTTAATTGTGATGAATTAGAAAAACAAGGTAAAGATGTTGCAGGGGTTAAAAAAGCAGTTATTAAATTATTGGTGTCAAAGTCCTTTATTATTGCAGCATTCGAAACGGATAAGTTGGCAACAATCACATTGCCCGAGCCTCAAAAAACTATGCTTAGTAATGGGTATAATCCAAAACGTAGTGGTGACATACAATTTACCCTAAAGCCAGGGTATTTTGAAGGGGGTAAATATGGAACTACACACGGATTGTGGAATCCTTATGATGCACATATTCCCTGTGTATTTTTTGGGTGGGGTGTAAAGCCAGGTAAAACTAATAGGGAAACTTACATGACAGATATAGCGCCAACAATTGCTGCCATTTTGCATATACAAATGCCAAATGGTAATGTTGGTAAAGTAATTACAGAGTTGGTTAAATAAATTTTTATGAATAAACTACGTACAAATTATTTATGCTAGTTGAATGCAAGTATTCACTATAGTTATAACAAGATGATGGAGTATATTGGAATTATAACATTTATACAAAAGCCCCATTTTTTAATATGGGACTTTTGTATAAAATGAAATTTTGAAAAATTCAATTTTAATTAACTCCTATTTTTTGTAGAAATTGGAATAAAAGGATTTTGAATCCATTTGCTGAAAGTAGCAATCATATTGTATAAAAAATTATAGATAGCTAGATTAACATATAAAACGGCTAGTCCAATCATCACATTTATGAAACCTCCGGCAACCAATAATAAATCATGGTAATTCCACGACATATCATTATTAAAACTTCGGCTACTTTCTAAATGAGATGAAGTTATTGACTGCATAACTCCTGCTATATATTCCAAATTTAAGGCATTTAATAAGGCATTTAAGCCTTCCATAGGTAAAGAAGATACCCAAGCTAGGCCTCCTAATAAAGAAGTACTTACTGCTGTTCCAAATAAATCGTTATCGAATAAGAAAGATAAGCCAAAGCAAACAGCCCCAAAAAAAGTACCTACTGCTAAAACTTCTCCTAGTATTTTAATATTGGTAGTAACAAAATCTTTAAAAATAAAGCCTACCATACCATTGTGCGAATTCCCCAAGCTTTCGCCCCTAGATCTGATAATTTGTGTGATAGGGAAAGCGGAATACAATAGCAAAAGGGTGGTAAGTATACTGCCTACTTTACCAAGCATAGAGCTATCTGAATTAAAATAATCGATAGCACCCCTAATAATACCTACTTCTAAGGAAATTAATACTAAAATAGATAAGATTTGGTAGATAAACTTCGTGTAGCATCTGATCCCATTTTGAGAGTCGAAATTGTCAACCGCGGTATTTAATTGGGAATTAAAAATTTTTTGATTTACCATTTGTGGAAAATCCAAAATTGTCTGATAGATTTTTTTCATTGCTTTTTCTTTTAAAAATTAAAAATAATTTAGTGTGAACGAAATAAATAAATTCATCATATCAATTGTTTCTATACAGTAAGTTGAAAATTTGCTTTTATATTATCTGTTATTTGTTCTATTATTTAAGCACTAGTTATCCACAAAAAATACAATATAATAGCTATTATGCTGATTTATAATTGCTTTTGATTTTTTAGTACAGGGTCCAACTTTGTATAAATTGCTTTTTTAAGCAACAAAATGGGGTTAAAACAGGGCTAGTTAATTATTATTAAGGGAGTGATGGGAGATTTTTTACTAAAAAAGCAGACGATTTTGCTCTACTTTTTATTGTTATATTTAATAACACTAATTTTTTAATAAAAAATATTGTTGGGTTACAAGGATTCGAACCTTGACTAACAGAATCAAAATCTGTTGTGCTACCTTTACACCATAACCCAATATTAAAGTCCTGATATTTTTATCGGGAGTGCAAATTTAGGATAACGGGTTATAATTCCCAAAAGCATTTAAATTAAGTAGTAAATTATTCTAAATCTTCTTTTTCTTTCAGTTCTTTTATTAAATCTAGCGCTTCTGTAACTACATCGCACATAATGGTAATTAATGATCCAGGTTTTGCAGTATGGTAGGCGTGCATAATAGCCTCCTTTTCATTATAAATTATTATAACTGGAATTTCTTTATTTTTTGTTTCATTAATGCCATCTAAAAGCAATTGTACAATATCTTCCGCTTTTCTTCCACGCAGGTGTTTATCTTGGCGAATAATGATCTCATCAAAATATCTTCCCGATATTTTACCTAATTCTTTAATGTCTTCATCTCTTCTATCGCCGGTGCCACTGATAATGCCCACTTTAGGTTTTCCGTTGAGCTTACTTACAAAATCACAGAGTAATTCCAATCCGGCCGGGTTGTGTGCAAAGTCAACCAAAAACTGAAAGTGTTTAAACTGAAACATATTCAATCTACCCGGTGTTTGTGTTATTGATGGAATAAAAGTTTGCAATGCTAGTCTTATATCTTCTATTTCGATATTGCGCCAGAAATAGGCGCTTAACACAGCAGGTAAGCAATTCATAATATTATGTATAGCCTTACCACCGTAGGTTATAGGCACATCTGATACTTTAATTACTCGTATTTTCCAGGTGCCTTTCATGATGGTAATATAATCATTTTCAAAAACGGCAGCATAGCCCCCTTCTTTACAATGCTTGATTATTCTGGGGTTATTTTCATTCATACTAAAATAGGCAATATTGCAACTTAATCCTTCTTTCATAGCATAAACTAAGTCGTCTTCTGCATTTAAAATAGCGTAACCATGTTTAAAAACAGTTTCGGGCACAACTGCTTTTACCTTTGCCATTTGTTCCATAGAATCTATCCCACCTATTCCAATATGATCAGCACTTATATTGGTAACAATTGCCACATCGCAGTTTTGAAATGCCAAGCCACTTTTTAAAATACCACCTCGGGCACATTCTAAAACAGCAAAATCAACCGTAGGGTCTTTTAAAACAAAGGTGGAAGAAATTGGTCCCGTACAATCGCCCTTCATCATCATTTGATTTTGTATATATACCCCATCGCTGGTAGTATAGCCTACTTTATAACCAGCAGTTTTTACAATATGGGCTATTAGTCTGGTTGTGGTTGTTTTACCATTTGTTCCAGTAATGGCAATGATAGGGATAGTACCTGCACTACCTTTTGGAAAAAGCATGTCGACCAATGGCTCGGCCACGTTACGTGGCAAGCCTACCGAAGGGTCTATATGCATACGAAAACCAGGCGCGGCATTTACTTCCAATATGGCTCCGCCATTTTCTTTTACTGGTGTTCTTAAATCGTTTACCATAATATCAATACCACAGATATCTAGTCCAATTATTTTTGCAATACGTTCACACATAAAAATATTTGCAGGATGCACCTCATCAGTAACATCTGTGCTTGTACCACCTGTAGAAAGATTGGCAGTAGGTTTTAGTAATACCAATTCGTTGTTAGCCGGAATGGTTTCCAAGGTATAGCCAATATCATCTAGCATTTTTTGTGTAAACTGGTCAATGGTAATTTGTGTTAATACTTTTTCATGTCCATAACCTCGACGAGGGTCTTTATTTACTTTATCAATCAAATACTGTATATTATTTTTTCCATCACCGGTTACTGCGGCTGGGGTACGTAAAGCTGCACAAATAAATTTATAATTTATAACCAGAATACGAAAATCAAATCCGGTAATATATTTTTCTACAATTACACTACGGCCATATTGTTTAGCGGCAGCAAACGCTTTTAAGGCTTGATCCCAATTAATAATATTGGTTGTATTTCCTTTGCCATGGTTGCCATCAATTGGTTTAATTACAATGGGGTAATTAATTTTTTCAATAGCCAGTTTTAGTCCTTCTTCAGTTCTAACCACATCGCCTTTTGGCACAGGAATTTCGGCAGCATCTAGTAAATTTTTAGTTTCTTCTTTGTCGCAGGCAATATCAACGGCAATATTTCCGGTAGTACTCGCAATCGTTGCTCTTATTCTTTTTTGGTTTACACCATAACCCAATTGAACCAACGAATGTTTGTTTAAACGAATAAATGGGATACCTCTTTTAGCCGCTTCATCTACTATGCAGCCAGTGCTTGGTCCAAGTCTAGTATCTTCCCTAATTTCTCTTAGCTGCTGAATATCTTCTTCCAAATTATAGGGTTCTTCAAAAATTAATGCATGTGCAATTCTTACAGCAGCTTTTGCAGCAAATACGCCTGCATCTTCTTCCATATAACTAAAACAAACATAGTATTCCCCTTCTTTACCGGTACCTCTTGTTCGGCCAAAGCCGGTATCCATTCCTGCTAAAGTTTGTATTTCTAGTGCAATATGTTCAATTACATGACCCATCCAAGTGCCTTGGTCTACTCGCTCAAAAAAACCACCTGGTTTGCCAACACTGCATCTATGCTCTATTAAAGTAGGGATCATTGTTTCTAGCCGTTGTCTAAAACCTGGGATAGAATTGGTTGGCATTTTTTCTTTTTCTCCCAAATCTAATTTCATCTGAATTAGTTTGGTGCGTTTTACACTCCAGTAATTTGGTCCTTTTAATACTTTAATTTCAACAACCTTCATATTTAGTTAGTTTGTAGTTATTGGTTACCGAAAATTAGTTTTTGATAGCTTTATTCTTAGCATTGTTGAATTTGGGCACTAAAAATCTGCTAAAAATGGAAATTACCAAAATCATCTTGCTTTACAAAAAACAAAATTTGTAATTTGTAAAATAAAAAAACAGGTATATGAGTAGTCGACGTGCTTTTATTCAAAAAATGGGGTTGCTATCTTCTGCTACAATTGCAGTCAACCTCTTGCAAACTGCTTGGGGAAAGAATCTGGAATTGGCTTTAAAAAAAGTAGAATCAACCTCCCCAGTTGATTTAGCAACTAATGAAGATTTTTGGCATTATGTACAGCAGTCTTACACTATTGCGCCTAATTTTATTAATTTAAATAATGGTGGTGTAGCCCCCGCACCAAAATCAGTAGCCGATAACATGAAAACTAATTACGACATCTGTAATCAAGCACCCAGCTATTTTATGTGGCGAATTATTGATGTTGGCAGAGAACAGCTTCGTAAAAATTTGGCACAATTAGCGGGCTGTAGTGCCGAAGAAATTGCCTTGCACCGCAATACTTCTGAAGCTTTAGAGACAGTTATTTTTGGTATTGAATTAAAAGCAGGGGATGAAGTGGTGCTTGCCAAACAAGATTATCCAAACATGATTGGGGCATGGAAACAACGTGAAAAAAGAGAGGGGATTAAATTAGTTTGGGTTAATCTAGAACTGCCCAGTGAAGATGAAAATTATTTAATTAAGCAATACACTGATGTATTTACAACAAAAACTAAACTAGTGCAAATAACACATATGATAAACTGGATTGGCCAAAAAATGCCTGTCAGGAAAATTGCAGACGAAGCAAAAAAAATGAATATCGATGTGTTGGTAGATGGGGCGCATACCTTTGCCCAATTTGAATTTTTAATACCCGAATTAAACTGCGATTATTTTGGAACTAGTTTACATAAATGGCTAGGAGCACCAATAGGTACAGGTTTTTTGTATGTGCGTAAAGAAAAAATAAAAAATATCTGGCCTTTATTTGGTGCCAGTGAAAAAGAAGAAGAAAACATACGCAAGTTTGAGCACTTGGGTACTAGGCCCTTTTATATAGAAGAAGCGATTGATAAGGCTATCGATTTTCATGATATGATTGGGAGTAAAAGAAAAGAGGAACGCTTGTTGTATTTAAAAAATTATTGGATGAATAAAGTAAAGGATCTGCCAAAAGTAAAACTACATACTTCTTTTAAAAAAGAATTCGGTTGTGCCATTGGCTTAGTAAGTATAGAAGGCAAAAAACCATCTGAACTGGACACTTTTTTATGGGATAATTATAAAATTCATACCGTTGGTATCGTTTGGGAAAATATTAGTGGAGTTCGAATTACTCCTAATGTGTATACCAGTATTAAAAATTTAGATCGTCTTGTAGATGGAATTACAGCTTTTGTAAAAAGTTAATTATTATAAGTGGGTTTAATAATTAATACAATACTTAACCCAAAAGACTAGACGTTTCTATAAGTAACTTATTAATCCACAGACGGTTAGTAACTTCTTGGGATAAAGCAAACTGGTTTCCCCTTATTTTTGTGAGATAAAAAATTAATTAATGCAGGTTGCTAAAGGAAAATTAATAGCGATTGGAGGTGCAGAAGACAAAGGTACCGACTTAGAGACTGGAAAGATCCAACGCAATAACCTCAATTTTTTTGAATTGGGAATCTTATCCCGAATTGTATTGGAAGCTGGCGGTCCTTTATGTCGTATTGAAGTAATTACTACCGCTAGTATGATACCCAATGAAGTTGGTGATAATTACCTAGATGCTTTTGGAAAAATTGGTTGCACAAATGTTGGCGTAATGCATATACGTAATCGCGTAGACGCTTCTGATGTTGAATATTTAAATCGAATCAATGCTTGTGATGTAGTAATGTTTACCGGTGGTAATCAACTTCGATTGAGCAGCACATATGGCGGCACAGAATTTTTTAAAATAATTATTCATAAATATAATAATGAAGCCGAATTTTTAATTGCAGGCACATCTGCAGGGGCGATGGCTATGAGTAATACCATGATTTATGAAGGTAATGCAACAAGGGCTCATTTAAAAGGTGAAGTAAAAATTGCCACAGGACTAGGATTTATGCAGGATGTTATTTTTGACTCGCATTTTGAAAAACGTGGCAGATTTGGCAGGTTGGCACAGGCCGTAGCTTCAAACCCGTCTTGTATTGGAATTGGTTTAGGAGAAGATACAGGGATGCTGATTACCAATGGCAATAAAATGGAAGCAATTGGAAGTGGGTTGGTTATGATTATTGACGGGCACGAAATCTTACATTCTAATATTGCCGATATACCAGTGGGTAACCCCATCAGCATAGAAAATTTAAAAGTTCATTTTTGCGAACAGGGTAATGGATTCCTACTAAAAGAACGTAAATTTTTAATGAATGCAAACGAAGATGCGTTTGTGCAAAAACAAGTAGATATTTAAATAACGTTGATTAAAAAATAATTTTTTTTCCCTTTTTGCACAAGAATATATTTATCATGAAGCAAAAAATTATTATCTATTATTAATAGGATATTGTTAATTTTATTTCTGTTTATGCTTATCCCGCCCCCTTGCAACATTTTTCTCGCTTCACCCTTACTAGAAAAAATATTTGTTTCGGCTAAAAAAGAAATAACATCAATACCTGAAGCTATTTTTTGTATTGTAAAATTTATTTTTACAATGCCATCCATCTCTTCAAGATCTTCTTCACTAAGACTTTCAGCCGAAGTGCTTTGGTCTAAAAATAATTTTTCTGTAGTTTCAATAGCTTTATTATACTCCGTTACGCCATGCACAAAAATGGTCACTTCTTTAGCAAGTGTTTTTTGTAATATTCTTTTGGACGCATCATGTTGATGCTCAATTATTAATTTATTTATTGTAGGCTCATTTAAAAAAGTAAAAATCTTAATCCAATCTATAGCATCGATATCATTTGCATTTAACCAAAACTGATAAAATTGAAACGGACTAGTTTTATTTGCGTCTAACCATATATTTCCCTTTTCTGTTTTGCCAAATTTACCACCATCCGATTTTTTTATAAGTGGACAGGTAAAAGCAAAGGCTTCGCCACCACATTTTTTTCTAATCAATTCAGTACCCGTTAAAATATTACCCCACTGATCACTGCCACCCATTTGTAGTTTACATTTTTTATTTTTAAACAGCCAATAAAAATCATAACCCTGGATAAGCTGATAGGTAAATTCAGTAAAACTCATACCCGTTTCTCCTTCTAGTCTTTTCTTTACACTATCTTTTGCCATCATGTAATTAACCGTAATATACTTGCCTGCATCTCTTATAAAATCTAGAAAAGAAATTTCTTTAAACCAATCATAGTTATTGGCTATTTCTGCAGGATTGGGGTTAGTTTTATTAAAAGCTAAAAATTTTTCTAACTGCGCTTTTACACCTGCTATATTTATAGTTAAGGTATCTTCACTCAATAAATTCCTTTCTTCACTTTTCCCACTTGGGTCGCCCACCATTCCGGTAGCGCCGCCAATAAGCGCAATAGGCGTATGACCCATTTTTTGCAAATGCACCAACAAAATTATGGGCACCAAACTACCAATATGCAAACTATCAGCAGTAGGGTCAAAGCCAATATAAGCGGTAGTACTCTCTTTTTCTAATTGCTCCTTAGTTCCAGGCATTATATCCTGAATCATTCCTCTCCATTGTAATTCGGCTATTAAAGACTGCATAATTTTTTTCTAATTTTTTAATATAAAATGCTTGCCTAGGGTGCTATTAGGCAAAAATGCTTATAAATATTGATAAAAATGCAAGTTTCTTATTTTTAAAGTGCTGATAAAAAATATAAAATAATTAAAAATGGTGAACTAACTGATGATTATGATGTTAATGGAAATCAAACTTATTCAACTTTTATATTTAAGTTTACTCAATAATTAACTTAATAGTTATTATGAAATTTTGCCATAAAGTGCTTCTATTTTTTTTATTCTTTCTTCCATTAATTGGCTTTTCTCAGTTTAGAAAATACGCAAATGAATTTTTAAATATAGGAGCAGGTGCTAGAGGACTTGCAATGGGTGGAGCACAGATAGCTTCGGCAAAAGATGCTACAGCAGGCTATTGGAATCCTGCTGGATTAACCAGCACTAGAGATTACCCCAATATGGGGATTATGCATGCTGATTATTTTGGGGGAATCGCCAAATACGATTATATTTCTGGCGCTATTCCTATACAGGAAAATAAACGTGCATTGGGGTTTTCAATTTTACGATTTGCAGTAGACGATATTCCTAATACCTTATTTTTAGTAGAACCAGATGGTAGTATCAATTATGGCAATATTCAAACATTTTCATCGGCAGATTATGCTTTTCTTTTTTCCTTTGCACAAAAATTTGAAGATACAGAAAAATTAAAGATAAGTTTCGGATTAAATACTAAAATAATTTATCGTAAAGTAGGAAAGTTCGCATCTGCCTGGGGCTTTGGCTTAGATGCCGGATTACAATTGCATGGTGAAAAATGGCATGCAGGAATAGTTGCTCGTGATGTAACAACTACTTTTAATGCTTGGTCTTTTACATTTACCGAAAAAGAAAAAGAGGTTTTATATCTTACCAAAAATGATATCCCCGTAAAATCAACAGAGTTAACTGCTCCGCGTTTAATTATTGGTGGGGGATATGATTTTAAATTTGGAAAAGGAGTAAACCTGATGCTTGAGGCTAATCTAGACTTAACTTTTGATGGAAAAAGAAATACTGTTTTTAGTGGCAATACCATAAGTGTTGATCCTCATATTGGTTTAGAGGCGTCCATTCAAAACGTGTTTTTTATTAGAGCAGGGGTAACTAATTTTCAAAAAGCATTACAAGACGGGGATACCACAAATTTAAAAAAGGTGTGGATTTATCAGCCCAGTGCAGGTGCTGGATTTAAAATTAAAAATATTATGCTTGATTATGCATTTACAAATCTTGCCAATCAATCTAATCCATTATATACCCATATATTTTCTTTACGTTTTAATATCGTAGGTAAAAAAGAAGTTGAATAAACAATAATTTAAGACTAGGATGAAAAAAATATTAATAATACACTTTATTTTATTGTTATCTATTACGGGCTTTACTCAATTAAATAATAATTGGATTGATTACAGCAAAACTTATTTTAAATTTCAATTAAACAAGGATACCTTAACCCGAATTTATCAACCTATACTTGTTGCTGCGGGATTAGGATCAGTACCCGCACAAAATTTTCAACTTTGGCGTAATGGAAAAGAAGTACGCATGTTTACATCGGTTGCTTCAGGAACTTTAAACAGTGGAGATTTTTTGGAGTTCTGGGGCGAAATGAATGATGGTAAATCAGATAAAAATTTATATAGAAATTCAGACTACCAAATGTGCGAAAAATTTAGTTTAGAAACTGATACAAGTACTTATTTTCTTACGGTTAATGCAGCTGGAGTTAATTTAAGATATTTAACGGAAGTTAATAATACAGCTGGAAACGTATTACCTGCTGATCCTTATTTTATGCGACGCATAGAAACTCATTATAGAAATCAGATTAATAAAGGGTATGCTGGAGTCATTGGTGAATATGTGTATTCTTCATCTTATGATATTGGAGAGAGTTGGAGCAGTGATAATATATTTCCTTGTTGTGCCTTATCTGCATCTATATTTAACCTAAACAAATATGCTGCAGGGCCTGCTAATAGCGTGATGTTTACAGTAACAGCCGTGGGGAATGCATTAAATCCAAGAGAACTGTCTACTAAATTTTATAATACACAGGTTTCATTAAAACCTATGTCTAATTTTAATTATCTAAAAGATACGGTTAGAAATCTGCCTTTATCTGTTTTATCAAATTCGTCTAGTTTATCTATAAGTATAAACGGAAACTCATCTAATACAACGGATCGTATTGTGGTTAGTTGTTTTTCTGTAACTTATCCGGCTACTTTTAATTTTAACAGCGAAAAGAATTTTTATTTTGAATTAAAAAATAATGCCTTAGGCAATTACCTAGTAATAGATAATTTTAATAATAATGGCACCGCGCCTATTTTATATGATTATAATAATAGCAAGCGAATCATAGGTGATATTAGTACTGCAGGACAGGTTAAGTTTGCATTAGCCCCTTCGTTCGATACATTACGTAAATTTAATTTGATGAGTGCAGATCCTTCAAACATCGGCCTAATAACATCACTTGTAACTAAAACATTTATTAATTATGGCCTTTCTTCTAATCAGGGTAATTATTTAATTATCAGTAATCCTGTTTTATATAATAATGGATCGGGGTTAAATAATGTAGACTACTACCGGCAGTATCGCAGTTCAACAGCAGGAGGAAGTTATAATGCTAAAATTTATAATATTGATGAGTTAAATGATCAGTTTGGATTTGGAATTAAGAAACACCCTGCTGCCATCCGAGATTTTATTTTATATGCCAGTCAGCAATTTAACCCAACCCCACAATATGTATTTATCATGGGCAGAGGAATGGGCTATATTGACTATAAAGCAAATCAAAGTAACCCTATTTCGGAACAGTTAAACTTAGTACAAACATTTGGATGGCCGGCATCAGATGTTTTACTTTCTTGTGCACCGGGTACAAATGTTCCGGTAATTCCAATAGGCCGTTTAGGAGCCATTAATGGTACAGAAGTAGGTTATTATCTTGACAAAATAAAACAGTATGAACAGGTGCAGCAATCGTCAAGTCAAACTATTGCAGATAAAGCATGGATGAAGAATATGTTGCATACTATTGGAGGATCAGATAGTATGCAAAATGCACAGTTTGGGGTTTATATGAGTGGATATAAAAACACTATTCAGGATACACTTTTTGGTGCACATGTAGAAACTTTTGCAAAAACATCAGTTTCATCCATTGAGCAGCAGCAAAGTCAGCGTATCAGTGAATTGTTTCAGGAAGGGCTCAGCTACGTAAAATATTTTGGCCACTCATCAGCTAATGAATTAGCTATTAATTTAAACTATCCCGAAAATTATCAGAATGCAGGCAAGTATCCTTTTATGCATATTAGCGGTTGTACGGTTGGTAATTTTTTTACTTTTAGTCCCGCCAGAATAAATGGCTATTCTGGCATGTCCTTATCAGAAAAATATGTGTTACTTAATCAAAAAGGGTCTATTGGTTTTTTAGGCAGTACACATTTTGGCATTGCGCCGTTCTTAAATTTTTACAATACCAAGTGCTATCAAAAAATAGGTTACGAAATGTATGGCAACACAGTGGGTAATCAAATAAAAGCCACATTACAGTTTTTAGGTAGTAATCCGCCAACGTTAGATTACTACACCAGAATACATCTTGAAGAAATTAATTTACATGGTGATCCGGCATTAAGAATAAATAATTTTGCCAAACCCGATTATGTTATAGAAGACCAAATGGTGAAGTTTACACCGAACATCATAACCGTTGCCGATCAAAACTTTAAAGTGGATGTAAAGATGATGAATATCGGCAGGGCAATCAGGGATTCAATCAGGGTTCTCATCAGGCAAAAATTACCAAATGATACAATAAGGGTTTTATACGATAAAATTATTCCGGCCATTTTATACATGGATTCTGTAAGCCTTGCCGTACCTATAAATCCAATCACAGATAAGGGCTTAAATAAGTTACTGGTTTCTTTAGATGTAGACTTTAAGGTTAACGAACTTTCAGAAACAAATAATGAATTATCTAAAGATTTTTACATTTTTGAGGATGAGTTGAGTCCTATTTCGCCATATAACTATTCAATCATTAATCAGCAAAACATAACTTATTATGCCAGTAAGGCTAACCCGTTAAACAGCAGCAGGCAATATGTTATGGAAGTAGATACAACAGAATTATTCAATTCGTCATTTAAAAAAATATACAATGCCAGTGGCATTGGCGGCATAATAGAATTTAAACCCACAAATATTACATACACAGACAGTACTGTTTATTATTGGAGAACTTCTACAGTGCCATCCTCGGGTAATACATTTATATGGAATAATTTTTCTTTCATTTACTTACCCAACAGCATAGCAGGGTTTAATCAGTCTCATACTTACCAGTATTTAAAGTCTGCGGTAACTAATATTGAATATAATGCAGCCAATAGTTGGCAGTTCCGCAGCTCGTCTGTTGCCGTTAAATTAAAAAATGGGGTTTACCCCACTGCTGCTACCCTGGCGCAGGACTTTGAAGTTAATGTTGACGGGGCTAATATTGTACAAAGTGTTTGTACGCTTAATGGGATGATTGTATTTACTGTTTTTAATCCTATTGATTTTAAACCGGTACTGAATGTTTTAAGCGGCTCGGGGCAATTTGGCAGCGATAATGTATGTGGTGCAACCCGGAGATATAGTTTTAACTATACTGCTTTAACCCAGGCAAAAAGAATAGCAGCGGTCAATTTCCTGGACCAAGTTCCTGCAGGGTATTATGTGGTGGCTATGCAGCGAACAAATGCAAATCCTGCTCTCAATACTTATGCCAGCGACTGGCAGGAGGATACCCTGGTTATGGGTAGCGGCAATTCCTTATACCATCGCCTTAAAAATGCCGGCTTTGTAGATATAGATTCCTTTAACAGGCCCAGGGCTTTTAATTTTATTTACAAAAAGCAGGATAATTCATTTATTCCGGTTTACAAACTATCTGAAGGGATATTTGATAAGTTAGTATTGGATGTTTCCTCCCCATCAACAAAAGGGTCTGGTACAATTACTTCTCCATTATTTGGGCCGGTAAAATCCTGGAGCCAGTTTCATTGGCGTGGTAAACCTGCAGAAGCAACCCGTGGCGATTCCATATTATTTAAAGTAATAGGAGTAACCCCGGCCGGAGCAGAAACAACTTTATATACTGTGGATTCAATCACAAAAGACCTTGATATTTCTGCAGTAAATGCTGTTCAATACCCTTATATCAAACTCCAGATGTATACCCAGGATACTATACAGGGAACACCATACCAGTTAAGATACTGGAGAGTGAATGGTACTTATGCACCGGAAGGCGCAGTTGCTCCAAATATTCTTTTTGCTATGAAGGATACTGCTGAACAGGGAGAACTGATTGATTTTAAACTTGCGTTTAAAAATATCGGTCAAACCCCTTTTGCAGATAGCATGAAAATAAATTTCACCATCACCGGAAGCAATAATACTCCAACTCCTTTACCTGTTTCAAAAGGAAAAGTACTTTTGTCGGGAGATACGCTGGTTGTTAGTTATAAAGTAGATACCCGTAATTATCCCGGCAACAATACCATTTTTGTAGATGTGAACCCAAGCAACGATCAATTGGAGCAATACCATTTTAATAATGTATTGTTTAAAAACCTGTATGTAAAAGCGGATAATTTTAATCCCTTGCTTGATGTTACTTTTGATGGTGTACACATTCTTAATAAAGATATCGTATCAGCTAAACCACATATCCTGGTAAACCTTAAGGATGAAAGTCGTTTCCTGGCATTAATCGATACTACTTATATAAAGGTGCAGGTTCGTTTCCCTGACGGGTCTTTACGCAGTTATAGTTTTGGCGACAGTATGCGTTTTACACCGGCTAATTTAACAAGTGGCAATAATACAGCCACCATCGACTTCCTGCCTTATTTCCCCGAAGAGGGCGAATATGAATTGATCGTTTCGGGTAGGGATGTGGTTGGTAATACAGCCGGGGCTATTGATTACCATGTTACATTTACAGTGATAACAAAAGCAATGATTTCTAATCTGCTTAATTATCCAAATCCGTTTACAACATCAACTGCATTTGTATTTACCATTACCGGCAGCGAAGTACCGCAAAATATGCGTATACAAATATTGACCATTACCGGTAAAATTGTAAGAGAAATTACGAAAGATGAACTTGGGCCAATACATGTTGGCAGAAATATTACCGAGTTTAAATGGGATGGTACTGATATGTACGGCGCCAAACTGGCCAATGGGGTTTATTTATACAGGGTGCTTACAAACCTGAATGGTAAATCACTGGATAAGTATAAAGCCGAAGGCGATAATACGGATAAGTACTTTAACAAAGGGTATGGAAAAATGGTATTGATACGATAGTAATTATTGAACTATATAAGGATGTTCCGTACTTTCGGGACAGCCTTTTTTATTTCCTACCTTTGTAAATAAAAAAATCATGGCTAAAATAGCTATCAACATAGCCACAGGCAGTTTGCAGCAGCAAGAAATAATTGTAGGCATTGATTTGGGAACTACCAACAGCCTGGTTGCCATTATCCATCCTGAGAGTAAAAAGCCCGTGGCTTTAAAAGAACACAACAGCAGTTCACTGGTTCCTTCGGTTATTCATTTTGGAAAAAATGCCAATATCACGGTTGGTAATGAAGCAAAGCAATACCTGGTTTCCGATCCTGCAAATACAATTTTCTCCGTCAAGCGGCTGATGGGTAAAACCTATAATGATGTAAAAAATAATTCAGCATCCTTAGCGTATAAAATTATTGATGATGAGTACAAGCTGGTAAAAGTACAGGTTGGAAATATTTTTTATTCACCTGTTGAACTTTCTTCATTAATATTAAAAGAGTTAAAAAAACAAGCCGAGCATATTTTAAAAACACCAGTAAGTAAGGCTGTAATTACGGTACCTGCTTATTTTAATGATGCCCAACGCCAGGCTACACGGGATGCAGGCAAACTTGCCGGACTGGATGTATTGAGGATAATTAATGAGCCTACTGCTGCCAGTCTTGCATATGGTTTTGGCACCTCCTCTAACTCCTCCAAAGGAGGAGAACAGGCAAAAACAATTGCAGTGTATGATTTGGGTGGTGGTACTTTTGATATTTCGATATTGAATATTAATGGTGGAATATTTGAAGTGCTTTCAACCAATGGCGATACTTATTTAGGTGGCGATGATTTTGATGCAGCTGTTGTTGATTATTGGCTTACGGAAAATACATTCGCAGGAGAAATCTCAACACACAGACAAATACTTAGGTTAAAAGCTGAGGAAGCAAAAAAATACCTGTCATCAAATGAGTTGTTTAAAACTGTGTACGAAGAAAAAGAAATTTCTATAAGCAGGGAAAATTTTGAAGCAGTAATAAAGCCCATTGTTGAAAGAACGATAGCATCCTGTAAAAATGCTTTAAAAGATGCCGGTTTAAAAAAGAATGAAGTAGATGAAATTGTAATGGTGGGCGGAAGCACCAGGGTGCCGTTGGTAAAAGAAATGGTAAGTGCTTTTTTTGAAAAGAGATTGAATGACACCGTAGACCCCGATGAAGTGGTTGCCTTGGGAGCTGCTATACAGGCCGATATTCTGGCTGGGAATACAACCGATATGCTATTGCTTGATATTACACCTTTATCGCTTGGTTTGGAAACCATGGGTGGGTTGATGGATGTTTTATTACCACGCAATTCTAAAATACCTGCAAGGGCCAGCAGGCAATACACTACATACAAGGATGGGCAAAGCGGAATGAAGATTGCGGTTTACCAGGGCGAAAGAGATATGGTTAAAGACAACCGTCGTCTTGCTGAATTTAATTTAACGGGCATTCCCGGAATGCCTGCAGGTATGCCAAAAGTTGAAATTAGTTTTTTGATAAATGCTGATGGTATACTGGTTGTAAATGCAAAAGAACTGCGAAGTGGAGTTGAACAATCCATTGAAGTAAAACCACAATACGGATTAACGGATGAAGACGTTGAAAAAATGCTGCTGGACTCTATGGAGCATGCCAAAGAAGATATGGACCTGCGTGCTTTAACCGAAGCAAAAACCGAAGGGGAGCAACTGTTGCAAACAACAGAAAAGTTCCTGCAAAAGAATTTTGATAACCTTACACGAACCGAAATTTCTGAAACTTCACTTGCCATGCAGGCATTGCAACTTTCTCTTGATATGAATGATAAAAACCTGATACAAACAAAAACGGAAGAACTGAATGACATATCCAGGCCTTATGCAGAAAGAATTATGGACTATGCTGTAAGTAAAGCTATGGCAGGGAAAAAAATATAATTTTTTTTATTACCTAGTTCAATTATTTTAGTCCTTCACAACAAATAGTTAATGGAATTTATTCTGAAAAATTATTCCTGTTCTTTATGCAGTAATGAAGAAACAAAATTATTGTTAACCAAACAGGGGTTTTCAATTGTAAAATGCAGCTATTGTGGGTTTGTTTACGTAAACCCAAGAGTAGAGAATATGCAACTTGCTTCAATTTACAAGCACAGTTATTTTAAAAATATGGGTTATGGCTATGTTGGATATGAACAGGAAAAAAGATTGCGGATTAAAAATTTTGAGCGTTGGTTAAAAGATGCAGGCACATATGTACCTGTAACTAACCCATTATTTTCACTTGATGTTGGCTGTGCAGCAGGGTATTGCATGGAGTTGATGAACACAAAAGGATGGACTGCCAAAGGGTTAGAACTGGATGAAGAAATGTGTGAATATCTTCAACTAAGTGGTTATGATATTTCAAAATCCTCAATAGAGGATTTTGAATCAGAGAATTTATATTCAGTAATTACTCTGTTTGATGTAATTGAACATATTCCCGATATAGATAAAGTTTTCAGTAAACTCAATGATTTGCTTACCAAAGATGGTGTGATAATAATGGTAACTCCGGATCATAACAGTTTTCAAAGAAAATTACTTGGTAAAAGATGGTTTCAGTATAAACCAATTGAGCATATTCATTATTTCGACAGGAATTCATTAAAAGCATTTGCCGATCGTAATGGCTTACAGGTAATTTATCAAAATAATTGTGGCCAATATGCGGACATACAGTTTTTGGTCAACAGGTTAAGTTATTATCATTTTAATTTTTTAGCAAAATTGTTAAAGACAGTTTTCAGAATATTAAAATTGAAAGATAAATACGTTTATACTGACACGGGAAGCTTATTTGTTGTTCTTAAAAAAAAGTAAACAAAAATACTCAACACTGCAGGCTGCAAATAAAACAAATAATGGATAAATAGAAAGAATGAAACGATTATGATAATCGTCGCATTGGAAAATAATGGCAAGTGCATAAATCAAAATAGAACTCACTAAAAAAACAATAATTCCTTTGCTGAAATAATGACGCTTAATAAAAAAACTCCATAAGGCAAGTAGGTAAACCGGAATCACATTTAATAAAAGAAAATAATTGTGAGTGTTGCTGTAATAATTTCTGGTCATTAAAAAAAAGTACTGAATTTTAATCCCAGCAAATTTCAAAAAGTGATAAAAGTTTTGTGTGGTATAGTACCAAAGTTGGTAAATAGGGCTGCCGGTTGCAGTTATATCTAGCTTTTGATAAGGTTGTGCTGCCGGTAAGTCACAGATTATGCTTTCTTCTTCAAATGCCTGGGTTATGTGCCAGTCGTGAATACTTGAAAAAACAGTATTTATGAAAAAATAACCCAGTGCAATCAATATTACAGAACCAGATGCTATAACGGCTTTCCATTTTTTATCAGCGTTATAAAAAAAGTATAAATAAACGCCAATACCTAATAATATTCCGAGTGGTCTTGAGATGAGAGCGAAAAGGAGAGTGGTAATTATAAGTGATATATTTTTTAAATTATGCGGCTTATAAAGTATCAGTACTGAAATCAAAATTAAAATTGCACTAAAAAAAACAGATTCAGTGTATAAAAAAACAATCCAACTTTGATAGGGACTAAATGCCAACAGATAAAAAATTATCAATATTGGTGTAAAAGAACTCAGAAATATTTTAGTAAGTGCTTTATGAAAAATGAGAAATGCAAACAGGTTAATCAGCGCCTGAATTACAAATGCACCGAACAGGCCAATTTTTATTTTTATAGCAAATGCAATTATAAAAATAGTAGCAGAGTAAAAATAAAATCTGGGGGCTGAGAATGCCCCTTTACTAATATATAGGTGTGCTTCGTCTATATATTTGGCAGCTTCAAGATCGGTTACTACGCCATGTATACATAAATAAATAAAGGTTGAAATTAACCACAATATCCAAATACATAATTTCCCGTATTTTAAAAAAATGGAGGAAAAATTATTTACAATCATTTTATGGGGTTAATTAAATATTGATTTTATTTTTTAGATAAGTTTTAATGTAATAATAAAACTTTTTTTGCTAGTAATGGTTCATTTTATTTTCATCATTCTCTCTACATATTTCCCAATCATATCCCATTCAATATTCACTATATCGTCTTGCTTAAGGCTGCTCATATTGGTGTGTTCAAATGTATAGGGAACAATAGCAACCGTAAAGCTGTTGTTACTTACATTAAAGGCAGTTAAGCTGATTCCATTAACACAAACCGAGACTTTTTCAATTACTAAAGCAGCAAATTTATCCGGAAAGACAAAGCTGAATTCCCAACTCCCGGCTTTTTCAACTATACTAATACACTTGGCAGTACAATCTACATGCCCTTGCACAATATGTCCATCCAGGCGACCATTCATCTGCATACAGCGTTCTAAATTAATAATGTCATTTATTTGCCAGCTTCCTAAATTAGTCTTTACCAGCATTTCTTCAATGGCTGTAACCCGGTGCATACCATCTTTTATTTCTTCAATGGTAAGGCAAACGCCTTTTTGGCTAAGGCTTTGGTCAATTTTCAAATCTCCGGCAAGGGGAGATGATACCCAAAAACTTTTATTGGTTCCTGTGCTTATAATCTCTTTAATTGTACCTGTACTTTCTATTATTCCTGTAAACATTTGTCAAATTTCGGAATTTGTTGCAAAGAATTTCATTATTTAAATATTTCGGCTATCTTTGCGCCCTTAAATCACCTAAAGGGAGGTATATATTATATGTTAATTATTGATTCAAAAGATTGCGAGAACATCGACAAAGCGCTCAAAAAGTACAAAAAGAAATTTGAGAAAAGCAAAATTCTATTACAATTGAGAGAAAGACAGGCTTTCATTAAGCCATCTATCCGTCGTCGTAAAGAAGTTTTGAAAGCTGTTTATAAAGAGCAGGTTACAGCAGGTAAGTTCGACTAAGATTATTTAATCAGCAATATATTAAACTGATATCCGGTTATCATAACTTTGGGTATCAGTTTTTTTATGTCACATAATTTAAATCAAAGCATAGGAATTTTTCTCGATTACCTTAAATTTCAAAAAAGGTATTCGCCTCATACCCTCATTTCCTATAAAAATGACCTAAACTCCTTCTTTACTTTTTTGTTACAGCAATTTGGCGAAACAGCCCTCGAGGATATAAAAACTGCATTTATCCGATCATGGCTTGCCGAACTTAAGCAACAAGGCATGGAATCTAAAAGTATTAACCGAAAAATATCCACCCTAAAATCTTTTTTTAAATATCAATTAAGGCAACAAACAATTACTGTAAGTCCTACTACCGCCATCATATCGCCAAAAATAAGCAAGCGATTGCCCCAATTTGTAGATAAAAAAGATATCAATACTTTATTAAAACATGTTGAATTTCCGGATACCTGGGAAGGTAAAACCGATTGGCTAATTTTACAGCTTTTTTATAATACAGGTATCCGCCAGTCGGAGTTGGTAGGGCTAAAAGAAATAGACATTTCTAAAAGTAATAATACCATAAAAGTTTTAGGCAAAGGAAATAAAGAACGCATTATTCCGGTAAGTGTTCAGTTAATGAATCAAATGATAGCATACCAGGACGATAAAAAAAAAGTGTACGAAATTTATGATAAAATTTTTCTGCTAATTACAGGATCTGGTAAAAAATTATATCCAAGGTATGTATATAACGCCGTAAATAAATACCTGAGTATGGTAACCACTATTGATAAAAAAAGTCCGCATGTGCTACGCCATACTTTTGCCACCCATTTAATGAATAGTGGAGCCGATTTAAATGCAGTAAAAGAACTACTTGGACACAGCAGTCTTGCTGCTACACAGATATATACACATAATACCATTGAAAAGCTAAAAGATATCCATAAAAAAGCGCACCCAAAGGCATAGTAGGTAAAAATAGTTATGAGATTAAGTTAATAATTAAACAGGAAAAGCTACTTGTCAATTTGTGAAATTATTATCATTTATTTTCTGAGTAACGTAGCTAAATCATTATTTTTTACACACCACTAGAGCCCATTATTATCCAAATAAAAAAATAAAAAGATAAACAAGTAGCCTAAGGATTAATCTGAAAAGAATGAAGTCTTCTTGTAAAACAAGAGACTTTTTTATTTCTTTATGCACATTTTTTTTAATTCTGGTAAAAAAATCAATTCAAAGTTTTGGAATCAATCATTTTCTCTTACCTTTGCCTTCCCAAAAAATAGGGGTCATTTTTATAGCCCATATTTTTTAAAAACGAGTTCTTACTATATTGCCGAAGTAGCTCAGTTGGTAGAGCAGCTGATTTGTAATCAGCAGGTCGCTGGTTCGACTCCAGTCTTCGGCTCTGTTAATTAATTTGCTGAATTTGTATAAAATTAAAGTACAGTAATTTTTGGGTAGATGGCCGAGTGGTTAAAGGCGACAGACTGTAAATCTGTTCACGTAAGTGTACGTAGGTTCGAACCCTACTCTGCCCACAGTGAAAATTAGCTAATTCTATTATTTGCTAATTTGTAAGTTCTTTAAAATAAGGTTAATAGTTGATAAGCAGATCAGCATAGTAAACAAGCGGAAGTAGCTCATTTGGTAGAGCGATAGCCTTCCAAGCTATAGGTGGCCAGTTCGAGCCTGGTCTTCCGCTCTATTTCAGTTTGCAGACTGCAGGCTGCGACATTTGCTTAATTGCCAACTGAGATGCCGTCGTAGCTCAGGGGTAGAGCACTTCCTTGGTAGGGAAGGGGTCGTGAGTTCGATTCTCACTGATGGCTCTAATGTAGGATTTTGCCCTGTGGCGAATTCAAAAAAATAATTAGAATTTCGCCTTGCGGCAAATTCAAAAAAAATAAGTCAATGGTTTACAGACTTTAAACGAAAACCACTTTTCAAAACAATTATTAAAATAAAAACAATGGCAAAAGAATCATTCAAAAGGGATAAACCCCATTTAAACGTTGGAACTATCGGTCACGTAGATCATGGTAAAACAACACTTACAGCCGCTATAACCGATGTTTTGTCAAAAAGAGGTTTGGCGGAGAAAAAAAATTATGACGATATCGATGGTGCTCCTGAAGAAAAAGAAAGGGGTATTACGATAAACACAGCGCACGTTGAGTATGCTACTGACACTCGTCACTATGCTCACGTTGACTGTCCAGGTCACGCCGATTATGTGAAGAACATGATTACTGGTGCTGCTCAGATGGACGGTGCCATTCTTGTGGTAGCAGCGACTGACGGCCCAATGCCTCAAACTAGAGAACATATCCTTCTTGCACGCCAGGTGGGTGTTCCAAGTATGGTGGTTTTTATGAACAAAGTCGATTTAGTTGATGACGCAGAACTATTGGAATTGGTAGAAATGGAGATTCGTGAATTATTAACTAAAAATGGTTTTGACGGTGATAATACACCAATCATTCATGGTTCTGCAACTGGCGCATTAGCTGGTGATGATAAATGGATTGCCAAAATCAATGAGTTAATGGATGCAGTTGATAGCTATATTCCTTTACCTCCAAGATTAGTTGATCTTCCTTTCTTAATGAGTGTGGAGGATGTATTTTCAATCACTGGACGCGGTACAGTTGCAACCGGTCGTATTGAAAGAGGTCGTATTAAAGTGGGAGAGGCAGTTGAAATTGTAGGCTTAATGGAAAAACCATTATCTTCTACTTGTACAGGTGTTGAGATGTTCAAAAAATTATTAGATGAAGGAGAAGCTGGGGATAATGCAGGTCTTTTATTACGCGGTATTGAGAAAACTCAAATTCGTCGTGGTCAAGTACTTTGTAAGCCAGGTTCTATTACACCACACACCGAATTTAAAGGTGAGGTTTACGTATTGAACAAAGATGAAGGCGGACGTCATACTCCATTCTTTAATAAATACCGTCCACAATTCTATTTCCGTACAACAGACGTAACTGGCGAAGTTTCTTTAAATGCTGGAACAGAAATGGTTATGCCTGGTGATAACACGAGTATAAATGTTACATTAATTCAGCCAATAGCAATGGAAAAAGGATTGAAATTTGCGATTCGTGAAGGTGGCCGTACAGTAGGTGCTGGTCAGGTAACTGAAATTGTAAAATAAGAGAATCCTTTAAACTCTGTAAATAGCAGCGTTTTTGTGAAAGCTTTTTTATATCTTTGCAGAGTACTTAGGCCAAAAGCTTAGGTACTTTGCTTTTTTTAAGGGTTTTTGTTTTCTAAGAAATCAGGTAAATATAAAAAAGTTCTTTAAATATTATACACTTTCCATTTCACCCTTCAGGGGGCGGAGGGTTTTTTTACGGGCATGGTGCAACGGTAGCATACGGGTCTCCAAAACCTTTGATCTGGGTTCAAATCCTAGTGCCCGTGCTAATTTTAGAAAATAGGTAAAAAAAATTAATTGAGATTTAACAGGACTAAAGTTTATATAAATTTTATAACCTCTAAGATCACTTAAATCTAAAACATTTTAAACAAACACAAACATGAATAAATTTACTGCATACCTCAAGGATTCTTACAAAGAATTGGTGTACAAAGTAACCTGGCCTAACTGGGATCAATTGCAACAATCAACCATGATCGTTTTAGGAGCTACACTGATGATTACAGCATTAGTTTGGGTTATGGATTTTGTTGCCAATAATTCCATGAAATTTATTTACTCGTTATTTAAAAGCTAATTATGGAAGAGATAACTCCAATAGAAGAAAAAATAGATATTGTAGAGACAGAAAGCAAATGGTATGTGCTTAGGGTAGTAAGTGGAAAAGAACGGAAGATTAAAGAATATATTGATAAAGATATCGTTCGTAATGACTGGACAAATATTGTAAAACAGGTTTTTTTACCGGTTGAAAAAGTATATAAGGTTTTAAATGGTAAAAAAGTAATGCGTGAGCGTAACTTTTATCCAGGATATATTATGATTGAAGTAGCTAATGGCAAACTCAACGATGATATGATTCAATCCATGAGCAATATTAGCAACGTAATGCACTTTTTAACCGATGGTAAAGGATCTAAGGGAAATATTATTTCTCTGCGTAAAGCCGAGGTTAATAAAATGCTGGGTAAGGTTGATGAAATGAGCGATGCCGGCGGTATGACAATGAGCGAGCCATTTATTATTGGTGAAACTATTAAAATTATTGACGGACCATTTAACGACTTTAATGGCGTTATTGAAGAGGTAAACGACGAGAAGAAAAAACTTAAAGTACAGGTTAAAATATTTGGTAGAGCTACCCCGGTAGAGCTTAGTTATATGCAGGTTGAAAAAGTTGTTTAAATTATATAGCCACTTTACAAAGTGGCTTTTTTAAAATTAAATTTATTGCCATGAAAAAAATATTATTATTATTACCCGCTTTATTTTTAGGTTTTATTTTATTGGCACAGCCACCCAAAGGGGAAGCAAACGAAGGGATGATATTTGGTGAAAAAATTTTAGCCGATGGAGCTATCTCAACAAATGAATTGACTGCTAAATTACAAAGCACAAATACTTTGCAAATAAAAGTAACTGGCTTAGTAAAAGAAGTTTGTAAATCGGAAGGTTGCTGGTTGCGTATGAAAACCGATAATGGTTCTATGTTGATAAAAATGAAAGACCATTCTTTTTTTGTTCCCTTGTCTATGAACGGTAAAATAATTGTTGTTGATGGTATTGCTACACTTAAAGAAACCTCAGTTGATATGCTTAAACATTATGCTGAAGATGCAGGGAAGACTAAAGCAGAAATTGATGCTATAACACAACCTAAGAAAGAGATTACCATGGAGGCAAAAGGTATTTTAGTATTGTAAAGATCTTTTTTTAAGTATACAGCTGCTAACAAAATTCTTAATCAGGTAACAGTTTACATTTGGAGGGGATAACCAGCACACTAAAATTGTAACTCATGAAAAATTTTTCTCTAATTTTTGCTACAATATCATTTCTATTATTTTTATCCCTTACTTCATCAGCCCATATTATCCCTTTTGCGCAAATAGATTCGCTTACTGCACTTACATTATAAACCTTTGATTTAGCAAGTATAGTATTAGGAGTGAAAAAAGATGGTAAGCTTATTCATGCCAAAGCCTATGGCGTTCAATCATTGCTAATGCTGCAAAAGGCAGATGAAAATACTTTATTTGGTATTGCAAGCAACAGTAAATCTTTTACTACAGCCGCTTTGGGAATGTTAATAGATGAGGGTAAATTAAAATGAGATGATAAAGATTATATACCCGAATTTAAAGTGGCAGCTATTTCACCACTAACCGATTTTAGCTTCGATTTTCAAGATTTAGATCTAAAAATACTAAAGTAATAATTATTAAGGCCCTTAAATAGTTGACTTTCAGGAGGATCTTTACATTTTAAAAAAAATATCAAATCGGCAATCAAAAATCTAAAATAAATCCATACCTTCGCCGTCCCAAAATAGTTCTTAACGAATATTATTGACCTGGGAGTCTTGGCCAGTGCCTAGACGTTATCACCAAAAAAAGTAAAAAAATGGCAAAAGAGATCACCGCCTATGTCAAGCTCCAATGTAAAGGAGGACAGGCAAATCCGGCACCGCCAATAGGACCTGCCTTAGGTTCTAAAGGTATTAACATCATGGAGTTCTGTAAGCAATTCAATGGCAGAACACAAGACAAACAGGGTAAAGTGCTTCCTGTATTAATTACTGTTTATGCTGATAAGTCATTCGACTTTATCATTAAAACCCCACCCGCTGCGATTCAATTAATGGACGCTGCTAAAATTACTATCGGAAGTAAAGAATCGAATCGTGTTAAAGTTGGAAAAGTTACCTGGGCTCAGGTAGAAGAGATAGCCAAAGATAAAATGGCCGATCTAAATGCTTTTACAATAAATAGCGCGATGAGTATGATTGCAGGAACTGCACGTAGCATGGGTTTAACAGTAGACGGTAAAGCCCCTTGGGAAAATTAATATCAATTTATCTCGATTAGATCGAGACCTAAAATTTGTAAAAAATGATTACGAAAAAAAGAAAAGTAGCAAATACTAAGGTTGATATTAATAAAGCCTATTCCTTAAAGGAGGCATCAACTTTAGTTAAAGAAGTAAACACAACAAAATTTGATAGTTCTGTTGACTTGCATATTAAATTGGGCGTAGATCCTAAGAAAGCTGATCAAGCTATTCGTGGCACCGTATCTCTGCCTCATGGAACAGGAAAAACAAAACGAGTATTGGTTTTATGTACGCCAGATAAAGAAGCCGAAGCTACTGCAGCCGGAGCTGATTTTGTTGGGTTAGATGAATTCATTACTAAAATAGAAGGTGGTTGGACAGATATTGATGTAATCGTTGCCACACCATCAGTAATGCCTAAAATTGGTAAACTAGGTAAAGTATTAGGTCCTCGTAACTTAATGCCAAATCCTAAAACTGGTACCGTTACTAATGATGTAGCTGGCGCAATCAATGATTTAAAAGGTGGTAAAATTGCTTTTAAAGTAGATAAAGTAGGCATTATTCATGCATCTATTGGAAGGGTAAGTTTTGCACCTGAAAAAATAGCTGAAAATAGCCAGGAACTAATTAATGCAGTAGTTAAATTAAAGCCATCTTCATCTAAGGGAACTTATTTAAGAGGAGTTAGTATGGCTAGTACCATGAGTCCAGGCATTGCGATTGATACAAAATCTGTTCAAAACTAAAAACCTCACCCATCATCTCGTAAAGAGAGGGGTAGGAAAAAAAATAATTGATATGACAAAACAGGAAAAAAATGAAGTGATTGAGGTGCTGAAAGGCAAGTTTTCTCAATATAATAACTTTTACATAACCGATACAGAAAGTTTGTCCGTAGCACAAATTGGCAAATTACGTAACCATTGTTTTAATAAACAAGTGGAAATGAAAGTGGCCAAAAATACACTTATTAAAAAAGCATTAGAAAGCTTGGATGCTGAAAAATATAGCGGTGTTTTTGATTCCCTACATCAGGTAACAGCCTTGATGTTTAGCGAAAATCCAAAAGAACCAGCCATGATCATCAGTACTTTTCGTAAAGAAAACAACAACGAAAAGCCTTTGCTGAAAGCTGCTTTCATTAATGGAGATATATTTGTAGGTAACGATCAACTTAAAGCGTTAACCCAAATTAAAACCAAGAATGAATTAATTGGTGAAGTAATTGGATTATTGCAATCGCCAATACAACGTGTATTGGGGGCATTACAAAATAAAGATGCAGCAAAAGAAGCAGTGGCTGAAGTATTTGCCAAACCGATTGTAGAAGTTGTAGAAGTTGCACCAGTTGCCGAAGCACCTGCAGTAGAAACACCAGTAGTAAAAGAAGCTACTCCGGAAGAACCTGCAGCTGAAGAACCACAGGCTTAGTTATAACTAAAACTGTAATAATTTGAAATTAGCATATTAGCCCTACCAGTTAATTAGCTCATTAAATAAAAAGTAACAATTTTTTTAAAACACTCCGACGGACCCCACAAAACGGGGCATGAAGCCGGAAAAAAACAAACACTATGGCAGACGTAAAAGCATTAGCTGAAAATTTAGTAGGCTTAACAGTAAAAGAAGTACAAGAGTTAGCAGAATTTTTAAAATCAGAGTATGGCATTGAACCAGCTGCTGCTGCAGTCGTTGTTAGTGCAGGTGGTGGCGATAGTGCTGCTGCTGTTGAAGAGAAAACATCTTTTGATGTTATCTTGAAAGCTGCTGGAGCTAACAAATTAGCGATCGTTAAAATCGTTAAAGAATTAACAGGATTAGGGTTGAAAGAAGCTAAAGATTTAGTTGATGGCGCTCCAAAGCCAGTTAAAGAAGGTGTTGATAAAGCAACTGCAGAAGAAATTAAAACAAAATTAACTGAAGCTGGTGCCGATGTTGAGGTTGCTTAATTAGTTCTTTAAAATAAATTTAAAGGCTAGGAAGAGATTCCTAGCCTTTTTTATTAAATTTAGGGCATAAAAAACAATAAATTAAGTTAAAAATTAAGTAATAGTTAAAAATCCTTCAAATTATTCAAAAAATAGTATATCGTAATCAATAAATAGAAAAATAATCCCTACCTTTGCCGTCCTTTAATTTAGGGTTAGCAACGAAAGTTGCGTTAACACGCTAAAATAAAGGATCTTCTGCACACTTAAAAGTCTTAATTACAATATGTCTGCAACTAAAACACCCGCTGCTAAACGTTTCAATTTCGGTAAAATTGAATTCTTAGCGGAAACACCCGATTTACTGGGAATCCAGATTCAATCGTTTAAAGATTTTTTTCAATTACAAACAACTCCCGACAAGCGTAATGTGGAGGGCTTGTTCCGTGTATTCAAGGAAAACTTTCCTATTACAGATACCCGTAACATTTTTGTACTGGAATTTTTGGACTATTTCGTAGATCCGCCACGCTATACTATTGAAGAGTGTATTGAAAGAGGGTTAACCTATGCAGTCCCCTTAAAAGCTAAATTACGCCTTAGCTGTAATGACGAAGAGCACGTTGATTTTCAAACAATTGTTCAGGATGTGTTCTTAGGTAATATACCTTACATGACACCTCGTGGCACATTTGTTATTAATGGTGCTGAAAGGGTAGTTGTTAGTCAATTGCACCGTTCACCTGGTGTGTTCTTCGGACAGTCGGTGCACCCTAATGGTACCAAAATTTACTCTGCTAGAGTAATTCCTTTTAAAGGAGCCTGGATGGAATTTGCAACAGATATCAACAATGTGATGTTTGCATATATTGATCGTAAGAAAAAATTCCCCGTTACTACATTATTGCGTTCTATAGGTTTTGAAACTGATAAAGACATACTAGAGTTATTTGGTATGGCTGATGAAATTAAAGCCGATAAAAAAAGTTTGGAGAAATGCATAGGCAAACGACTAGCTGCACGTGTATTGCGTACTTGGGTGGAAGATTTTGTGGATGAAGATACTGGTGAAGTTGTTTCTATAGAAAGAAATGAAATTATTTTAGAAAGAGATATTGTATTAGATGCATCCAATATTTCTTTGATTATCGAAATGGAAGCTAAAAGCGTTTTTATTCAAAAAGAAGAAGTGAGTGGTGATTATGCAATCATCTATAATACATTAAATAAAGATACTAGCAACAGTGAATTAGAAGCAGTACAGCTTATATACAAACAATTGCGTGGTGCTGATGCCCCTGATGATGAAACTGCTCGTGGTATTATTGATAAATTATTCTTTAGTGATAAGCGTTACGATTTAGGCGAAGTAGGGCGTTATAAAATTAATCGTCGCCTAGGTCTTAATTTTCCTATTACTAAAAAAGTATTAACCAAAGATGATATCATCGCCATCATTAAAACATTGGTATTGTTAACCAATGGCAAAAGTGAAGTTGATGATATTGATCATTTAAGTAATCGTCGTGTACGTACCGTGGGCGAGCAATTATATGCTCAGTTTGGTGTTGGTTTATCCCGTATGGCTCGTACTATACGGGAACGCATGAACGTACGTGATAACGAGGTGTTTACTCCTGTTGATTTGATCAACGCAAGAACTTTATCTTCGGTTATTAATTCATTCTTTGGGACTTCACAACTTTCGCAATTCTTAGATCAAACAAATCCTTTAAGTGAAATCACGCATAAGCGTCGTATCTCCGCTCTAGGACCCGGAGGTTTAAGTAGAGAGCGTGCCGGTTTTGAAGTACGTGACGTTCACTACTCTCATTACGGCCGTTTATGCACAATTGAAACTCCAGAAGGACCAAATATTGGTTTGATATCTACACTTTGTGTACATGCCAAAATCAATGATATGGGCTTTATTGAAACACCATACCATAAGGTTACTGATGGTAAGGCTGATATGAAGAAAATTACTTTCCTGAGTGCTGAAGAAGAAGATACAGCCAAAATTGCTCAGGCGAATATTGAAATGGATTCTAAAGGAAATTTTGTTGATGATAGAATTAAAAGCCGCCAAACAGGGGATTTCCCAATTTTAGATAAAACTGAAGTGGAATACATGGATGTGGCTCCTAACCAAATTGTTGGTTTAAGTGCTTCACTCATTCCCTTCTTAGAGCATGATGATGCTAACCGTGCCCTCATGGGTTCTAACATGCAACGTCAGGCAGTACCATTAATTAAACCAGAAGTTCCAATTGTGGGCACTGGTTTGGAAGGTAAAGCCGCCCGCGATGCAAGGATCCAAATTCATGCAGATGGTGAAGGCGTTGTTGAATATGTGGATGCAAATGAAATTCATGTACGCTACAAAAGAAGTGATCTGCAGCAATTAGTAAGTTTTGACGAAGATTTAATTATTTACAAATTAACTAAGTTTGTTCGTACAAATCAGGAAACCTGTATTAACCTTCGCCCTGCAGTTGTTAAAGGACAAAAAGTTAGCGAAGGCGAATTTTTAACCGAAGGTTATGCAACTAAAGGAGGAGAAATCGCTTTGGGTAGAAATATGAAAGTAGCTTTCATGCCTTGGAAAGGATACAACTTTGAGGATGCGATTGTGATTAGTGAAAAAGTAGTTAAAGAAGATTTGTTTACTTCATTACATATTACTGAATTTGAAATTGAAGTAAGAGATACCAAATTGGGAGAAGAAGAATTGACAGCAGATATTCCTAACGTTAGTGAAGAAGCGACGAAAGATCTTGATCAAAATGGTATTATTCGTATTGGTGCTCATGTTAAAGAAGGTGATATTATTATTGGTAAAATAACTCCAAAAGGCGAAAGTGATCCTACCCCAGAAGAGAAATTATTACGCGCCATCTTTGGTGATAAAGCAGGGGATGCAAAAGATGCTTCTTTAAAAGCATCAAGTGGTACAGAAGGTGTTATCATTGACAAGAAATTATTTCAACGTGCTAAGAAAGATAAGAATGCAAAGGTGAGAGAGAAGGCACAGATGGATAAGATTGAAAAAACACATGAGAAGAATGAAATTGATTTAATGGAATTATTAGTCAACAAATTACAAACTTTGTTGAAAGATAAGAGCAGCGCAGGTGTTAGTAATAATTTTGGAGAAGTGTTAATTGGAAAAGGAGCTAAGTTTAACGCGAAGAATTTAGCAAACATCGATTATCAAAACGTTAATCCTCTTGGCTGGAGTGGGGATCAAAAAATAGATCAACTAATTAATGTATTACTACATAATTTCAATATTAAGTTTAACGAAGAATTAGGAAGATATAAGCGTGAAAAATTCAACATCTCAATTGGCGATGAATTACCAGCCGGTGTACTAAAACTTGCAAAAGTTTACATGGCTATTAAGCGTAAGCTAAAAGTGGGTGATAAGATGGCTGGCCGTCACGGTAACAAAGGTATTGTTGCCAAGATAGTTCGTGCAGAAGATATGCCTTTCCTGGAAGATGGAACTCCGGTTGATATCGTGTTGAATCCATTGGGTGTACCAAGTCGTATGAACCTGGGACAGATATATGAAACAGTGCTTGGTTGGGCTGGCGAAAAATTAGGAGTTCGTTTTGCAACACCAATTTTTGATGGTGCAAGCGTTGCTGAAATTGATGCCGAAATTACAAAAGCAGGGTTACCTAAATTTGGTCATACTTATTTATATGATGGAGAAACTGGTGATCGCTTTGATCAAAAAGCAACCGTTGGTATTATCTATATTATTAAGTTACATCACATGGTTGATGATAAAATGCACGCCCGTTCAATTGGACCATACAGTTTAATTACTCAACAACCGTTGGGAGGGAAGGCTCAATTTGGTGGACAGCGTTTTGGTGAGATGGAGGTTTGGGCGCTTGAGGCTTATGGCGCTTCTAACATTTTGCAGGAGTTGTTAACGCTTAAATCTGATGATATAATCGGAAGAGCGAAAACCTACGAGGCAATTGTAAAAGGTGATAATATTCCAAAATCCGGCATTCCTGAATCGTTTAACGTTCTGGTTCATGAATTACGCGGATTGGGATTAGATTTAAAGTTTGACTAAGAAGTCAAAAATCAAAAGTTAAATCAAATCATTCTTTGAATTTTTACTTTTGAATTAGTAAAAGTTATTATTTAAAATTTATCTACTACAAATATGGCATTCAAAAAAGAAAACCGTCCAAGGCCAACATTTTCTCAAATCACAATTGGGTTGGCTTCTCCAGATAGTATTTTGGAAAAAAGCTATGGTGAAGTTTTAAAGCCTGAAACCATTAATTATCGTACTTATAAACCTGAAAGAGATGGCTTGTTTTGCGAAAGAATTTTTGGGCCGGTAAAGGATTACGAATGTGCTTGTGGCAAATATAAACGTATCCGTTATAAGGGTATTGTATGTGATCGCTGCGGTGTGGAAGTGACAGAAAAAAAAGTACGTCGCGAAAGAATGGGACATATCAAATTGGTTGTACCTGTTGTTCATATTTGGTACTTTAAATCTTTGCCAAATAAAATTGGGTACTTATTAGGAACCAGCTCTAAAAAATTAGAGAGCATCGTTTATTATGAACGTTACGTAGTTATCCAACCAGGTATTCGTTCCGATAAAGGACAGAAATATGCTGATCTTTTAACAGAAGAAGAATACCTTGATATATTAGATACATTACCAAAAGATAATCAGCATTTGCCTGATGAAGATCCAAACAAATTCATCGCCAAAATGGGTGCTGAAGCTGTGCATGATATGTTAAAGCGTATTGATCTAGATCAGTTAAGTTTTGATTTACGCAATTCGGCTGCTAATGAAACATCTCAACAACGTAAAGCAGATGCTTTAAAAAGATTAAGTGTTGTAGAAAGTTTCCGTGATGCAAATACTAGAATTAACAATCGCCCCGAGTGGATGGTTATGCAATACATTCCTGTAATTCCACCAGAATTACGTCCATTAGTTCCTTTGGATGGCGGACGTTTTGCATCTTCTGATCTTAATGATTTGTATCGTCGAGTTATTATCCGTAATAACCGTTTAAAAAGATTATTAGAGATTAAAGCACCCGAAGTAATTCTACGTAATGAAAAACGTATGTTACAAGAAGCAATTGACTCCTTGTTTGATAACAGCCGTAAATCAAATGCTGTAAAAGCAGAAGGTGGACGTGCATTGAAATCATTAAGTGATGTGTTAAAAGGTAAGCAGGGTCGGTTCCGTCAAAACTTATTAGGTAAGCGTGTTGACTATTCTGGTCGTTCGGTTATTGTGGTAGGTCCTGAGTTAAAAATGCATGAGTGTGGGTTACCAAAAGATATGGCGGCAGAATTATTTAAGCCGTTTATTATTCGTAAACTTATTGAAAGAGGCATTGTGAAAACGGTAAAGAGTGCACGTAAGTTGGTTGATAAAAAAGAAGCAATCATTTGGGATATTCTTGAAAATATTTTGAAAGGTCACCCAGTTATGCTTAACAGAGCCCCTACGCTTCATCGGTTGTCTATTCAAGCTTTTCAACCAAAATTAATAGAAGGTAAAGCAATACAATTACACCCTTTGGTAACTACGGCCTTTAACGCCGATTTTGATGGTGATCAAATGGCGGTTCACGTGCCTTTGAGTAGTGCTGCTGTTTTGGAAGCCCAATTATTAATGCTTTCTTCTCACAATATTTTAAACCCGCAAAATGGTACGCCAATCACCCTTCCGTCACAGGACATGGTACTTGGATTGTATTATATTACCAAGGGTAAAAAATCTACTAAAGATGAAATTGTAAAAGGTGAGGGTAAATCTTTTTATTCTGCTGAAGAGGTAATTATTGCCTACAACGAAAAAGTGATTGATTTACATGCCAATATAAAAGTGAAAGCTGATTTCCGTAATCCAGATGGTAGTTTAACAAATAAATTAATTGAAACAACTGTAGGTCGTGTAATATTTAATCAACACGTTCCAAAAACAGTAGGATTCATTAATGCTTTATTAACTAAGAAAGCATTGCGCGAAATTATCGGAGATATTATCAAGTGGACAAGTGTTCCTATCACTGCTAAATTTTTGGATGATATTAAAACATTGGGATATCGTATGGCATTCCGTGGTGGACTATCCTTTAACATTAATGATCTGATTATTCCCGAAATTAAAGGTCTGCTGGTTGAGAATGCTCAAACAGAAGTTGCTGAAGTGTGGGATAACTATAACATGGGATTGATTACCAACAACGAACGCTACAATCAAATTATTGATATCTGGAGTCGTGTGGATACTAAAGTAACCGAAACATTAATACAGGAATTAGCCGCAAATAAGCAAGGATTTAATTCAGTTTATATGATGCTTGATAGTGGAGCCCGTGGTAGCAAACAGCAGATTAAACAGCTCGCTGGGTTAAGGGGTTTAATGGCTAAGCCTCGTAAATCAGGTTCATCCGGTAGCGAGATTATTGAAAATCCTATCCTTGCCAACTTTAAAGATGGATTGAGTGTATTGGAGTACTTTATATCTACTCATGGTGCCCGTAAAGGGTTGGCCGATACCGCACTTAAAACTGCCGATGCGGGTTACTTAACCCGACGCCTAGTTGACGTTAGTCAGGATGTGGTTATTAATGAAGAAGATTGTGGCACACTTCGTGGTATTGCAACTTCAGCATTAAAAGATAATGAAGATATTATTGAAACTTTAAGCGATAGAATTGAAGGACGTATGTCATTGCACGATGTTTTTCATCCAGTTACTGAAGCATTATTGATAAGTGGAGGAGAAGAAATAAGTGCAGAAATGGCCAAGCTTATCGACGAAAGTGGAATTGAAACTGTTGAAATACGTTCTGTATTAACCTGCGAAAGCAAACGCGGTGTTTGTGTTAGATGCTATGGTAAAAACCTCGCATCCGGAATGCTAGCACAACGTGGCGATGCAGTAGGTATTATTGCAGCACAATCTATCGGTGAACCAGGTACTCAGTTAACCTTACGTACTTTCCACGTGGGTGGTGTGGCTGGGTCTGCTTCTGTTGAATCAACATTGCCCGCTAAATTTGATGGTACAATTCAGTTTGATGGACTACGTACAGTGCATACCGAGGATAATAACGGTAAAAAAATACATGTGGTAATTGGACGTACCGGTGAAATAAGAAATATTGATGTTAAAAGCGATCGTTTATTAAATACAGCCCATATTCCTTATGGTGCTATACTAAATGTTAAAGACGGACAAAAAGTTACCAAAGGTGATGTGATTTGTACTTGGGATCCATTTAATAATGTAATTGTTGCTGAAGTACATGGTAAAATTCATTTTGAAAGTTTGATCGAAGGAATTACCTATCGTGATGAAGCGGATGAACAAACAGGACATCGTGAAAAAGTAGTTATTGAAACAAAAGATAAAACTAAATTACCTGTTATTATTGTTGATGGTAAGGAAAAGAAATTATATAACTTACCCGTAGGATCACATATTGTGGTTGAAGAAGGTAGTGATGTAAGAAGTGGACAAGTATTAGTTAAAATTCCAAGGGTATTAAGCAAACTAAAAGATATTACCGGTGGTCTGCCTCGCGTTACCGAATTATTTGAGGCGCGTAATCCAAGTAATCCTGCTGTTGTTTGCGAAATTGATGGCGTAGTTGCTTTTGGTGCCATTAAGCGTGGTAACAGAGAAATTATTGTTGAAGCAAAAGATGGCGTGGTTAAAAAATATCTAGTTCCATTAAGTCGTCAGATTTTGGTACAGGATGGCGATTTTGTAAAAGCCGGTGCTGCACTAAGTGACGGACAAACTGCACCAATTGATATATTAGCTATTAAAGGACCATTTGCAGTTCAGGAATATGTGGTAAATGAAATTCAAGAAGTTTATCGATTACAGGGTGTAAAAATAAACGATAAACATGTTGAGGTAATTGTTCGCCAAATGATGCGTAAAATAAGAATTGAAGATGCTGGAGATACTAAATTCTTAGAAGGAGATACAGAAGATCGCTTAGATTTTAATACCGAGAATGATTACATCTATGATAAAAAAGTTGTAGTAGAACCCGGAGATAGCACAAAATTAAAATCTGGTCAAATTGTTACCCTGCGTGATATACGGGAACAGAATTCATTTTTAAGAAGGGCAGATAAAAAATTAGCCGAATTTAGAGATGCTTCACCAGCGACCTCATCGCCTTTGTTGCTTGGTATTACCAAAGCCTCTTTAGGCACTCATAGCTGGATTTCTGCGGCCTCTTTCCAGGAAACAACCAAAGTGCTAAGCTCTGCTGCCATACAAGGGAAAACAGACGAGATGCTTGGATTAAAAGAGAACGTTATTACTGGACATCATATTCCTGCCGGCACAGGGTTACGTGAGTTTCAAAACATGATCGTAGGAAGCAAAGAAGAATACGAACTGTTGATGACAACCAAAGAAGCCATGAGCTTTGATGATGAAGAATAATCTAATCGTTTAACATTTAATGTTTAAAGTTAATATAGGAGTAAGATTAGTTTATTACTCCTTTTTTATTGGTAACCATTGAAGTAATGGGGGTTAATAAAAAATACTAATTGGTAAAATATAATATCACTTAAAAAAGTTGTAACCCATAAAAACCAACAAGGGTAAATACGATGCATCGTGCAACAACTCCGATGCAGCACCAGGTAATTAATTTTCTGATGTCGGCTTTTAAACCAATGCCAACTGCTATGCTTATAGGTGCTCCTACAGAAAAACTACCTAAAAATCCTAACCCTATGATACCATATTTATTCCAAAGTCGAAAAATAGCCGGATGCTTTTTTTTAGCATTTTCCTCAGTTGGTTTTACTTTATGAAATAATGCTCTGATCTTATCACCCAAAAAAGCGGCCACAAATACACCAATTAACCCTCCAACAACACTTGCAAAAAATACGATCCATGGTGATAAGCCAAAGGCAAAACCTATAGGAATGGCTGCATATATTTCAAAAGTTGCTAGTCCGGCCACTGTAAGTATTTTTAATATCATTACTTTTTTGTATATTATTTTTAATAAAATAATATACAAATTTAGATGACCGGAGCAATAATATAATATTATTTTTATTGGAGGAGCTTACAAGGCCTTATTAAAAATAATTAGGTCAATAAATTCAGTTAACCCTTTACTAAAAATAATCAAAATCATTGTCCTCTAACAGTTTGTAAGTATATTGCCAACAAATAAAAATGCATGATGAAAAATTTACCTCTCGTTTTAAATATTATTTTGTTGGCTGCTGTTGGCTATTTATATTATTATAATTTTTTGGGTAAAAAATCCGAAGCAGGAGCAGCTAAATTTGGCAGTAGTTATTTAACAAAGGGTGGCAATGGCAACAGGCCGCCGCTCGCTTATGTAGAGCTTGATAGTTTGAATCAAAACATAACTTTTATAAAGGAAAGACGCAGAGAGTTGGAGGCCGAAATGAAAGCAATTGAACAGGAGCAAGAAAATGGGTACAAGGGATTACAGGCACAAAAAGAATCTTTTTTAAAAAGAGGCGCTGCTATTACCGAAGAATCTGCACAGGATTTTCAAGGAAAACTTATTGACCAACAACAAAAAATTGATGCAAAAAAACAAGAGCTGAGCCAAAAACTTAATGAAAAAAGTTTTATTATAATGGATGATATTCAAAAAAAATTAAAAGAGTTTTTAACAGCATATAACGAAGATAAAAAATTTATGTACATCTTTACAACCGGTACTGGGTTAGATTATATGGTATTTAAAGATAGCAGCTTAAATATTACCAATGATGTAATTAAAGGCATGAATACTAAAATGAAAGCCTCTTCAAAGTAATAAAATCTTAGGTTTAAATAACTACAGATTTTTTTTGGGAAACCTCAACACCAGACCTGTTATTTTTTTTCTGCTTTTTAGTAGTATAAATTCGTACATTTTTTATATCTTGTTGCTATATGGAACTACATGTTTTGCTTTTTATATTAAATAAAATAAACTAACCATGGCTGAACAAAATGCTTCTTTTAAACCAACATTAGGTTTGTTGGACTCTACAATGATTGTTGCGGGCTCTATGATTGGATCCGGTATTTTTATTGTGAGTGCTGATATTACCCGTAATGTGGGTAGCACTGGGTGGCTAATTGCCGTATGGGTTATTACTGGCTTTATGACCCTAACTGCTGCTTTAAGTTATGGAGAGTTGAGTGCCATGTTTCCTAAAGCAGGCGGACAATATGTATATTTAAAAGAAGCTTTCAACCCACTAGCAGGGTTTTTGTATGGCTGGAGTTTTTTTACAGTAATACAAACCGCAACTATCGCAGCAGTAGGGGTTGCTTTTAGTAAATTTGCAGCTTATATAATTCCTGCTCTAAGTGAAAAAAATATTTTATTTGATTTGGAATTTATACAAATTTCGGCTGCGCAAATTGTAGCCATTCTGTTAATAGCGTTATTAACCTTTATCAATACAAAAGGGATTAAAAATGGTAAAATTATTCAAACCGTTTTTACCACTACCAAATTATTTAGCTTATTCGGATTAATTATTTTTGGGTTTATTCTAGCGGCTAAAACAGAAATATGGAATGCAAATTGGACTGAAGCTTTTTCTATGAAGGGATGGGGAAAAGATACATCATCCTGGACAGGTATTATGGGAACAGGAATGATTGGTGCTATTGCAGCGGCGATGGTAGGGTCTATCTTTAGTAGCGATGCTTGGAATAATGTAACTTTTATTGCAGGTGAAGTAAAAAATCCCAGACGAAATATAGGACTATCCCTATTTTTTGGAACTCTGATAGTTACGATAATTTATGTTGCTACTAATTTAATGTATGTATCTGTTTTGCCTTTAAACGAAATTGCATTTGCCGAAAATGATCGTGTTGCTGTAACAGTTTCTCATGCTATTTTTGGAAATGCAGGTACTATCGTTATCGCTATCATGATTATGATATCTACGTTTGGATGTAATAATGGATTGATATTGGCCGGAGCTAGAGTATACAATGCTATGGCTATAGATAAATTATTTTTTAAAAAAGCTGCCACATTAAACAAATATGCTGTGCCTGAATATGCTTTGTGGGCACAATTTGTAATGGCTTCTATTCTTTGTCTGAGTGGTAAATACGGCGACTTGCTAGATATGATTGCATTTGTAGTTGTATTGTTTTATGCCATCACTATTATAGGCATTTTTAAATTACGAAAAACAAGGCCCGATGCAGAAAGACCATATAAGGCCTTTGGTTACCCACTTCTGCCCGCGGTATATATAATTATGGCATTGGTGTTTTGTGTGTTTCTAATAATTATAAAACCAGTTTATGCAGGCATTGGATTAGGAATCGTTCTATTAGGGATTCCTGTTTACTATCTTTCAATAGGAAACCAGAAAAAAGATTAATAATTTATGACCGTTATCGATTTTGATAAATTATTTCATCAGTTTACACAACTAAAAGTTGCCGTAATAGGCGATGTAATGCTCGATACTTATTGGTGGGGCAACGTTGATCGCATTTCTCCGGAGGCACCAGTACCTGTTGTTGCATTAAGCAAAAAAGAGCATCGAATCGGTGGTGCAGGTAATGTTGCCTTAAATCTTATATCGCTTGGTGCACAAGTAAGCATGATTGGTGTTTTGGGTAAAGATAAGAATGGAGATCAATTAACTGAATTACTTAAGGTAAATAATATCAATACTCAATACCTGGTGCAAAGTGAACATCGAATCACTACCAACAAAATTCGTATCATCAGTCGAAATCAGCATATGATGCGCCTTGATGCTGAAATAACAACGGATATGATCGCAACGGATGAAGAGAAGCTGCTGTTCGCATTTGAAAATTATATTGCTACTGAAAATCCAAACCTTGTAATTATAGAAGATTACAATAAAGGGGTACTTACCGAAAATACTATTAAGCGAATTATAACTTTATGTAAAAAAAATAAAATCCTTACTGCAGTTGATCCTAAACGAAAAAATTTCTTCGCATATCAAGGAGTTGATATTTTTAAACCCAACCTTAAAGAAGTTAAAGAAGGATTAAATATTTTATGCGAAGAAATGAATATCAATGTACTTAAAGATATACATCTTTTGTTACAGGATAAACTTAAACACCGCATTTCATTAATTACTTTATCTGAGCAGGGAGTTTTTTATCAACAAGATAATCAGGCAGTTATTATTCCAACGCATATACGAAGTATAGCAGATGTTAGTGGTGCTGGAGATACAGTAATAGCTATTGCTGCATTGGTTTTTGCTGCTACTAATGACGTTAAAATTATGGCCGAAATGGCTAATATTGCCGGAGGGTTAGTTTGCGAAGAAGTGGGTACTGTTGCTATTGATAAAGGGAGACTAATAACGGAATGTAAAAAATTGGTATCTTAATTTTTATTACTCCTTTCATTTTTTTATTCTGCGGGGTTCTTAAAACAAAAAGATATCATATCCTAAATATTGGTAATTACATTTTTTATAATTAGATAGCTACTTGAATTTAGCTTCATTTTATTGAGCTAACTAAAATTATGGATGGTTTATTTAGATAAATTAGATAATTTTGAGTAATAATAAATAACCATTTACGTATATGCAAGAATTTTCATTAGCTATTCATGGAGGAGCAGGCACTATCTTAAAAGAGGATATGACTTCGGTTTTGGAGCAGGCATATATTAGTAGTCTGGAAGATGCACTGGCAGTTGGTTATAAGATATTAGAAGAAGGAGGTTCGGCAGTTAACGCAGTTAAAGCATCTATTGTTATTTTAGAAGACAATCTATTATTTAATGCAGGGCGAGGGGCTGTTTTTACTAAAAAAGGTTTGCAGGAAATGGATGCAGCAATAATGAACGGAAAGGATTTGTTGGCGGGCGCTGTTGCAGGTATCAGAAATGTGCGTAATCCTATAGTACTGGCAACAGAAGTTATGCTTAACAGCAATCATGTTTTTTTAAGTGGCAAAGGAGCAAATGATTTTGCTATAAAACAAGGAATTAAATTAGAACCTGATGAATATTTTTTTTCTCAGTTTAGATATGACCAATGGAAACAAATTAGAGACAGTGATAATTATTCACTCGATCATACACATACTGGTGTGGAAGAATTGATGAAAGATAAAAAATTTGGAACCGTTGGTGCAGTTGCCTGCGATAAAAATGGAAATATTGCTGGTGCTACTAGTACTGGGGGTATGACTAATAAAAAATATGGCCGTATTGGCGATAGCCCATTAATTGGCGCAGGCACCTATGCTAATAATAAAACTTGCGCAATAAGCTGTACCGGTCACGGCGAGCCATTTATTCGTGCTGTTGCTTCATATGATGTAAGTTGTTTAATAGAATATAAAGGGATGAGTTTAGCCGAAGCCATACATGAAGTAGTACATGTTAAATTAGTAAAATTAAATGGCGAAGGCGGAATGATTGGGGTTGATGCACATGGAAATGTTGCCATGGTTTTTAATAGTGCTGGTATGTATAGGGCAATGAAAACAAGTGAGGGAGAAAAATTTACAGGCATTTATAAAGATTAATTTTTGTAACATTTGGTTAATACTTTTTAATAAAAAATTACTCATAGTGCAGATAGTTAAATAACTATGAAAAAAAACGCCATTATTGTTGCCGGAGGAACCGGAAGCAGGATGAACAGTTCAATACCTAAACAATTTTTATTGTTACAAGGCAAGCCTGTTTTGTATTATACTATTAAAAGTTTTTTACTGTCATACCATGATTTGAAAATTATTCTTGTGTTGCCAGAAGACCATGTGGCCCAAGGGCAGTCGATTATTGATGCTTTTTTTGATTACAGCCGAATACAAATTGCAGTTGGCGGCAGGACAAGATTTCATTCGGTACAAAATGGATTAAAATTGATACAGGAAGAGTGTATTATTTTTGTTCATGATGCCGTGCGTTGCTTGGTAAGCATAGATTTAATTAAACGATGTTACGATACAGCCATAGAAAGGGGATCGGCAATTCCAGTTATTGATAGTAAGGATAGTTTACGTTTAATTACAGAGGAAGGAAATGAAGCATTAGAAAGAGTTGCTGTAAAACAGGTGCAAACTCCGCAAACTTTTCATAGTAAAATTTTAATCCCAGCATACCAAATTAATTATATAGATAAATTTATGGATGAGGCTGCTGTTGTAGAAGCTTTTGGACTGAAAGTGCACTTAGTGGAAGGTGAGGAGAATAATTTTAAAATAACCAGCCCTGTTGATTTGATAATGGCTGCATATCTGCTGTCAAAAAATTAATTATTTTTTAAACCATTTAAGCGGAGCCGGCAACCTGTTTAATTTTATAGCGCTGTACTTTTCTTCCACTGCGCCAAAGCTGCTGTAAAAAAAAGCAAGACTTTTAATATCGCTGCCTTCAAAATCCAATATTATATTTTGTCCGGCATGGTCTTTAATAAATACATTGATGATTGCGTGGGAAGCCCCCAGGGTTTTACCATCGGGATGATTGCCAACCAGTATATAATAAGCCCTGTTGTGCGAAAACAGGAAAACTGCAGCAGCCAGCAATTGCCTTTCTTTTGTGTATACACCATAGGTTGTAGCTTTTTCTTTTTTATAAAGAAGCTGATACAGCGTTTTAAACTGATCAAAATCTTTGATGGCAACAGCATTAATTTTTTTTGCCTGTTCTTCTGCCAATAATATCACTTCGGCTACAGCAATGTTTTTATTGATTATAAAATTAAGTTTCTCACTTTTTTTAATATTGCGTTTTATGTTATCCCTGTATCGGGTATAAATATTTTCATAACTGTAATTCAGCGGTAATACATAATTCATCCTTTCGTATAAAGTAAATTCTTTCAGCTCAAAAAAATTACCGGGGTTAAAATAAATATCCCAATAACTGAATTTAGAAGGGATGGCTTTTAAAAATGCAGCAACTGTCTCGGCATTAAGTTTATTCCCAAATATACCAAGGCAGGCGGTGAATGGCGGCTGATACAGATAATAAATAGCATATTTTTTATTCCAGGTTAAAGGCAGTACTGCCTCGTAGTCGTTTAACACCAGAGCATCCCAGTTCTTAGCCATGCTGTCTAAGTAAAATGAATACCCATAAATTAAACCATTGGATGCATTGTCAATACAGGCATCCCATTTTTTTTTATCAACCTGTTTATATGTGAGGTAGGTTATTACCATACTAAAATGATATTTGCGGTACTATTTTTTTAAGGTTGATATTTTGCAGATCAATACTGAAAGAGATGGTTTTTAAAAATTTATTTTCGGTAATGGTTGATTTTACATAATCTCTATACACTTTGCTGTACAGGATGGGCACATAAATATTAACGATATTTTTGAATAAAGACAGTTGCAGGCCTGCATCATAAATAAACCTGCCGGTTGCCGCATTTTTCTTCCAGGCACCGGCATAAGTACCGATATCTATAAAGGCTTTTATGGGAAGATCAAAAGGTAAAACTGACAAAGGGTTTATTGCTTTGGGAATGGTAGTGGTAAAATTTGCAGCAGCCAGCCAGTCATCTATTTTTCCGATCTTATCACTTAACAAGTCGGTGCGTACTTTAAAGCCACCATCCCTTATCATGATCTGCTGGTTTGAGAATTTATCAAACTCATTTCTGCCCACAAAATAATTGCTGTAGGTATAATCTTCATAACCTTTTGGCCCGGTCATGTTTAAATGGTAGCGGTCCGTTTCAAATTCTTTTAAAAATGTTTTATCGCCCAGGTAGAAAAATTTACCGGCAAATACCCTTACATCCACACCGCCGCCTTTTGCATAGTTAAAATAATAGTTCCCTGTAAAAGCGGCCCGGGCAAAACCATCTCCCTGCTCTATTTGTAATGCTCCTTTATAGGGATACAATACCCGGTTGTTTTCAAGTACAAACTGTAATTGATTTACATAACGTGAAGCTGTTGGATAAGTAATAATGTCTATTTGATTTATGGTATCCCTTGTAAACAGCAATCCCTGTTCATTAATCAAAAAAGTTTTCCATTGTATAAACTTGTTAATATTACTTCTCGGATTTTTATTGGCAAATACAAATTTTATTGAGGGCACTATTTTTGAAAACCCCTGACTGTGTGTGGTATTTGTAGAGTCGGTAAAATTATCATAAGAGAATGTAGCGCCTGCAAGCGCCAGTTCAAACTTTTGCCCGTTGTTGCCAGGATATAAACTGTAGCTTATTCTTCCCAAACCATTTAACTGTTTGCTTTTAGTGGCATACAGTGGAGCAGCCAAAAATTGCAGCCTTGTTGAAGGCATAGTGTAATTATGCAGCAATCCTCCAACCATCAGCTTATCATAAAAATTCCAACCAATGGCGGGAGCAGCAAAAATATAATTATGCTTATCAGTTTCTTTTAAGCTAAAGAAAGAAGTGAACCTGATGTCTTTAGTTGTTGTTCTGTTTTCAAGTAGTCCTTTTTTATTTAAGAGATTGAAGAGGCTGTCCATATTTTTCCCGCTTACTTCTTCTATTACTTTTTTAAAATCTTCCGGGTATGGATGTTTAAACTGCCAGCGATTGTAATAAACTTGCATACAACTGTCGAATAAATTTTGCCCTAATTTGGCTTCTAATAATTTCATCCAATCTCCGGTTTTAACATAAGCGATCATGTTATAGTTAAAAGGAGTAAATTTCTCACTAATAGTTTCTATAGGTTGATCTTTTTTAATACCAATTAGTGTTTGCAGTAAAGTATGCTGAATATTAAGTGGCATTCTGTTATTAATAAATGCAAATTTCGTTTGTATAATATCCAGATTATTATTGCCATATTGTTGTATGGCGTATCTATTGTCATAGTAAGTGTTCATACCTTCGTCCATCCAAGGATGTGCACGTTCGTTTGTTCCTAAAATAGCCTCAAACCAGTTGTGGCCTAATTCGTGGTTAATAATAAAGTCTAGCCTTTTTTCAGATCCACCCGATTTGAGTAAGGTAATGGTTGGGTATTCCATGCCGCCGCCATTGCCCCCATCAACAACACTTACTATATTATAAGGATATTCGCCTAACCATTTACATTTAGTCAGGATGGCTCTTTTTATTAAGGCAATACTATTATTCCATACATTACTGTTTTCGCTATAATAAAAGACATTTGCAGTAATTATTTTTCCTGATGGTAATTGCAGTGTGTCCATTTTTACCGCATAGGTTTTATCAGCAAACCAAGCAAAGTCATGTACATTATTTTGTTTATACTTAATGGTTTTAGTTTGTTTGTAAGAATTAATTTTATACTCTTCAGTGCTCTTTTTTTTATTTACTTTTTCTACTTCTTGTGTTGTTTCTTTTTTATTTTTTAACCATTCTTTTTCATCCTCATTTTGCAATTCACCTGTAGCCGCAACAACATAGTTATTGGGCAAGGTTATTTGTACTTCATAATTTCCAAACTCGGCATAAAATTCGCCTTGGTCTAAATATGGTATTGGATGCCAGCCTTTACAATCGTACACTGCAGGCTTTGGATACCATTGTGAAATTTGATATGCCTGATTAATATGTCCACTTCTTGAAAAATTAAAAGGTATTTTTATATAAAAGGGGGTTTCAATTTTTATATTTTTATTTGGGGGTAGCGGCTCTGGCAAAATAAGTTTAATAATATCTTGGTGTTGTGGGTGGTTTTCTGTTTTAGCAGACTTGCCATTTATTTTAAAATCAAGTCGATTTATGTAACCTCGTTTATCTGCATTACTAAAATAAAATTGCGTACTTCCGTTTTCTAAATCCTGATCTGTAAAAGCCGTATTATCATTTTTAAAAGCGTTTGGCCATACATGGAACCAGATAAAATAAATGGTATCGGGAGAGTTATTTTGATAATCCATTTTTACAAAACCATCTAACGTATGATCAACATCATTAAGGGTTACATCAATTTTATAATTTACTTGTTGTTGCCAGTAGGAGTTAGTTTGGCAGTAGGTGTTAGGTAGTAGGCAGTAAAACAGAATTAGTAACAAGAAGAATCTTTTCAAGACGTGATATTTTATCAAAAATAACAAAATCTGTGCAATTGTTATAATCAATATAATGAGCCTTTTATTTGCCTTTCGCGGATAATATTATTTTTATGGTGTGTAACATTATTTTAAAATCTAAAGCAAGTGATACATTTTCTATATAGATTAAATCGTGATGCATACGTTCAATCATTTCTTCAACATTCCCTGCATATCCAAATTTAACCATACCCCAACTGCTTAGTCCTGGTTTTACTTTAAACAGGTAATTATATTCTGAATGTGCTATTATTATTTTATCTATATAAAATTTCCTTTCGGGTCTTGGTCCCACTAGGCTCATATCTCCTTTAATAATATTTATTAGTTGTGGTAGTTCATCTAATCGCCATTTACGCATAATCTTACCCCATTTAGTTATTCGAGGATCGTTTTCACTGCTAAGTTCTGGCCCATTTACTTCTGCATCTGTAATCATGCTTCTAAATTTTATCATTATAAATGAACGACGTTTATATCCAATACGCTCCTGTTTATAAAACAAGTTTCCCTTTGAAGATAATTTTACACGCATTGCTGTATAAATAAATAAAGGGAAAAGAATTAAAATACTTGATAAACTTATTATTATATCAAGCAATCTTTTTATGTGCTGCTGCCATTGCGGCATTACTCCTGATTGTATTTCTATAAGTGAAATACCGAGTACATTATTTGTTTTAACTGAGCCACTAATTATATCTACAGTATCTGCGGTAATTTTTATATTTATTTCATGATGACTTAATTGTTTTAAAAGTTTCTCTAGAAGTATTCTTTCTTTTTTTTCAACTGCAATAATTACTTCTTCAATTTTATTTTGGATAATGATTGCATCGATATTATCTGTGGTGCCAAAATTAGAGATATGATTTGGAATCGAAAGCTCGGAATAACCATTTGTATTAGCAAAACCTACAATATGGTAACCAGTTTTTTCTTTATTATTAAGTATAGTATTATATAATTTTAATGCATTGTTGCCGGACCCTAGGATAAGGGTATTAAAAAAAACTTTACCAGTATTTAATTGCGATTTTGCGAAGTTTAAAAATAGTAAACGAACACAAAAAGTGATTAAAGTTTGCGCTATCCATAACGAAAGAAATTCTTTATAATAAATAGCATAGTCCAATGTTGCATCGTGCACTAATAATAAAAATAGAGCACATATACTTCCTAAAAATGTATAAATAGTTGTATTTAAAAACTCAATAACGCGGGATTTTTTGTATACCGATTTATAGCTACCAACAAGATAATATACAATAAGCCAAATGCTTGGAAAAACTACAATACCTAAATAAAATTTATGCTCAACTACAAATGCTTCTTGAATAATATATTTTCTTAAAAAATAAAAACTAATCCAGGAGATAATGTTAGCTATACAATCTCCTAAAGCATACCAACGAATATCTATTCTAGGTTGTTTCAGTGAAGCGATGTGCTGATTAGAAAAATAGTTCATGTATTATTGATGGGTAGCATTTTTAATTTTTTCTAAAATTTGGTGGGCCACATCCATGGCACGAAATCCATCTACCACGGTTACTGGTGTTTCTGTATTGTTAACAATGGCATCTCTAAATTCTTCGAGTTCCATTTTAATCGCATTCACTTCCATTGCCGGAGGATTAGCAATAGCAATTGTTTTTTTTCCATTATTGGTATCTATATCAAAAGTAAAAACATTGCGATCGCCGGGTATATTTAGTCTAATGATTTCAGTTTTCTTTTCTAAAAAATCAATACCTATATAAGCATCTTTTTGAAATAAGCGCATTTTTCGCATTTTCTTCATAGATATTCGGCTACTTGTAAGATTGGCAACGCAGCCATTATCAAACTCTATTCTTACGTTAGCAATATCAGGCGTGTCGCTCATAACAGCAACACCATTTGCACTTATATAATTGACATTACTTTTTACCAAGCTTAAAATAATATCAATATCATGAATCATAAGATCTAATATCACGCTCACATCTGTACCGCGTGGGTTAAACTGAGCCAAGCGGTGAACTTCAATAAACATGGGGTGTAAAACCTGGTCTTTTAATGCCAGAAAAGCGGGGTTAAATCTTTCAACATGCCCTACCTGAAATTTAATATTAGCTTCCTTAGCTAGTTTTACTAATGTTTTAGCCTCTTCCATGGTGTTGGCTAAAGGTTTTTCAACAAATACATGTTTACCTTTTTTAATGGCCAGCTCGCAAAGTTCAAAATGGAGGGAAGTAGGTGCTACAATGTCCAAAGCATCGCATGCGTCAATTAGATTTTCAACATCACTAAATCGGGGTATCTGATATTTTAGGGTAACCTGTTCAGCATTTGCATCATCTATATCAGTAAATCCAACTAATTGCACCCCATCAATTGCGGCCCAGTTGGATAAATGAAATTTTCCCAAATGACCAGCTCCTATGACTCCAATTTTTAGCATATAAATTTTTTAACTTAACACTTCGTGATTTTTTAAAGACGAATTAGAAAAAATGGGTTAAGAATTTTCGGGTATTTCTTCCCAAAAACCCATTTTACCAAATTTTTCAATCCGTTGATTAATTCTTTCATCTGGGTCTATTGCTTTTAATTCTTTTATTACAGGCAATAAATAGTCTTTTAAAATATTGGCAGCGCCCTGGTAATCCCAATGGGTGCCACCTAAAGGCTCAGGAATTACGCCATCTACCAATCCAAAGCCAAGCATATCTTTTCCTGTAAGGCGCAATTGCTCAGCTGCTGTTTCTTTCTTATCCCAACTACGCCATAAAATACTACTGCAACTTTCTGGCGATATTACGGTATACCAGGTGTTCTCCATCATAAACACTTTGTCGCCAACTCCAATACCTAATGCGCCGCCGCTAGCACCTTCGCCAATAACTACACAAATTACCGGAACTTTAAGTCGAATCATTTCATAAATATTTCTAGCTATTGCTTCTCCTTGTCCTCTTTCTTCAGCCTCTAAACCCGGGTAAGCGCCTGGGGTATCAATTAAGGTAATAACTGGTTTATTAAATTTTTCAGCAAGTTTCATTAGTCGTAATGCCTTGCGGTATCCTTCGGGATTAGCCATTCCGAAATTGCGTAATTGTCTAGTTTTGGTATTAGTACCTTTTTGTTGTCCTATAATCATTACCGTTTCGCCGCCTAACTGAGCAAATCCGCCTACCATGGCCTTATCGTCTTTTACATTCCTATCGCCATGCATCTCAATAAAGTTGGTACACATATTTACAATGTACTTTATTGTATATGGTCTATCGGGGTGGCGGCTTAGCTGCACTTTTTGCCAAGGGGTTACATTGGCCGTAATATGTTTTTTTGTTTCAATAATTCTCTCTTCAAGCATCGCCATAGCGCCACTCATATCCGTTTTCGACTTTTCCGAGGTTATTTTAAGTTGTTCTATTTGGTCGTAAAGTTCTTTGATCGGTTTTTCAAAGTCGAGGAATTGTCGTTTTTTTAACTCAATCATGTTTTTTTTAGGGTTTAAGTTAACAATTTAATGCTATTTGATTAGCTAAAGTGAGTAAGATAGTTTGTAAAAATACGGGTTACAATTTTTTTATAAAAATTTTGGAGTAGAAAAATAAGCAACCTATCTTTGCGGTCCGTAAAAAACGGATGAGTTTATATATATAAATCTTAAAATAGTTGGATCGGTAGTTCAGTTGGTTAGAATGCCGCCCTGTCACGGCGGAGGTCGCGGGTTCGAGTCCCGTCCGGTCCGCAAAATTGAACATAATTCATTTATTTTCAATGTATTATGTTCGTGTCTATACCTCTATTACACTGTGGTTACACACTTTTTACCCTCTTTTAGGTCAGTTTGGGAAGAAATACTCAATTTAACAACACACCATACTCGTCAAAACACTCCATTTTATGTGAACAAGAAGATATTGATTATTTAAATTCAATAACCACCCAATTAGATGATAGAATAAACAAAAAAGGCCGTCTCTAAAAGAGGGGGCCTTTTTTATTATAAATTATTTTATACTATTAATGTATAATTCCAATTTGCTGTAAGAAAGCGTAGTTGTCGAAAAAATCTTGTTCTTCAACTATTTTTCCAGCAACAACTTTAGCAATAGTACACCCTATTACGTCAACTGATTTCCCTGTTGCAGGAATGCCAAAGAAAGTACCTGAGTGTAGTCCTTTAAATTGCCAATATTTTACTACTTTGTCTCCTTTAGCAAAAATTTCTTTAACAATAAATTCTCTATTAGAAAAGCCGCTTACATAGTTCGCATAGTAAGCTTTAACACTATCTTTTCCTTTAATTTCAGGAACAGAATGTAAAACTACATCTATAGCATACGCAGTATCTAAAATATTAACTCTGCCTTCATTAATAGCAACTTCCCATACGCGGCTATAAAATTTAACATTGTCATTTTCGATTTGTTCTTTTTTCTCATTTTCATTGTTACATGCACATAATAAAGTTGACATAAAAAAAACTGATACTAATTTTTTCATACTATTTAATTTGGTTATGACAAATATATAGAATTTGCACTAAATTTTATACAATTCAATAGGAAGACCATCAGGATCGGAAAAGAAGGTAAATTGCTTATTCGTGAATTATTCTAATGCGCTTGTAGGTGAATAGCCGTTCGGTCCGTAAAACCCTTCAATAGATTGTATTGGAGACTTTTTCTTTTGCTTTAATTCAACAGTTCTCAATAACTTCACTAAAAATTATATTATGAATTTGCGATCAAAACTACAAGGCACCGGCGTAGCGATAGTAACTCCATTTAAATCTACCATGGAAGTAGATTTTGATGCCTTGGGAAATTTAATAGATTTTATCATCAACAACGGTATTGAATATATCGTTACACTAGGTACTACAGGCGAAACCCCAACATTGGATACCACCGAAAAATTTGATATCATCAATTATACTTATGAAAAAATAAACGGGAGAGTGCCAATAGTAGTTGGTATTGGCGGTAATAATACAAAGGAAATTATGGAAAATTTGCAAATTTTTCCGCTTGATAAAGCTATTGCCGTTTTAAGCGCAAGCCCTAATTATAATAAACCTTCTCAAGAAGGTATTTTTCAACATTATAAAAATATTGCTAGTGCAAGTCCTAAACCTGTTATTTTATATAATGTACCTGGACGAACAGGAAGTAACCTTACTGCAGAAACCACTTTACGCTTAGCAAATGAAATAGAAAATATTTGTGGTATAAAAGAAGCTAGCGGTAATATGGTTCAATGCATGCATATTCTTAGGGATAGACCCGATAATTTTTTAGTTGTAAGTGGCGACGATCATTTAACCCTGCCACTAATTGCCTGCGGCATGGATGGCGTGATTAGTGTTGCTGCAAATAACTTTCCAAAAAACTTTTCTGATATGGTTAGATTTTGCTTAAGAGACGACTTCGCTTCTGCTCGCCCACTGCATTATAAATGCTTAGAAGGAAATGATCTGCTGTTTGCAGAAAATAACCCAGCAGGCGTAAAAGCATTTTTATATGAACTGGGATTAATAGAAAATGTATTGCGATTGCCACTAGTACCCTTAAGTAATGGCGTGCATCAAAAAATTAAATCCTACCTGAATAAATAAATATGTAATGAAATATTTTTTGTGCACCTTCTTTCTTTTAATCACTTTTTATTGGAGTGATGCACAATTTAAAGTTGTATTTAAATTAAGTCAGGTTCCGCTGCAACATAATAAGGATACCATTTTTATTGCCTCAAATTTTAATGAATGGAATCCTGCTAATAGAAATTATTTTTTTTCTGCTGCTAATAATAATATTACAATAGACTTGCCAGGTGGTGATTACGAATTTAAATGTACCCGAGGAGGATGGGAAAAAGTAGAGTGCCTACCTAGTGGAAAAGGAATAACAAATCGATCACTTACATTACAATCGGACACAACTATTGAACTAAATATTGAGGCATGGAAAGATGATTTTGTAGCAATGCCCAAATTACATACCGCAAGTAGTCAGGTGCAAATAATGGATACGGCATTTTTTATTCCCCAACTTAATAGGTCAAGACGCATCTGGATATACTTACCAGAAGGATACGCAAAAAATAACAATAATTATCCTGTTATGTATATGCAAGATGGCCAAAATATTTTTGATGATTTTACTTCGGCCTTTGGCGAATGGGGTGTGGATGAATGTTTGGATAGCCTGATCAAATTAGGAAAACCGGCTTGCATAGTTGTGGCTATTGATAATGGGCCAAAACGAATGAATGAATATAATCCCTTTTATTTTCAACAATTTGGCGAAGGCGATCAGTATCTTAAATTTATAGTAGAAAACCTGAAGCCTTCTGTTGATAAAAAATATCGAACACTTTCATCTAAAGAAAATACAATTATTGCAGGAAGTTCTATGGGGGGATTGATTAGTTATTATGCCATGCTTCAATATCCAGCAATTTTTGGAAAGGCAGGAATTTTTTCTCCCGCTTTTTGGATTGCCCCAGACATAAAATTATTAACCGATTCGTTGGCTGCAAAAATTAATAGTAAATTTTTCTTTTATGCTGGCGAAAAAGAAGGCAAAGATTATATAAAAAACATAAAAGATGTACAGGAATCATTAGGAAAAAAATCATCCGCAATGGTTTATTCCTTAATAGATACACAAAGCAATCATGATGAACAGGCCTGGCGTAAGTGGTTTGCTGAGTTTTATATCTGGATAATGGCAGATGGATATAATACCGTTATAAAAATAAAAGAATGATTTAGATAATATAGCTAACTCCCTCTATTGCTAACTCCGTATTTTCAAAAACTTCCTTTGTCTCTTGTAAAAAGGCATCAAGTGTTTCATACTTTGAGGAAAAATGTCCAATTAATAATTTTTCTACAACTCCTTTTTTTGCAATGGCTGCTGCCTGTATAGTCGTGCTGTGATACCTAGCTGCAGCTCTTTCATGTAAATCTTTTAGATAGGTAGTTTCATGATAAAGTAAGTCTACTCCTTTTACTTTTTCGGCAATAGTTTCATCATAGATGGTATCGGCACAATAGGCATAACTCTTAGGCTTAGTTGCAGGAAGTGTTACTTCTTTATTGGGCACAGTAATACCTTTTTTAGTTACATAATCTTCGCCCTGTTGCAATTTTTCATAAAAAGCTGCTGGTATTTCATAAATCTTTGCTTTATCAGGGTCTAATTTCCTAGGATTTTTTTTCTGTTTAAATAAAAATCCCCAGCATGCGATACGGTGCTGTACCGCAAAGCAGGATACGGTCATGTTTTTCCCATCTACAATTACCCCTTCCTTAAATATGGGATGAAAATGTAGGGGGTAGGAAAGATGCGTAGAAGCAAAATTTAGTTGTAAACTAATAAGCTGTTCTAGCTCGGGAGGTGCATGTAAATGTAGCACCTGTGTACGGTTAAGCAGGCTCATACTTGTAAGTAAACCAATTAAACCAAAATAATGATCACCATGTAAATGAGAAATAAAAATATGATTTATTCTGCTGCGCTTTACCTTGTATTTAGAAAGTTGCATTTGTGTCCCTTCTGCACAGTCAATTAAAAAACTTTCATGCTGAGTTTGTAAAACTTGTGCAGTTGCACTTCTGTTAAAAGAAGGAATCGCAGAGTTATTTCCTAATATAGTTAAGGCTAGCAAATTTTTGGGTTTAACAATTATTTTTTGTTGGTATCTTTTTTTAAGGGTGGTAGATATTATAAAGACCACATAAGCTATTTAATTGCTGCTTAATCCCTATTCATTTATTCGTCGCCTAGCGTTTCTCTTTCAATCTCTTCCATCTGAACTATGTCCCATGCTTCAGATTCAGAAGGAGTTACATTCATAAATTCCAAAAGTCCTTTTTGCTCCAATAATTGTACCACATCTTTTTGTAGGTTGCAGATTACAAAAGATTTTTTTTGCTCATAAAATTGCTGTTGAATTTTGAGTAAATTTTCAGCCATTTCTTCATCTATAACCTGTACAATATCCATTTTTAAAATAACATGTGGTCTGCCTTTTTGTAGGTAGTTCAGCAACAATTTGTTCAATTCGTCTGTCATATTAACAGATAAATGCATTTCTTCAGGTGTAATAACAGTAAATCTCTCTTTGGTATCTAT
>CAMBEI010000003.1 GCA_945865645.1 Chitinophaga pinensis | reverse complement strand
TTTTAAATTAAACTGCTTAACCCGGTTGATAAAAAAAATCCCTTACGTTAAACGATTTTCTACTTACAGCAATGTATTAGAAAATTGCAATGCAAATATTTTGTTAAGGCTGCTCTCTTTATCCTTCTTTAGGTACATAGTATTTTTATTACAATACATCTTTATACTTCAGATATTGGAGGTTGAACAAAATTTTTGGATTGGTTTTTGGTTGATTACAATCATGTTTTGGATTATGGCCATTATACCCTCTATTGCAATTGCAGAACTGGGCATTAGAGGTACCATTGCAAAAACATTATTTTTTTATAGTAGCAATACTATTGGAATATTAACCGCCACTTTTGGCATTTGGTTTATTAACTTATTTATACCTGCATTAATTGGAAGTTTATTAATTTTAGGCATTAAAATAAAGAAAGAAAAATGAGGTCATATTTTAAAATGTTTTTTTTTATTGCCAGTTTTTGTAGTTTAAGTTTTTCTTCACAATTTGATGATACCTGCAATATTAGAAATAATGCCTTTAAAGCAGAGGAGGAAGTGAAGATGAAAGTATTTTATAACACATTGGGTATGTATATTGGCGCCGGTGAAGCCACTTTTACTTCTGTACTAGATCAGTACAACGGTAAAGCGGTTTATCATTTAGTAGGATCAGGTTCTTCCTATTCATTTTTTGATGGATTTTTTAAAGTAAGAGACCGATACGAAAGTTATATTGATACCATTAATTTGATACCTTATAAATTTATACGAAATGTTGATGAAGGCGGGTATAAAAAATATAGTAACGTAACTTTTAATCATTCGGCAAATACTGCAATAAGCACTAATGGCGTATTTAAAATTACAGGTTGTATTCAGGATGTAGTAAGTATGGTTTATTATGTACGCAATATTAATTTTGATAAGTATAAAAAAGACGATAAAATTCTTTTTGATATGTTTTTAGACGATGAAGTTTTTCACATGTACATTAGATATATGGGTAAAGAAAAAATTAAAACCCGTTACGGTACATATAACGCTATAAAAATTAGACCACTTTTATTAAAGGGAACTATTTTTGAAGGAGGCGAAAAGATGACCGCCTGGTTAAGCGACGATCCAAACCATTTATTGCTTAGGGCCGAAAGCCCCATTGCTGTAGGAACTATTAAGATAGATATGATGAGTTATAAAAACTTAAGACATCCTTTGAGTTCCTTAATTAGTACAAAATAATTTTATAAATCACTCAACTTAAACGTTTCGTTGACCCGAATACCTTTTTCGGTCATTTGTAAATTGCAACATTCAATCAATGGGTCATGCTCAAAAAATAATACCATGCCATTTTGTTGGGCTTTGGTAAGAAATATTTTTTTTTCGTGTAAAGTAATAAGGGGAAACATATCATACGCCATTACATAGGGTAATGGGATATGGGCAGCCGATGGTAAAAGATCGGCCATAAAAACAATTGTTTTTCCTTTGTAATTTATTTTAGGCAACATCATGGCATCGGTATGGCCACTTACTGTGTAAAAAGAAAGATTAGTCGTTATTGCAGAATCGTGAGTTGCGAGTATGAGATTTTCTCCTACACTTTTGTTGAGGTTTAAAAATTTTAGTTGCCCGCTTTCCTGTATGGGTAAAATATTCTCTTTTAAAAAACTTGCCTTTTCCCTGTCATTAGGGGCTGTGGCCCATTTCCAATGTTGTTCATTACTCCAGTAGGTTGCATTTTTAAATGCAGGCACTAGTTTGTCACCATCTCTTACAATGCTTCCGCCACAATGATCAAAATGTAAATGGGTTAAAAAAATATCAGTAATATCATCTCTAGTAAAGCCATGGTGGGCTAAAGATTTATCTAGTGTATCATCACCGTGTAAATAATAATGCCCAAAAAACTTTGCATCTTGTTTATTGCCCATGCCATTATCTATCAATATTAATTTTTTTTCGTCTTCAATTAACAAACAACGCAGGGACCAGCTACACATATTATTTTCATCAGCAGGGTTTAATTTGTTCCAGATACTTTTTGGTACTACACCAAACATAGCGCCGCCATCTAATTTAAATTTTCCAGTTTCAATGCTGTATACCTGCATGCCCTTTTAATTTTGAAGTGCGATATAATAATAAAAATCCAATGATAAAAAATATGCACAATGCCAATACTGAGTTTCGTTGTGATCCTGTAATTTCATTGATAAAGCCAAAGCTAAACATGCCAATCACAATGGCGATTTTTTCAGTAACATCGTAAAAACTAAAATAACTTGTAGTGTCGTGTGTTTGAGGCATGAGCTTAGAATAAGTGCTTCGACTTACTGATTGTATACCACCCATTACGAAACCAACAATGACGGCTAAACTATAAAAGGGTAGCACACTATTTCGAGGAAGGTAGTAACCCATAATACAGCCTCCAATCCAAATTAATATGGCTACCATTATTGTATTAAAATTACCCCAAGTGCTGGCTAATTTTGCCATTAAATGTGCACCTGGTATGGCCACTAATTGTATAATTAATATTGCAATTATTAGATTGGTGGTAGGTATGTTTAATTCACTTTTACCATACAAGGTTGCGGCTAACATGACCGTTTGCACACCCATATTGTAAAAGAAAAAAGATACTAAAAATTGTTTTAAAATAGGCTGTGTTTTAAGTTCAATCCAAACTTTATGTATTTCCTTATATCCTTGTGTAAATAATTTTTTACTGTGTGCACGTTTTACGCCTGTACTATTTGGAAGCCTTGAAATTGACAACCATCCAAATCCAATCCACCAAACACCTACTAATAAAAATGAAATTTGGGATGCTTTGCCAACAGTGATTCCAAATAGTTCTGGTTTTAATACAAACACAAAACAAATAATTTGTAAAAGTATAGATCCAATATACCCCATCATAAATCCTTTAGCACTAATGTGATCCCTGTCTGCGGGTGCAGCAATTTCTGGCAAGTAGGAATTATAAAATACCAAGCTACTCCAAAAGCCAACGCAGGCAATTATTACTGATATAAGTCCACCGATAATATGGTTGCTGTCAAAAAAATAAAGCGATGCGCAGGCCAAACTACCCATAGTACAAAAAAAACGTAGAAACTGCTTTTTATTTCCTCTGTAATCTGCAATGGAAGATAATATAGGCGACATAATTGCTACTATGACAAATGCAATGGCTAGTATATAATTATATAGTGCAGTATTGGGAAACGCGTAATCGCCAATTTTAATTTTATCAATGAGTGTATTTTCATTACCATCACCAGTAACTGCTTCATAGTAGGCCGGGAAAATAGTGGAAGTGATGACTAAGTTGTAAACACTATTGGACCAATCGTACATAGCCCATCCATTGATAACTTTTTTAGAAGCAGTTTGCATGGTTTGTTTTTATAGTGGGTTGAAAATAGTACATATTCTCGATTTATAAGTTTTTTTTGGTAAAATGATATAGCGATGGGGTTGTTTAATGTTACCTTAAAGAGATAGCCAGGTTAACTAACAATTACACAAAATATGCTATTAATAGCCACACTCTTTAGAGATATTTTTTAATTAACTGCACCTTAATGCCCATTTATTATTATTCAATTTTTTCTTTCGCATCTGCCTTTTTATTTAATTTAAATTTCAACATACAATTATTACTAAATTTGTACACAAGATTAAATTTATATTAATTTTTTATTTTCGGGCACGAACTAATTTTTCTAATAAATCTTTGCATTGGCGATTATAATTATTTTACTATGTGAGGCAATATGATTTATTTTAATACACACCACAAATACAATAACACAAAGTAATAAATATGAAATGGTATGTAGTGTACACAAAACCTAGGTGGGAGAAAAAGGTAGCACAAAAGCTAAACGACATAGGCATAAATGCTTATTGCCCTTTAATAAAAAAAATAAGCAGCTGGACGGATAGAAAAAAACTGGTCTATATACCGCTATTTAATTCTTATATTTTTGTACAATTGGCTGATGCTGAAAGAGAGAAAATATTTTTTGTTGAGGGAGCTATTAAGTATTTGTTTTGGTTGGGTAAGCCAGCCATTGTTCGCAATTACGAAATAGAAGCTATACAAGCTTGGCTTAATGGACCAACAGATTATACCCTCTCGGTACAAGGATGGAAAAAAGGCGATAAGGTGATACTGTCATCAGGCCCATTTAAAAGCCAGCATGCTACTATAAAAGAGGTTAAACAAAATCAATATATATTAATTTTAGAATCTTTAGGGTGTGTGCTTAAAGTAGAAAAGAATACAATAAGTAGTGAGCAATAGAAAACATTTAGTTGTACATATTTTTATGCCATATAATGGTGCAGTAAGTAGGGCCTTAAAATAAATGCTTATCTTTGATTTTTATTAAATTAATAATACAAAAAATGAAAAATTTTTTAGTTGCTTACTTGTTTCTTAGTAGTTTTTTAATAAGCAATAATGTTGTTGCCCAAAACATAGCACCTAACAAAATCGCCTTAGTACGTGCAGGAATTGCGGGCAAAGGAATTGATGAAGCTGATTTAATTAGTCGGCTTAAAAAAAAGGGAGTCAATGTAGAAACCATGACAGAAGCGGAACTACTAGCCAATAAAGCCATAATTGAGCAAACCGTAGCCGAGATAGAAACGGCTAACAAAACGACTGCTACCCCAGCTGCTCCTGCAATTGCTAATGAACTTGAAACATTAACAGCTCCCACAGTTGTTCAAAATATTCCTGTTTCTGTTATAGAAAAAAAAGCAGATGAAGTAGCAGCAACAGTTATGGCTGCTGCTCCAAAATCTGAAATATATGGCCATAAAATGTTTACTGATAATTCTATGATGATTTACCGAATTTCTAAAGATGTGAGTCCGCCCGACTCTTATATTTTAGCGCCAGGAGATAAAATTAATATATTGATTTTTGGAAAGTCTCAAGCCGATTTGTTTTATGAAGTAAATGCAGGGGGGTTTATACAGCCCAATTCAATGCCAAAAATATTTATTTCAGGCTTAACTTTAAAGCAAGCTAGAGAAATGCTCACCTTGCGCTTTTCTACCTATTATGTATTTAATAAAGATCAGTTCACCTTAGTTCTAAATACCTCCAGAACCATTACTGTAAATATTTTTGGAGAGGTAATTAAAATGGGATCTTTTACTACATCGGCTTTAAATACCGCATTAAATATACTTTCGGTGGCTGGCGGACCAACAGATTTTGGGTCGGTTAGAAACATTCAAATTATTAGGGGCAAAGAAAAGAAAATATTAGACGTATATGACTTTATGCGTAACCCAATATTGCAGTTCGAATTTTTTCTGCAAAATAACGATATTGTTTATGTGCCGCTAGTAGAAAAATTAATTTATTTACAAGGGTCAGTTAATAGACCCATGTATTATGAGCTTAAAGGTAATGAGGGTATAAATGAGCTATTTGATTTTGCAGGTGGTTTAAAAGTAGATGCTTATACCGGACTAATTCAAATAGAAAGTATTGAAAATAATAAACCCATACTAAACGATTACGCACTAAGTGATATTCTTTCTAAAAAAATTACTGTAGTATTAAAAAATGGCGATAAGGTTACCGTTAAAGGAATAACCGAATCTTACAAAGACTTTGTTTCCATCTCTGGGCCACTTAATTATATAGGTAAATATCCATTAAATAGTACCCCTAGCTTAAAAGCTTTGTTTAATAAGGCGATAGTTAAACCAGAGGCAAAAACTGATTTAATATTTTTAATTAGAAAAAAAATAGACAATACCCAAGAAATTATTGCTTTAAACTTTGATAGTATTTCTGCAGGTAAGGCAACAGATTTATTGCTTCAAAAAGAAGATCAAGTAACAGTTTTTGAACAAAGTAAATATGTTGAGCAATTTAAAATTTCTGTGGCTGGAGAAATTAGAAGTCCCTTTGAAAGAAGTTTTAGTTATAGCAATAAAATAACCATAAATGAAGCGCTTAATTTTGCTGGGGGCTTAACCACCGCAGCGGCCGATTTTGGATATATTTATAGAACCAACCCCTTCAATGCAAAAGTTACAACTTATATCCCTGTATCTCTTAAAAACGAAAGTAATTTTGAGCTACAACCCGGCGATCAATTAGTAGTTTTAAATAAAGATCAATATAAATTAGAGTCTTCTGTTTCTATACAAGGCAATGTAAACAAACCTACAAGTTTGCGTTACGATGCCTCACTTACTATTAAAGATTTAATGACAATAGCAGGAGGCCCAACTATTTCAACTAATTTAGGTGCAATAGATGTGTTTAGATTAAATTTTACAAATTACAAAAATCCTACCAAAATCAGACTGTCCTTAGAGGTAGATAAAGACTTTAATATTATTAACGACTCTACATTTCTGCTACAACCTTATGATCTTATTGTGTTGCGTACCATACCGGAATTTAAGTTGTTAGAAACAATACAAATAAATGGGGAAGTAATAAATACTGGGGCTTTTATAGCAAAGACAAATCGTTATTATTTTTCCGATTTGATTAAAGATGCCAACGGATTTACTTCTTCTGCCGACAAAAAAAATACCTCTTTACTTAGGTATAAAGAAAACATAGGGACAATTTCATTTGATGCGAGGAAAGCGATTAAAAGGCCAAGAAGTAAATTTGATCCTATTTTAGTTGAAGGCGATATAGTTGCAGTTCCCGAAATAAAAAATGTTATTACTATACTTACTTCTGGTACAAAAACTAGTTTGATATCTAAAAATCTAAGTATAAATACAGCTTTTTTGGGCAACTATTCTGCTAAATGGTATATAAATAAATCTGCTGGGGGATTTACTAAAAATGCAGATAAAAATTCTGTTTTTGTACTTTCTCCAAATGGAGCAATTCATGGAACCCGACATTTTTTATTTTTTAGAAAGTATCCAAAAGTACAAAGGGGAGATAAAATTACACTGATATCTAATCCTAAAACTGATAAAACAAACAAAGAACGAAAGCCATTGGATTGGGATAAACTATCCTCAAAGCTTGTCGCATTTATTACCGTCTTTGTACTAGTTCAGCAACTAGCTAAATAAATAGCATACATTACTTATTTGATAACATGTTATGAAAGAAAATAAAGAAGCGCCAGAAACAGATGAAATTAGTTTAGTTGAGTTACTGGCGAAGCTATTAAAAGAAAAACAGCTTTGGGTTTCTTTAATAAAAAAACATATCCTTATTTTACTTTTACTCGCTGCAGTTGGGGGTAGTCTAGGGTTTTATTATGCTTACAGGGTTAAGCCAACTTACAAGGCAAAATTAAATTTTGTAGTAGTAGGTGAAAGTGCCGGAAGCATGAGTGCTTCTTTATCAAATTTATCAAGTTTATTGGGCTCGGGTGGTTCTAGTACGGGAGGCTCTATAGAAAGAATAGTTGAATTAATAGTTTCCGATAAAATAATAAGTAAGGCGCTTTTTAAAACAGTATCTATACATGGCAAAAGCGATTTTATAATTAATCATTTTATTGCACTTGAAAAGCTTAAAACAAAATGGAGTAAGGATACAATTTTAGCAAATGTAGTTTACAATAATCCGGTTAATGATATTTCTGAATTAAGCTTTGCACAAAGAAAGGGCTTTAAGCAAATACAAAATATACTCCTGCCTGAAACGGGTACAGGAATTATTTCAAAATCCTTTCAAAAAAAATCGGGCGTAATAGAATTAGTTGCAAACTACACTGACGAATCTTTTGCCATAGTCCTTTCAAACGCTATTTATGAACAGCTAGCCGAATTTTATCTGCAACAATCCACTTACCGTACAGAAAAGAATGTAAAAGTGTTAACAAACAAAGTGGATAGTATAAAAGGAGTATTAAATTCGGTACAAAATGCTTATGCACGCACTACCGATAAAACATTAGGGCTATTACTGCAAGAAGACAAAGTAGGTATAAAAAAATTAGCCATTAAAGAACAAATGCTTACAATCATGTATGGCGAAGCGCAAAAAAACTTAGAAACTTTTAAGTTTATGAACGAAACTGCAGCCACTCCTATAACGGTTATTAATTTCCCTTACTCACCCATTAACCCAATAAAGAAAAGTAAAATAATATTTTTAATAATTGGAATCATACTCCCCTGCTTTTTTGCGCTCGTGTTTTATAGGCTTAGGATAGGGTATAAAAATTTAAAATTGCAGCTAATAAATAATAATATCCAAACCGCCTAGTTTAAGGCATATATATAATTGCTGACAGCAGTCAGTGTTAAATGTCCTTTGGTTAATCATTTATTCTGCTATTACCATACCAACACAGCTAAAAAAATAATTTGTTTTATTAGTAAATATTAATAATATTTTATATTTTTATTACTCAATATTGAGTTTTTTATTCACCTATATGTGATTAAGAGCGGCGAAGCCGTGTTACCTCTCTCCTAATTTTGACATTAAACCCTATTTTTTCGAGTAAAATTAGCTTTACTCTACTTACAAAGCTGTTGTTAAACCCGGCTATCAAAGTGTATTTGCGTGGCCTGTCTAAAGATTTTGGAGTAAGCAGTAATACAGTGCGTTTGGAACTAAATAAGCTATTGAACATGCAATTTATTCAGGAGAAAGCCGATAATATAAATACTAAAATCAAACATTATTCTGTAAATACAAAGCACCCCATGTTTAAATCCTTACGAGGCCTGATAATGCAATATGTAGGCTTGGATCAGATTATTGAAAATGTATTGGAAAAGTTAGGTAATGTGGATGAAGTGTATTTAACAGGTGACCTTGCCCTAGGAAAAAATAACCCCTTTGTTGATTTGGTAATAGTAGGTGATATTGATAAAGCCTATTTATATAAATTAATTGAAAAGGCAGAAACCTTGATTGATAAAAAGATACGCGTTGCCTTATATCAACCCCTCGAGTTTACTGAGAAAAAGCTAAAGGATGTAGGGGTGTTTATGAAGTTAATGGGGTAGAATTATGGATTAGTGTGGTCCAGAGCAACCATGCCCATTTGTCAATCATCATAAATCACTTAAGTCATTGATTATCAAGAACATTTAAAATTATGAGTTCTTGGTAAATCTTGAAAAATCGATCAATAACGAGGTGGTTGGTGCGCAGTTTGGTGTGCATAATTCTAAAAATACATAGTATGCAAAAGAGTATTTTAATTACCGGCGGGGCAGGATTTATTGGTTCAAACCTGACGGAATATTTTTTGCAAAAAAATTATCGAATAATTTGCTTGGATAATTTTTCTACTGGGCACTATAAAAATATTATTTCTTTCATAGAAAATCCAAATTATTTATTAGTTGAAGGTGATATTAGGAATTCTAAGGATTGCCTTAAAGCGGTTCAAGGGGTAGATTATATTTTACATCAAGCAGCATTGGGTTCGGTTCCTCGTTCAATTAATGACCCGGTAACTACTAATGATGTTAATGTATCTGGTTTTTTAAATATGTTAGTGGCTGCAAAAGATGCAAATGTAAAACGCTTTGTTTATGCAGCAAGCTCTTCTACCTATGGAGATTCTGCAAGTTTGCCAAAAGTTGAGGATGTAATTGGAAAACCTCTTTCGCCTTATGCAATTACAAAATATGTGAATGAATTATATGCAGAAATATTTAGTAGAACATACGGATTAGAAACAATAGGATTGCGTTATTTCAATGTATTTGGACGCAAGCAAGATCCTAATGGCGCTTATGCTGCAGTGATTCCTAAGTTTGTAATGCAGTTCATGAATTATGAAAGTCCTATCATTAATGGTGATGGTAATTATTCTAGAGATTTTACATATATAGATAATGTCATTCAAATGAACGAACTGGCAATGTTGACTGATAATTCGGACGCCTTAAACACAGTTTACAATACAGCCTTCGGCGATAGAACCACACTCACACAGTTGGTTCAATTGTTGAGAGATAATTTGGCACATTTAGATCCAAAAATTGCTGAGGTTGAAGTTAAGTTTGGACCGAACAGAGTAGGTGATATACCACATTCTTTAGCCAGTATTGAAAAAGCAAAAAATAATTTAGGATACAATCCTAAATTTTCAATAGAAGCTGGAATAAAAGAAGCGGTTTCTTGGTACTTTCAAAATTTAAAATAACAACAACAATATTTCATGACTAAAATAGCAGTTATAGGATTAGGTTATGTAGGATTGCCCCTTGCCCGTTTGTTTGCTACAAAATATAATGTAGTTGGTTTTGATATTAACCAAACTCGTATTAAAGAACTTCGTGAAGGACATGATGGTACCTTAGAATTAGAAGACGAAGTACTTCAAGCCGTCTTATTAGCAAGTAATCAAAATGAAGGAAAAGGTCTTTTTTGTTCCTATGAATTGACTGATATAAACGATTGTAATTATTATATAGTTACGGTCCCCACCCCAGTGGATAAAAACAACCGACCTGATTTAACTCCTTTATATAAAGCGAGTGAAACAGTAGGAAAAGTATTAAAAAAAGGTGACATAGTCATTTATGAATCTACAGTATATCCAGGAGCAACAGAAGAAGAATGTGTTCCAGTTTTGGAAAAAGTTAGTGGCCTTAAGTTTAATATAGATTTTTTTGCTGGATATAGTCCAGAAAGGATTAATCCAGGAGATAAAGAACATACAGTAACAAAAATTCTAAAAATTACAGCTGGATCAACTCCTGAAATAGCAGAAATTGTAGATTCATTATATAGGTCAATTATTATTGCAGGAACCTATAAAGCTAGTTCAATAAAAGTTGCAGAAGCAGCAAAAGTTATTGAAAATTCTCAAAGGGATATCAATATTGCATTTGTGAATGAATTGTCTAAAATTTTTAATTTATTAAAAATTGACACAAACGAAGTTCTGGAAGCGGCAGCTACAAAGTGGAATTTTTTAAAATTTAAACCAGGATTGGTTGGCGGGCATTGTATTGGAGTTGATCCATATTACTTAGCACAAAAAGCTCAAGAAGTTGGCTATAATCCTGAAATTATTTTAGCAGGCAGGAGATTGAATGATGGAATGGGGAAACATGTTGCCACCGAAACCATTAAAATAATGATTCGAAAAGGATTAAGCATAAAAAAATCGAAAATACTAATTCTTGGATTTACATTCAAAGAGGACTGTCCTGATGTAAGAAATACAAAGGTTATTGATATAATTTCAGAACTAGAAACGTATGGAGTAACTACAATTGTTTCAGACCCATGGGCTGATCCTGCAGAAGTGAGACATGAGTATAACGTTGAATCTTTCAAAAAAATTCCAGACGAAAAATATGACGCAATAGTTCTAGCCGTTGGACATGCTAAGTTTAAAGAAATTGACATACAAAGCTATTTGAAACAAACGTCTGTTTTATTTGATGTAAAAAGTATTTTAAATAAATCCGAAACTGATGGGAGATTATAATTCAATATATAACGATAATTTATACAAAAAAAAATATCATGATAATGATATTTCGTCATCAAGTTTCTTAATAACTGGTGGGGCAGGTTTTATAGGAAGCAATATAGTTGAATATTTATTAAAAAATAACGCAGGATAGGTTCGTGTTCTTGATAATCTATCAAATGGTTATTTTGATAATATTAAAAATTTTATTTCGTTATCTAATTTTGAATTTATTGAGGGAGATATTAGAAATTTGGAATTATGCAAAACCGCAATTGAAGGAATGGATTTTGTAAGCCATCAGGCAGCACTTGGGTCAGTTCCAAGATCAATAGCTGACCCTATTACTACTAACGATGTGAATATTTCAGATTTTTTAAATATTTTAAATGCTGCGAAGGAGTCAAAAAAACTTAAAAGGTTTATTTATGCAGCATCTTCCTCAACGTATGGAGATAGTTCGGAATTGCCAAAAATAGAAGGGAGGGAGGGAAAGATACTGAGTCCTTATGCTGTTACTAAGGCAGTTAATGAAATGTATGCGGATGTTTTTAGTAAAGTGAACAATTTTCATTCGATAGGGTTACGCTATTTTAATGTATTCGGACCCAAACAAAGCCCTAATGGTGCTTATGCGGCTGTGATTCCACTTTTTGTGGATGCTATAATAAAAGGCAACCAACCTACAATTAATGGGTACGGCTCAGTCAGTAGAGATTTTACTTATGTGGACAATGCCGTACAAGCCAATATTTTGGCTCTTTTTACTGAAAATATTGAGGGGGTGAATCAAGTGTATAATGTGGCCTGTGGCGAAAGAACTACTTTAAAAGAACTTTGGGCGATTTTGAAAGAGGTTTCTGGGTCTGATATTGAGCCTATTTATGGGCAGCCTCGGAAGGGGGATATTCCGCATAGTTTGGCGGATATAAGTAAAGCTAATAATTTTTTAAGTTATAAAGAAAAAGTAAAAATCAGGGAAGGCTTAAAAAAAAGCTTTAATTGGTATAAAATAGCATTTAAATTTATTTAAAAACTGTATAAATGAGATTATTATTTTATAAAGTAATCCTTAAAATATTGAGGATGTTAGGTTTGGGAAATACTCTTCTGAAAGTAAGTATTCCTTCAGGATACCTTAAAGGGTATAATTTTTTTATTTCCCCCAAAACGGCTCATTATCTCAATGGTGCTTATGAAATTGATACTCTAAATTTTGTTCTAGAAAACACGAAAGATGACTCTGTCATGTATGATTTAGGAGCAAACTTTGGATATTTTTCTTTAATTATGGCCACTCATACAAAAAACAATGTATATGCTTTTGAAGCAATTCCGAAATATGTTGATGTCATTAAAAGTAATATTGCAATAAATAATGTCAAAAATATTAATGTATTCTCTTTAGCTGTTTCAAAAGGTGAAGGAACTATTGAGTTTTCAAATTTAGAAGGTGAATCAGGAAATACATATGTTCAAGATACGCCAAATTATGAATCTAAAAGACTAAAAAAAATAATAGTTAAAACCAACTCAATTGATAATATGGTTGAAAGTGGCTTAATTAAACCACCAAATTTAATGAAAATTGATATTGAGGGTGCTGAATATGACGCTTTACTTGGATCCGAAAAAACCATAACAAAATATAAACCTTTTATAATTTTAGCTACTCATGATTATCACTTGAAAGGAGTAAAGGATAATTGCCTTAATTTCTTAAAAGAAAAAGGTTATAGAATATTAGATGGTGATAAAAAAACCGATGACTTAATTGCAGATTTTTTAGCAGTTCCACTTATATAAGCAATGAATATAAAATCTTATTTCAATAAAATAAGTTATAATTTAGTGAATGTTTTTTTTTCCCAAGGCAGCACTCTACTTGTAAATATATTTTTAGCAAGATGGTTTGAAAAAGAAATTTATGGTCAATATGCTTTGTTTTTGATAACCATAAATACAATTGTATCTATTTCAGGTTTAGGATTATCTAATTTTGCCAATCGTTTCATATCTGAGTATAAATATTCCAATCTACAAAGAGCTTCTGAAATTTTAAGTTTTTGTATAAAATTGATATTTTTATCAAGTTTGATTTTTTCTATTTTAGTTGTAACAATATCTCCTTTCTTGTCTTTTATATTAATTGGATCTCAATACTTTACTTTATATTTCATTATCAGCGGGCTTATTATTTTTTTAATGTCATTAAATGTCTTTTCATTAGGCGTGGCTTCAAGTTTAGGTATATTTTCTAAAATGGCTACAACCAATATTATAGTAGGCATATTTTATATTACTATTTGTTTATTTTTTGCGCACTTTGGAGGGATTTTAGCGACGCTGGGGGGGATTTTATTAAGCGCTATCATTCAATTTACAATATTCTTTTTTGTAATTCAAAAAGAACTAAAGTTACATAATATCAAAGTATTAAACTTACCACTAATTCAAGAAATTGGATTAATAAAAGATTGGATTTTACCAAGTGTTTTAAGTGGGCTGACTACTATGCCAGCTATTTGGATAATTCAATTCTTATTGACAAAACTATCAAATGGAAAATTTGCAGATACAGCTCTCTTTAATGTCTCATTTAGTTTTGTATCTGTAATATTATTATTCCCGAGTTTAGTAAATGCAGTTAGTACCAATTTTTTAAATGAAATTATTGGGATTGATAAAGATAAATATACTAAAGCATTTCAATTAAATCTATTAACAAATTTAATTCCTATAGCCCTGATAGTATTATTTTGTATTTTATTTGGACATCAGTTATTAAGTATTTATGGTCAGCAATATATAGTTGCTTATCCTATATTTTTAATTCTTGTTATATCAACTATCCCTGATGCAGCCTCAATTGCATTATCTCAATATTTTTATTCTCACAATCAAATGTGGCTTTCTTTTAAACTTATTAATATTTTTAGAGACTTTCCAATGGTGATTTCATCTATTATTTTGATTCCATTCTATGGTGCTATAGGTGCTGCCATAGCTTATTTTATAGGTAAATTTATAGGTTTTTTAGGTGCTTATTGGGGATACAGAAAAATTCAATTTAAAACTATATGAAAATTTTTTTTTGCCATGCTTTTTCTGAAAATTCCCCAAAGGATGCCTATATGAAAAATTGGGTTGAGAATTGGTTGCAGAGATTAAGACTTTCGGGTTCTGACATTCAGTCCTTTGTTACAGGTTTAAATTATCCTGGTCGACGTTTGCCTTGGAATGAGTTAAATGCACGTTGGAAAAGAGGAGATAGGATATTAATGAAAATGTATGAAGACATAGCTATTAAAAGTGAGAACTATGATGTTCTTATTAATTTTGGCGGAGTAAATTTACATCCTGATTTTATTTCTCTGCTCAATATGGTAACTGTATGGAACTTTTATGATGATCCAGAATCATCAAAAGGTTTTTCTCGCGAAATGGCTGCAGCATATGATATATCTGCTGTAGGTAATATAGCTGAGTTGGATACTTACAAATCATGGGGCTGTAAAAATGTAATTTGGGCACCAACGGGATTTAGACATGACGATTTTGAACCAAATAAAACAAAAGAAAAGCTATTTACTCAATTAAGAGATATAGACATTACACTTCTTTGTGAAAGAATAACTCACTTTCGAAGAGCGAAAGTGGATAAATATGCAATTAGTTTTCCACAAGGTATATATCGAGGTAAAGGATGGCCTGAAGGTTTTTTACCTGAAAAGGATAGAGTTCCACTTTTGCAAAGGACTAAGATTGGAATAAACATACACAATAGTACAGGACCAATTAATTTTAGAACATTTTATCTACCCGCTAATGGGGTTCTTCAAATTTGCGATAATAAGTCACATTTAGGAAAAATATTTAAATTAGGAGAAGAAGTAATTGGGTTTGATACTATCGAAGAAGCAATTGAAAAAACTAAGTATTATCTTGCACATGAAGATGAGCGAATAAAAATCGCTCAAAAAGCTTATGACAAGGTGATTAGCTTATACAATGAACAAGCATGTTTTAAATTAATAACTGATGCTGTACAAGATTTTTTAAATAACAAAACTTTGAAAAAAAACCATAATGTTGTTCAATTTATAGAAGAGCATAAAGAAAATACGAAGAAAGAGCAATTAAAGTATCAATCACTTTATCCTATAATAGAAGGAGGTAAATTTATAAAAAGGGCAACAAAAGGAATTTACAATAGATTACTGAGATTTAAAGACAATATAAGGCTTTATTTGAAGTAAAATATGAATAAGATTAAAATGACAAAGCAATCTATCTACTACTTATTTTATTATTTAGGATGGGTATTAAGTTTTCTTTTAGTTCTTTTATTTCTTTTAGATTATTCTTTTGGACAAAGGATGTTTTTAGGAGTAGTTATACTTTTAATAGGGGTATTTCTTGGGATAAGAAAGCCATTGTTAGCTTTTTCATTAAGTTTCCCAGTATTAATGCTCGGTTATTCACTACCTGTAAGCTCAAATAGTTCTGCTTCTTTGTATATCGGAGATTTGTACATTTTCATATTATTATCAATACTTTTATCGAGAATATTTAAAAATCATAAAATCATAACCTTTGGCTTTAAAAGTAAAATTTATATTTTATTTTTTCTTCTTTCGATTTGTTGGATTTTTTCGTTAGACTTTATCGCTTCTTTAGTTACAATGATATCATTCGTTCAATTATTTGTAGTATATCTATTTACTATTAACTATATTAAAGATAAAGAAGAAATCATTTTCTTTTTAAAGACGTGGATTTTCACAGTTTCACTATGCAGTATAACCGTTTTAATTGCATATTTCATGGGAAAAACTTTAATAATAGGATTAACAGATGATTATCAAGAATACTTTAAAAATTCACTTGAAAGCGGGATTAGTTTGGTGAGACCTAATTTTTTTGTTTCAGGTTTTATTTATGCATTTGCACCTGTTATTTTACTTTTATTTTTGTTTCTTTTAATAAAAGAAAATAATTATTTAAACTATTTTATCTATTTAATATTATTTTTAATAAATTGTCTTACTCTAATTATATTAAATAACAAAACCGTTTTTTTCTCACTTTTACTAACATTCTTAATAACCCTTTTTATAAATATAAAAAGTAGAAAAATTCTTAAAAGAACATCCTTCGGGATACTTATATTGACATTATTAATCTATACGATAGCCTTCTATATTGATAATATTATACCTATAGAACAATTATATCTAATGACGGAGAGATTATCAAACAACTCAACATTAGATGCCAGAATAGGGGTTTGGAAACATATAATGGGTTATGTATTTAGCGATATTAAAACTTTAACTTTAGGGTTAGGGCCAGACATCTCAATACGAAAACTTGATTTGCCTATATTTAATTCCATTTTTATTAACAATGAAGGTAATAGGGAACAAGCAGCTGATAGTGGGTACATTTATATACTATTAAACTATGGAATATTCATTTTACTTTTAATAGTTAATGCTATCATAAGTGTTTGTAGAATAAACTTAGTAGAAATCAAGAAAATAGGAAAATCATATCAACTTATTCCTTTATTTTTATTTTTGACGTTTACATTATGGGCAATTATGATGTTTTCTCAACAACCAGGAATTTCAAAATCTTTAATATTTCCAGTACAAGCATACGCATTTTCTTTTCTACTTAATAATACAAATTGAATTTTTATAAATTTACAACTAAACTGCAATTTTAAAAAGGGAATTTGCTGCTATTAATTCTTCCTTATTAATAACTTTCTCAATCTATAAATATTAATACCCCTCAGTATAAGTTGATGAATTTTCTCTTCACATTTAACACAATAAAATTGAGCAATTTGAAATTCGTCGAAAATAACTATTGCATTTTGTAGCCCTTTATATTTCTGCTTTTGATTCACTAATCTTTGAATAACATAAAATGGAACAGTAAAACAATTAAAAAACATAAAGATATATGCCTTCTATTATAAGAATAGTCCCCAATGACAATTATTCCGAATCATTCGGATTTCAATGGAATAAATTTGCTAAAACTCAACTCGACAGTTACTCTGGTTTTTCCATCACAAGTGATAGATTTTATAGAGTTACAAAATGGCGTAAAGAAGACCTTAAAGGTTCTAAAATCTTAGAAGTAGGAAGTGGTGCAGGCCGATTTACAGAGGTAGTGGTACAAACAGGAGCTGAATTACATTCTGTGGAATACTCTGGTGCTGTGGATGCTAATTACAAAAATAATGGGCATTATCCGAATCTACAGCTTTATCAAGCATCACTGTATGAAATGCCCTTTGAGAAAGAATCTTTTGATAAAATCTTCTGCTTAGGCGTTTTACAACATACACCTGATGTTAAGCAATCATTCAACGCCTTACTGCCTTTTTTGAAAAAAGGCGGTGAAATAGCGGTGGATGTCTATTCTAAAAATTGGAAATCTTATTTTTATTCAAAGTATTGGGTCCGCCCCGTAACAAAAAGGATGAAAAAGGAAACTCTTTTATTGCTGATACAATCATACATTCCAATTTGGTTTCCAGTATCTTCTTTATTGCTAAGGATTCCTTATATAGGCAAGTTTTTAGCTCAAATAATACCTATTTGTAATTATTCATTGCAATATCCCTATATGTCTAAACCACAACTGATTGAGTGGGCGATATTGGATACATTTGACATGTTATCACCTGAATATGATCAGAGGCAGAATTTACCAACACTTAAAAATTGGATGGAAGAGGCTGATTTAGACATTATCTATTGTGGGAAAGGCGATAATGGTTATGTAGGTTTGGGGAGGAAAAAATGATTTTACATTAAAATAATTTAATTTAATGTGTGGAATAACAGGTATAATAGATTGTAAAAATCATTTAAATTCTGAACGACAGAAAGAAGTATTGGTCAAAATGACTGATACTCTTTTACATAGAGGACCTGATAGTAGTGGTTACGAAATAATTCCCGTTCCGACAAAACAAACAATAGGTTTAGGGCATAGACGATTAGCTATTATTGATTTAAGCCCATTGGGTCATCAACCTATGTTTAATTATGATAAAAACCTAACAATAACCTTCAATGGCGAAATATATAATTATGCTGAAATAAAAAAAGAATTAATTGAACTGTGTAGTGCTTATCCTTTTAAATCAAATAGTGATACAGAAGTAATCCTCGCAGCTTATGAATATTGGGGAATAGATTGTCTTCATCGTTTCATTGGTATGTTTGCATTTACCTTATTGGATAATAGGAAAAATAAAATATTTTTGGTTAGAGATAGGGCGGGTGTTAAGCCACTCTACTACTATCACGAAAATGGACTTTTCTTATTTTCATCAGAGTTAAAGTCATTTCATGCACATCCAGAATTCCAAAAGCATAAAACCATAGATACAAATAGTGTCGCTACTTTTCTACAATATGGCTATATATTATCACCACACACTATTTTTCAAAATACGTACAAACTTAGACAAGGATGTTATATTGAATACGACTTAAATACAAATGCTTTTTCAGAAAATGAATATTGGAATGTTTTTAAGCAATATCAACAACCTATTCTCGACATCTCTGAACAAGAAATCATTAAAGAAACGACTACTTTATTAAAATCGGCTTGTGAATATAGAATGGTTGCAGATGTACCCGTAGGGGTTTTCCTAAGCGGTGGTTATGATAGTTCTTTAGTTACAGCCATTCTTCAAAATGAGCGGACAGAAAAAATAAATACATTCAGTATTGGTTTTCATGAAGATCAATTTAACGAGGCGAAATATGCTAAGAAAATAGCTGAATACTTGGGTACAAATCATGAGGAATACTATTGTTCAATAGATGATGCCCTTTCAATTATCCCAACTTTAGCGGATTATTACGACGAACCATTCGGAGATAGCTCCGCTGTTCCTACTATTTTAGTTAGTCGAATTGCAAGAGAACATGTTACAGTTGCACTTTCAGCAGATGCAGGTGATGAATTATTTGGTGGTTACCCTAAGTATTTAAATGCCATAACCTACTGGCAAAAGATAAATAAGCTAAATGGATTCAGCAAAAAAACATTATTGTGGGCTCTAAGCAATATAAATCCTCAAAACATACCCTACTATAAAAATAAGTTCAATTTTAGTACCCGATACTATAAATTAAAATACTTAGTTCAGTCTAATAGTTTAGCTGATTCAATGCGTTATTTTAGTCAAGTTGTAACAAATGATGAATACAAAAATGGCATACTAAGTCAAAAAAATATTCCTACACAAGAGAATTTTTTCAATTTCTCGGATTTCGGTGGCGATGAAATCAATAATATGCTGGCGATGGATTACGCAACCTATATGGTTGATGATATTTTAGTGAAAGTGGATAGAGCAACAATGAGTGTTTCTTTAGAGGGTCGAGAACCACTATTAGATCATCGTTTAATTGAATGGTTGGGGCAAATCAGTGGTGTTGAGAAATTTAAAAACAATACTTTAAAATATATTTTAAGAGAAATACAACATACTCTTATTCCAAAAAAATTAATGAATAGACCTAAAATGGGATTTTCGATTCCTCTTGAAAAATGGTTGAAATCGGATTTAAAGGATTTTGTAGATACTCACATCAATCGGACTGAATTAGAACATCACGGTATATTCAATACTGAAGATGTGTTAGATTTAAAGAAACAATTTTACAATGGATTTCAAGTAAATGTGAATAAAATATGGAATATACTAACGTTTCAAATGTGGTATCAAAGATGGATGAAATAAAAAAAAAAATAATATTTATTCTGCCAACACTAAACAGAGGAGGAAGTGAACGAGTTTTATCTACAGTAGCCAATAGCCTTGATGTTAAGAAATACAATATAATTTTCATAACTACAAATAAATCTAAAGATGAATTTGTATTAAACAATAACATAAGATATATTCGTTTAAACAAAAAAAAGCTCTATTTTTCTTTTTTCAACCTATTAAAAATATTTTTTTTTGAAAAACCTGATACTATTTTTACATGTACGACTAATATATCTATTATAATATCTCTATGTACTTTTTTTTATAGAAAAAACGTTAAATTCATCCTACGGGAATCTACAATACCCAGTGTGGCAAGTAATTATAGAAAAAAACAAAAGTGGATAATATTTTTACAACCTTTCCTATACAAAAGATATGATTTAATAATATGTCAATGTCAAAAAATTAAAAAAGACTTGCTTCAAAATTATAGAATTAAAGAAGAAAAGTTAGTTATAATAAACAATCCCTTAGAGTTTGAAAAAATTGAGCAAGGGAAGATTGAGCAAACTTTAGATTTTAAAGGTAACGGTAATAGTAAAATTTTAATTACAGTTGCGAACCTAACGTCTTTTAAAGGGCATTCTCGTATATTAGAAGCATTAAAGCATATAGATACCAACTTCCAATATCTAATCATTGGAGATGGAGAAGAACATGAAAAATTAAAAATGCTTTCTGAACAACTTGGACTATTTTCAAAGGTAAAATTTTTAGGAACTAAAATAAACCCTTTCCCTTACTTATACCAATCTGATTTATTTCTTCAAGGATCATTTTTTGAAGGCTTTCCAAATTCACTGTTAGAAGCAGGTGCTTGTGGTATTCCTATAGTAGCCTATAATTGCCCAGGTGGTACAAATGAAATTATACAGGAAGGAATAAATGGTTTTTTAGTAGATAATGAAGCAAATGAGATTGAATTTTCGAATAAAATAAAATATGCTTTAAGTTATAATTTTAAACGTAATAATATTGCTTCTTTAACCCAACAAAAATATAAATTTGAATCAATTATTCAAAAATATGAGCAAATTTTTGATTCTTATATCATAAATGATAAAACAAACTAAAGGAATTATTATAGGAATTGATTGCTCAAGTATTAAGCAAGGGGGTAATATAACGCATTTAACTGAAATCTTAAAATGCCTTAATCCATTAATTTATAATATTTCAAAAGTTATATTATGGTGTTCGGTTTCATTATCTCATAAAATTACACCCCAACCTTGGCTAATTATTGATATACAAAACGAATTAGGGGGTAATTTATTTCTAGAAACTTATTGGAAAATAAGGAAACTTCCTGTTTTAGCGAAAAAAAGCGATATTGTATATTGTCCAACAGGGTATTTTTTGAGCCAATCTATCAATTATGTAGCTATGTGCCGTAATATGCTTTATTATGAAGAAGAAGAAATAAGTCAATATGGTTATTTGTCTAAGGAATATATAAAAAATAGAATATTAAGGTGGCTTCAAATAAAGACCTTTAAGAGGGCAAAAGGTATTATTTTTATTTCAAAATATGCAAAAACTAAAGTTCAATCTTTTTTAGATTTTGATATAAATAATTCGCCCATTATTCATCATGGTATATCCAAAAGATTTATAGGCGAAATAAAGGTTCAAAAAGAAATTACAAGTTACAGTCAGTCAAACCCATATAAGATATTATATATATCTAATATTGCCATTTATAAACACCAATGGATACTTGTAGAAGCAATATCTGCACTTTTTAAAAAAGGTTATAGTATTCAATTAATCATAGTTGGTAAACCTATTGATAAAAAGGCAGAAAAAATCCTTAATATTACTTTAGAAAAGGTAAGAGATTCACCTAATTTAATTAAATATTTAGGAACAGTTGCTCATAATGAAATTCATAATCTATATAAAGAAGCTGACATGTTTGTTTATTCTTCTAGTTGTGAGAATATGCCAAATATACTTGTAGAAGCTATGACTTCGGGCCTTCCAATTGCTTCTTCGAATATGGGCCCCATGGTTGAGTTTTTAAAAGATTCAGCCATATATTACGATCCCAAAGAAGTAAAAAGCACGACTAATGCAATAGAAGAATTGCTAATTAATCCTGTTAAGAGACAAGAGTTCTCTCGAAAATCAAAATATTATGCTCAACAATATAGTTGGGATAAATGTTGTAACAAAACTTTTTCTTATCTTTCTTTTGTAGCCGACTCAAGGAAAATATGATTTTTTAAATAAGTGTGTAATTAATAAAAATAGATAATATGTATATTTTAGGTTTAAATGTTTATCACGGAGATTCTTCTGCGTGCTTGTTAAAAGATGGTAAAATAATTTGTGCTTTTGAGGAGGAGAGATTTACTAGGCAAAAACACTGGGCGGGATTCCCTAAAAATTCTATTCAAGCTTGTTTAGATGAATGCTCTATTGATTTTTCTGATATAAATTACATAACAGTTAGTAGAGATCCGAAATTTAATCTTGTTAAGAAAATTAAATTCTTACTTTCAAATCCTCTCTCTATTTTAAATTTTTCAAATAGAGTTAAAAATAGATCATTACTAAATGATTTATCTTCAGATTTTTTCAAACATTTTCATTTAGGAAAAGAATATTTCGACTCAAAGTTGAAGTTTGTTGAGCACCATTCCTCTCATTTAGCTAGTGCATTTTTTGCTTCGCCATTTCAAAAGTCGGCTTTATTATCAATTGATGCGTTTGGTGATTTCTCGTCAACAGTAGTTGCTATTGGGGAAGGAAATAAAATTACAAGATTGGGAGAAGTTAATTTTCCTCATAGTGTTGGTCAATTTTACACTGCGTTTACACAATATTTGGGTTTTCATCATTATGGTGACGAATACAAGGTTATGGGTTTAGCCCCATATGGCTCTCCAGTTTATATGAATGAAATGGAGGAAATATTGAAATTGAGTGATAATGAACTAGAACTTTTCAAGTTGAACCTAAATTATTTTATACACCACACTAAGGGTGTTCAAACCAAGATAAATGAAACTAATGATCCAACACCAAGTATTACGTTTTCTAAGAAGTTTGAAAAGTTATTTGGACCAGCAAGAAAACCAGTTGAGGAACTAACACAAAAGCATTTTGATATAGCCTCATCGGTACAAAGACATTGTGAGAATACCATTCTCCATATTTTAAATATTTTATACTCAATTTGTCAAACAGACAACTTATGTATTGCAGGTGGTGTTGCTCAAAATTCAGTTGCAAACGGAAAAATAACTAGAAATACTAAGTTTAAAAATGTATATATTCCTCCAGCTGGTCATGATGCTGGGACCAGTATTGGATCTGCATTATATTTTTATAATCATGTGTTGTCTGAAGCGCGCAGTGAAGCAATGTACAATCCCTATTTAGGAACTTCTGTTAGTAATGAAATAATTAAAGAACTACTAATTAAACGGGGTATAAATTTTGATTATTTAGAGGATAATGAATTATGTAAAAAAGTAGCGAAATTATTAGTTGATGGAAATGTTGTAGGATGGTTTCAAGGTAAAGCTGAATTTGGTCCTCGTGCTTTAGGTGGACGATCCATTATTGTAGATCCGAGAAGAAAAGATGCTAAGGATTTATTAAATGCGAAAATTAAACGAAGAGAAAGCTTTCGTCCATTTGCACCCTCAATTTTAAAGGAATTTGTAAATGAATATTTTGAAGTAAATGATTCAGTGCCATTCATGGAGAAAGTGTTTCCTGTAAGACCAGAAAAACATTCCATAATTCCAGCTGTAACACATATCGACGGTACGGGTCGATTACAAACTGTAGATAAAATTCATTCTCCGAAGTACTATCATTTAATAAATGAGTTTTACAAACTAACGAATGTACCAATTTTATTAAATACATCGTTTAATGAAAATGAACCTATTGTAAATATACCCGCTCATGCTTTAGATTGTTATTTAAGAACAAGTATGGATGTACTTGTTCTAGAAAATTGCTTAATTACCAGAAGATAATTTAATATGAAGGTTTTAGTAACAGGTGGTTCGGGTTTTATAGGCACTAACATGATTTCGTTATTAGTCGAGCAGGGGTTCGATGTAGTTAACTACGATATCAGAAAACCTACGCTTGATTCACATTTAAAATTTTGGTTTGAAGTGGATATTTGTGACAAATCCAAAATTGCAATCTCAATCGAAAAAGACAATCCTGATTATATTATTCATCTTGCGGCTCGAACAGATTTGAATGAAAAAAGTAATTTGGACGGGTATAAGGCTAATATTGATGGAGTGAGAAATATAATGGACTCAGCAGGAAGTCTGATTGAATTGAAGCGCATTATTGTCGCTTCGTCTATGCTCGTTTGTCAATTAGGATATACACCTTCGGGATTTGATGATTATGCACCGAATAGTTTATATGGTGAAAGTAAAGTCCACACAGAGAAAATTGTAAAGGAATATAGTTTTGATTGGATAATAGTAAGGCCTACATCAATTTGGGGCCCTTGGTTTGGTGAACCTTATAAGAATTTCTTTGATTTAGTGATCAAGGGACTTTACTTTAACATACCCGTAAAGTATGCTTCGACAAAGACATATGGTTATGTTGAGAACACCTGTATTCAAATATTTAATTTGTTAATAACTGAGGATTTATCTGTCAAGCATAATTACTTCTATTTGGGTGACATAGAACCGATCAATATTGCTGATTGGGCGATTAGAATAAGAAGGTTGAATAATCAATCTAAACCAATAACTATGCCTAAATGGTTGCTAAAATTAGCGGCGAAGGTGGGTGATATATTAAAGCTTAAATTTCAAATTCATAAATTTCCAATGAATTCGTTTAGGTATAAAAATATGACGACTAATAATATTATTGAGGATATAAAACGAACGATTAAATTCACCAATTATATTCCAGATAAAAATATTGATCAAGAGATATCAATAACTTTAAATTGGATTAAAAATAATAACAAAATCTAAGAATTATACTAATTTAGTCCAACCAAACCCGACCACTTCAAACCTTGACATTTTGATTATTGGAAATTACTTGTTAACTAAATAATCCTTGAAAGTTTCAATAATAACGCCTTCTTTCAATTCTGTCAATACCATTGGTTTGACGATTGACAGTGTGAAATCACAGACCTATAGTAACATAGAGCATGTTATTGTTGATGGCGGATCCTCAGATGGCACATATGAGCTTTTGAATGCCCGAAGAACGGAATTCAAAACACTAATCCACGAGAAAGATAGAGGCATCTATGATGCTATTAATAAAGGGGTTAGATCTTCTAGTGGAGAATTAATTGGAGTGTTAAATTCTGACGACTTTTTTTTTGATTCTCATGTCATAGAAAAAATAGTTGATGTATTTCAGAGTATGCAGGAAATAAATTGTGTTTATGGTAATTTGATCTTTATTGACCATTATGGTAAAGTTAGAAGAGTTTGGCATTCAATTGATTTTTCTCCTGGTTTGTTTGATAAAAGTTGGACACCGGCTCATCCAACTTTTTATTGTAGAAGAATTGTTTATGAGGAATTAGGTAATTATAAGTCGGATTATAAGATAGCCGCTGATGTTGATTTTATGTTTAGAGCATTGGAAGTTAAAGGGTACAGAAGTTTTCATTTAAATGAGTATTTAGTAAAAATGTTAATTGGAGGTGTAAGTAATCAGGGGTTTAAAAGTACAATAATTATAACAAGAGAAATGAAAAAGTCATACCAAGAGAACAAGAGGGGCTTTAACATAATTAAGTATTTGTTTTTTAAATTACTTAAATTAAAAGAATTAAAATTGATTTCCACACATATTAAGTAACAGTAGTGTCCCGTTAACTTTTTTTCAATCCTCGTAGTACCCAATAAAAACAGGCTTTGACAGCGAAAATAAGTTTTTTTGATTTGAATTTCCCAAAAATTGTTCATAGACTAGTTATGAACCTGGGAAAAACGGTGTTTTCGCAATTGATGTCCTTGTTGCCTGATTATGAATTCAACAAATGTGTAGCTCGGTATAACGGCGACTATCGAATCAAGGAATTTACTTGTAAGGAGCATTTTCTGGTAATGTCGTTTGCCCAGTTAACATATCGAGATAGCTTGCGAGACATAGAATCGTGCCTTCAGGCCATGAGTAAAAAACTGTATCATAGCGGCATAAAAAAACCGGTGGCTAGAAACACACTCGCCAAAGCCAACGAGCGCAGAAATTGGCGAATCTATGCCGATTTTGCTCAGGTTATGATTGCCGAAGCGCGCAAACTTTACGCTCATGAAAATACCTTTCTAAACGATATTAACCACATGGCGTATGCGCTCGATAGTACGACAATTGACCTTTGTTTGCAGATATTTCCCTGGGCAAAATTCCGTCAAAATAAAGGCGCTGTTAAGATGCATACTCTACTTGACTTGCAGGGATCTATACCCACTTTTATCAAAATCACACCTGGATCTGTTCATGACGTCAACATATTGGATCAAATGCCAATAGAAGCAGGCGCTTTTTACATAATGGACATGGGTTACATCGATTATCATCGCCTGTATCGCATTCAACAATCCGGTGGCTTTTTCGTCATTAGGGCCAAAGAAAACATGGCCTTTGATCGGGTTTACAGTCATTCCGTTCATAAAGAACTAGGCATTCAAGTTGATCAAACGATAAAATTTACACATCAACAATCACAGCTAAAATACCCGGCACACCTGCGGAGAATCAAGTTCTACGATCGAGAAAAAGACAAGACCTTTATATTTCTGACCAACCACTTTGAGATAGACGCTACTACAATCGCCGGTCTCTACAAGGAACGCTGGAAAATCGAACTCTTTTTTCGTTGGATCAAACAACATCTGAAAATCAAATCGTTTTATGGCACATCTGAGAACGCTATTCATTGCCAGATTTGGATTGCCATTTGCACCTATCTTTTGGTAGCCATAGCGAAGAAAAAGCTGAAAATCGGCCAATCTCTCTACAGTTTTTTACAGATAATTAGCATTTCGATTTTTGAGAAAGAGTCTGTAAATCAATTAGTTAGCAATAGTGATTCGCACTTTAAAGATTCCGATTTTTCTAACCAATTGATTCTTTTCTAATTACAACGGGACAGCACTGATATTGTTTAATTTAAATTTTTTTATAAAGTGAAAATAGCATTAATTTCTGGAATCACAGTTCAAGATGGTTCTTACTTAGCAGAATTATTATTAGATAAAGGATATGTTGTCCATGGAGTAAAAAGAAGAGCTTCCTCTTTCAATACTCAAAGAATTGATCACATTTATCAAGATCAACACCAGACTCCTGTTAATTTTAAATTGCATTATGGTGATTTAACAGATTCAACTAATGTTATTCGTATTATTCAAGAAGTCCAACCTGATGAAATATATAATTTGGGGGCAATGAGTCATGTAAAGGTCTCTTTTGATTCTCCAGAGTATGTCGCTAACGTTGATGGTTTAGGAACGTTACGTATCTTAGAAGCGGTACGTATTTTAGGTCTTATAAACAAAACGCGAATTTATCAAGCGTCCACTTCTGAACTCTATGGTGGTTTAGCTGAAAATAAAAATGAGAAGGGTATGTATGATGAAAACTCTCCGTTTTATCCCCGTTCCCCATATGGAGCTGCAAAAATTTATGGTTTTTGGATAACTAAAAATTACAGAGAGGCATATGATATGTTCGCATGTAATGGAATATTGTTCAATCATGAATCACCTCGCAGGGGAGAAACTTTTGTAACTAGAAAGATAACTATGGCTACCGCAGCTATAGCTTTAGGACATCAAGATTGTTTGTACTTAGGAAACCTAGATGCGCAAAGAGATTGGGGCCATGCTAAAGATTATGTGGAGGCGATGTGGCGCATCTTACAACAAGATGTTCCTGAAGATTATGTAATTGCAATGGGAGAGACAACTTATGTGCGTGATTTCGTTCGTATGTCATTTGCAGAATTAGGTATTGAAATTGAGTTCAAGGGAGAAGGTGTAAATGAGAAAGGTTATGTTAAAGCATGTACAAATTCATTATATCAAATAGAAATAGGTAAACAAGTTATTGCCGTTGATCCAAAGTATTTTCGACCTACCGAGGTCGATTTACTCATTGGAGATCCGACTAAATCAAAAACGCAATTGGGTTGGGCACCACAATATGATTTATCTGGATTGGTTCAAGAAATGGTAGCAATGGATGTAGATCGAGTGAAAAAGGACATGATGCTTAAAAAAGCTGGCTTTAGAGCTTCTTAAATTCTCATATCAATACCATGGATAAATCATCTAAAGTTTATATTGCTGGGCATCGCGGAATGGTAGGTTCGTCCATCTTACGTGCTTTGCAGTCAAGAGGCTACACTAATTTTGTATTAAGAGCTTCTTCTGAATTGGATTTAAGAAATCAACAAGATGTTGCTGATTTCTTATCTGTTGAAAAACCGGAGTATGTTTTTTTAGCTGCAGCCAAAGTCGGAGGTATTGTTGCTAATAACACTTATAGAGCGGATTTCATTTACGAGAACATTATGATTCAGTCGAATGTGATTCATCATTCTTATTTAAATGGAGTTAAAAAATTATTGTTTTTAGGGTCTTCTTGTATTTATCCCAAATTAGCATCACAACCTTTAAAAGAAGAATATTTATTGACTGGTTTACTGGAAGATACCAATGAACCCTATGCCATTGCTAAAATTGCTGGAATAAAGATGTGCGATGCATATCGTGCACAGTATGGTTGTAATTTTATCTCGGTAATGCCAACAAATTTGTATGGCCCTAACGACAATTACGACCTAAACAACTCACACGTATTGCCAGCTCTTCTCAGAAAGTTCATAACCGCTAAGCGTAACGGTGAATCATCAGTAAAAATTTGGGGTACTGGTGCTCCGAAAAGAGAATTTTTACATTCGGATGATCTTGCTTCAGCATGTTTGTATTTGATGGAAAATTATAATGATAGTGGTTTGGTTAATATTGGTGTAGGTGAGGATATTTCAATTATTGATCTAGCGCGATTAGTCAAGAAAATTGTAGGATTTGAGGGCGAGATTCTGACTGATACTACTAAGCCAGATGGTACTCCACGGAAGTTAATGGATGTCTCTAAGTTAGCTGACCTAGGTTGGCGTTCTAGTACTACTCTGGAAGAAGGTATTGGGAAAGTATACAATGAAGTGAAAGAGTATAATTGGTCTTAATTTCTATGATATTTAGTTCAGTTCAAAGCGCGTTAGAAGAACAACATTTTAGAATTGTTGATAAAGATCATAACCGTCCTTGGGGTGGTTTTTTTGTAATTGCAGAAGAACAAGCTCAACGTTTTGCGGATGTATATTTTGATGGTTTGGATGTTTCAAGTTTGAAAATATCAGGCAAGTTGAGTCCCAAAATACTGATAGTAGCACCTAATAAGAGGTTATCGTGGCAATACCATCACAGAAGGGCGGAAATTTGGCGGGTTATTCAAGGTCAGGCAGGGTTAGTAAGAAGCAATACCGATTCGGAAAATGAATTAGAAATATTAAATGTGGGCGCAACGATCACAATACTTCAAAGTGAGCCTCACCGTCTTGTCGGTTTAGAAGATTATGCGGTCGTGGCAGAGATTTGGCAACATACCGATACAGATAATCCTTCAGATGAAAATGATATTGTTCGATTACAAGATGATTTTGGAAGATGATTTATCTAACAGGTTCATCAGGTTTTGTTGGTAGTTCATTTTTAAATCATTTTAAAAATGAAATTACTCATGTTTCTTCAAGAGGTAAAGAATCGAATATTGATGGTGCTGAAGTCGTTATCCACCTTGCCGGTAAAGCCCACGACTTAAAAAATACATCTTCTTCACAAGAATACTATGATGTCAATACTGAGCTTACAAAAAAAGTTTACGATGCCTTTCTTGCTTCTGAAGCAAATGTATTTATCACGCTGAGTTCTGTAAAAGCGGTTGCAGATGATGTGGAAGGTATATTAACAGAAGACCACGGCCTAATTCCAATAACTCACTACGGTAAAAGCAAATTATTGGCCGAACAATATATTTTCTCAAAAGAAATTCCTGAGGGTAAACGAGTGTATGTATTAAGGCCTTGCATGATTCATGGCCCGGGCAATAAAGGGAATTTGAATTTATTGTATAAACTCGTTTCAAAGAATATTCCTTGGCCACTTGGGGCTTTTGAAAACAAGCGTTCTTTCTGTAGTATTGATAACTTAATGTTCATTTTAAAAGAGCTCATTGAGAGGGAGGATATTCCATCAGGTATTTATAATGTTTCAGACGATGAACCGCTTTCTACCAATGATTTGATTGGGTTAATTGCGCAATCACAAAATAGAAACCCGAAGCTTTGGAATATTTCAAAGAAGTTTATAGAAGGGGTTGCTTCCATAGGAGATAAACTGCGTTTTCCACTCAACAAAGAGCGGTTACAAAAATTGACTTCATCCTATGTGGTGAGTAATGCCAAAATTAAAGCGGCAATCGGTAAACCCTTACCTGTGTCCAGTAGAGAAGGATTATTAAAAACATTTAAATCATTCAATAACTAGTGACTCGTATTTTCGATTTTTTTCTTTCTTTCTTTGGTTTAGTCCTTCTAAGTCCAATATTGATCGTATTAATAATCATTGGGTATTTTGATACGGGTTCTCCCATCTTTCGTCAAGAACGTTTAGGGCAGGGTAAACAACCATTCCGATTGATGAAGTTTCGGTCCATGCATGTCAATACACAATCCGTTGCGACGCATTTGGCAAGTTCTTCATCCATAACACCCTTTGGTAGTTTCCTGCGTAAATCTAAATTGGATGAACTCCCTCAGTTATTCAATGTGCTGATGGGTGATATGAGTTTTGTGGGGCCTCGTCCCAATTTGTTCAATCAAATAGAATTAATTGAAGAACGAGGCAAAAAAGGGGTGTATTCGATTCGTCCTGGTATTACGGGATTGGCACAAATCAATAAAATTGACATGTCCACCCCCCAACTCTTGGCAGAAACCGACGCCAAGATGATTGACCACCTCAATGTGTGGTACTACTTTAAGTACATATTCCTTACCGTATTTGGTAAAGGGTTTGGGGATAGGGTGAGAAAATAAAAAGGTGACCCGACCTCTAATGTATAGTTTCAGAAATGTCGACACCTGCGACACTTGATTCTTTCTAATTAACTAGAAGTTCTTTCTAGTTTCAGTTGCATAATTAATCAATTGGCAACTATTTTCCCCTAAGCTTTATAAATTAATTTACTTTAAGATAATTTATTGGGAAAATCTATTTTCTTAGTCTATTTAAAATGGTTAGAAGAGATTCATTAATTATTTTATCGGAAAAAATATTTTCGGCAATTAATCTACTTTTTTGACTCATTTCATACAATAAATGTGGTGATTTGATGAATTTAATCAAAATATTGGATAGTTCACTTGGATTTTTGATAGGAACGAAAAAGCCATTTTCTCCATTTAAAACTGTTTGATTACATCCTTTAGTATTGGTTGTAACAATAGCTCTTCCTATTGCCAATGACTCTAAAATACTTTTAGGAAGTCCTTCGTTATAATATGTTGGCAAAACAAAAACTGAAGATTCAATTATCGCCTGTCTAATATCATTCAAAACACCTAAATACTCTATTGTACCTTCATTTTGGAATTTTAAAATTTCAGCTAACTTCATTCCGTCATTTTCAATTTGCCCAACCACCCTGAACTTAACTTCTGAATATTTCTTTTTTATTATTTTTGCAGCTTCAATAAAATCATAAATTCCCTTCTCCTTAATTAATCTTCCAATGAAAAGAAATATTATTTCCTTATTAATCTTTAAAGGATGATATTTAAATTTAGTTAGGTTTATTCCAATACCATTAATACAAAATGCTTTACTAGTATCACATATTTTTAATGATTCAAAACAATTTTTGTCTTCTTTATTTAAAAAAATAGCAGTGTCTGCGTATGGTATATATTTTTTATATATTTTAGTAAATATATTTTTTTTAATTTTTTTTACTATATTGTTACTATCAAACATACTTCCTAATCCTTCAAATAGTAAAATCAATTTAAAATAATTATTTCTTTTTCGTAAGCATGAAGAAATTAAAATAGGCTTAATCGTATACGAAAAAATTAAATCGGGTTGGCTATTAAATATTATTTTTTTAAATTTTAAATACTCTTGAAAAAGGTTTAATAAATTATAACTTCTTCTCTTTAAATTTAGCGAATGTACAATTATCCCTTTCTCTAACATTTTTTCAATAAAATGTAATGTTGGATTTGTCACAATAATTTCAACTAAATAATTACATTCTTGTAATTTTAGTATCAAATCATATCTAAAGTTGATAATCGTATCTTGTACAACACCAAAAATAATAATTTTATTTTTATTTAATATTTGGGCCATATTTCTTTGTCATTTTTCTCTGTTAAAATTAATCATTTAACACAGAATTTAATTTTTCAGGACTTTTTTTGATAAATTCCCTTTGTTCAAGGATTTGTTCTTTTATACCATAATACATGTCTGCAGGCATGACATTTTGTAGTGACTCATGGCGGTGTTGGTGATTATAATACTCAACAAATTCCCCTATGGCATCCTCAAGCTGTTCAGGTAGCTAGGGCCATACCATACTCCCATAATTATATTCTGGTACCAGATCTTTAATCAATATTAATAAATCTTCTTTATTATTAGGATCTGTTGTAATTATTTTTTTGATTCCTTTTTCAAATAAATTTATTTTTTCTTCTGTTTGCATGGTGATAAAAATTTTGGGATGATGGGTTTTTTGCATCACATCGCTACTGGAGAAAAGCTCTTCATACAGCTTTTCTCCAGGGCGAAGACCAACTTCTTTTATTTCAATATCTTTATTAAGAATTAAGCCGCTAAGCTTGATCATATTTTTCGCTAATTCGTAAATTAGTACAGGCTTTCCCATATCAAATACATAAAGCTGATTTATGGTACCCATATATCCAGCCTCTAATACCAACCGAACAGCTTCGGGTATGGTCATAAAATATCTTGTAATTCTAAAGTCGGTAATGGTTATAGGACCCCCTTTCTTAATTTGCTCTTTAAAAAGTGGAACAACACTGCCATTACTGCCTAAAACATTACCAAATCTTGTGGTCACAAAGCAAGTTTTGTTGTCTGCTTTATCACCGTAAAATAATACTATTTGCTCTGCTATGCGTTTAGTAGCTCCCATTATATTAGTTGGATTCACGGCCTTATCAGAAGAAATCATTATAAATTTAGGTGTCTTATGTTCGTAGGCTAATCTAACTAAAATTTCTGTCCCTAAACAGTTTGTTTTATAAGCTTCTGTAATATTTTTTTCCATTAATGGCACATGCTTATAAGCGGCAGCGTGGAAAATGATATCGGGCTTATATTCTTCAAATACAAACTGCATTCGTTCGTAATCGGAAATGGAGGCGATAATTGTTATAAAATTCAGATGATTAAAATCTAATATCATTTCTTGCTCCAAATTATATAAGGGGGTTTCGGCATTATCTAACGCAATTACATATTTTGGTGATTGCATTATTACTTGACGTACCAATTCAGATCCAATGGACCCTGCAGCGCCAGTTATCAAAATAACCTTATCTTTTATAAACCCATTTAGAGAAGTATAAGAAATTTCAATGGGATTGCGGCCCAACAAATCCTCTATAGATATTTGTCGTATTTGCTTGTAAGTTAAATCTCCATTTATCCACGTACTAATTTCTGGCACACGACGTATTTCAACTCTCAAATTTAAAGCAAGGGTACTTAAATCATTGAGCTTAGAATCATTTAGCTTACTAATAGCTACAAATATCTCATCTATTTTATGATCTTCCACAAATAACTCATCTATAGTATACATACTATAAACAGGAATTCCATTTATAATTTTTCCTATTTTACTTTTATTATCATCAATAAAACCTATTATTTTTTTTCTAGTATTATTTTTTTCTAGCAAGGCTATCTGTGCGTTAAGACCAAGACTTCCACATCCATATATTAAAATACCGCCTACTTTTTTTTCACGATATAATGATATAAATAAAAACAATTCTTTTATTGTCAAACGCCAAAATACCGTCCCAGATAAAAAAAATAAAGCTTGCAACACAGACATATTTAAATCAGCATTTATAAATATTGTTCTTTTAAAATTTAAAAAATAGGGGATTAATAAAATTATTATTAGGCTAAAAATAGTAACCTTGGCTAGCTTAAAAAAATCTGTTGAGCCACTTAGACGCACCACGCCAGCATAAGACTTAAAAAGTATAAAAAAAATGGAGTAAATAATTACACTATACAAGGTGTAATTAACAAGCCAGGCAATGTCAGAATTATTAATATTCCCTTTTATAGTAACTAAGTATGATATTAAACTTACTGTAATTAGCCAAATTATATCTAGAAAAAAAATTATCCAACGAGGTAAAAATGTATGAGAAAGTAGACGAATTAATCTAAAGCGAGTCATAGATTTTATCTATTTATTTTAAAGGTACTGTTTTTTTACTAAAATTTTATATTTCCAGTATATATTAATATAAGTAATGTAATTCCCACAATGATTCTATAATATCCCCAAACTTTAAAGCCATGTTTTTTTAAAAACCTAATAAAAAACCTAATGGCAATTAACCCTACAATAAAAGCTACTGCATTACCAATGGCCAGTTGCTTTATTTCGTTTGATGTAAATCCGCCATAATCTTGATAATATGTTAACAGCTTATAACTTGTTGCAGCTAGCATGGTTGGCACGGCTAAAAAGAAAGAAAATTCTGCGGCAGCACTTCGGCTTAATTTTTGCTGCATACCTCCAATAATGCTAGCGGCACTACGACTAACACCGGGTATCATAGCAACACATTGCCAAACCCCGATAAGGATGGCTTTTAAAAAGGAGATATCTTCTTCCTTATCTATTTCCTCATTTTTAAAAACATGATCAATAAACAAAAGTATAATTCCACCCACTAAAAGCGAAACAGCAATAGTTGTAGAACTCTCTAGTAGGGCATCTATTTTTTTTGAAAATAAAAAACCAAATATCAAAGCAGGCAAAACACCAGCAGTAATTTTTGCATAAAACTGCCAGTTTTTAAAATTAAAAAATTTTTTCCAGTATAAAACAACTACAGCTAATATGGCACCCAGCTGAATAGCAATGGTAAATACTTTGCTAAAGTCATTTTCTGTAATATGTAAAAGTTTTTCTGTAATAATCATATGACCCGTAGAGGAGACGGGCAAAAACTCTGTTAATCCCTCCACTATGCCAATAATGATGCTTTGTATGGTATCCATTTATTTGTTGTTAATTGCGTTACTAGCTGGTAAATAGAAACAGGTTTGTAAACCTGAGTATCTTTTTCAAATTAACAAGCCGGAAAATGCTTTATAAAAAAAGGTATTAGCTTTTTGATTTTTTCATTATTGCAAAAATTTCAATAATGAAACCAGCAATAATTAACATGGGCGCAATCGTAATTCTTGTACTGCTGTAAACCTCTTCTGCATTAAATACTTTTGGGTCGCTACTCTTGCCTCCTGCCATTAAAAAAAAGCCTAATGCTAAAACCCCTAGGCCAACGAGCATCCAGATATAATTATCCTTTCCAAATAGTTGATTAGAAGGTTTGATTAAATTTATTTGTTTTTTTTCTGTACTCATTTTATTTTAATTGAATTTGTAAATTAATATAAATCATCCAATTTCATACGTAGGTATTTAATTACCGAACGATGGGTGCTAAATAAAGATATACTAATACCTAAAATAGTAATTACTAAAAATAACAAACACATAGTGGTATTATCATGTAAAACTTTAAAACTTGGCACAGTTGTTTCTATTAATAATACAGTAAACCAAACTGAAATAATAGCTATGCCCGAGGCTGTTAAACCATTAATAACCGCTCTTATATTTATAGGTTTTGCAATAAACCAGCGTGTGGCACCTACCATTTGCATAGTTTTTATTAAAAACCTATTACTGTACATGGCTAGCCTAATAGTATTATCAATTGAAAAAATAACTAATACGGTTAACAAAATGGCCGCTATTAAAAATACATAAGCTGCAGTTTTTACAAATTTACTTACCTGTGAAATGGTTTCTGTAGGAAACTGAAATTCTTTTATAATTCCTGGATATCGGGTTAATAAATTCAGCGAAAGTATATCCAAACTATCTTTTTGTACATAATTTGCTTTTATATAAAAATCAATACTTTCGGGCAAAGGGTTTTCGTCAATAAACTTTTTCCAAATAGTATCATTACTATTATTCCATTTTTGTATGGCCATTTCTGTGGTTACGTATTGTACTTCTTTTGCGTATGGAATAGACTTAATATAATTTTGAAGGCTGTCAATTTTCTTTTTTGAAGCATTTGGGTTTAACCAAGCATGCACTTGGATATTTTCTTTTACATAATCGCCCGTTTTACGAAGGTTTAAAAAAAACCAGCCCACAATACCAAATAAAAATAAAACCAACGACACCCCTATAATAGCGTATGCATAAGTGGGTTTACCTCTTTTACTACTTGCCTTTCCAAATTGGGCCATAATGTCTTGTTATTAATAAGTTGGTATGTTTAATAGGTTCAACACAGGCAAAAATAAAGGTTTTTACCTGCTTTGCCGTATTTTTGCTCTCTTTAAAACGATTGCTAAACTATTTAATTTTTATAAATATATAGCAGGATTAGCAATTAAGGATTAAATAACTTTTCTTTCACATTTGTTTAGATGATTTTTATTAAAATACAGATCATAAAAAGATTAAAATTATTGCGTTAAAAATGGAATACGATTTTAGAAAGATTGAACTCATTTGGCAGGCTGCTTGGAAAAAAAATGAAACTTATAAAATAGCTAATAATTCCTTAAAGCCAAAATTTTATGTACTGGATATGTTTCCTTATCCAAGTGGCATAGGGTTACATGTGGGGCATCCATTAGGATATATTGCTAGCGATATTTATAGCCGTTATAAAAGATTAAAAGGCTTTAATGTTTTACATCCTATGGGGTTCGATAGTTTTGGGTTGCCTGCCGAGCAATATGCATTAGAAACTGGGCAGCACCCTGCTACAACCACCGAAAAGAATATTACTACTTTTAAATCGCAGTTGGATAAAATTGGTTTTTGTTATGATTGGGATAGAGAACTAAAAACCAGCGATCCCCTTTATTATAAATGGACACAGTGGATATTTCTTCAATTGTTTAATAGCTATTTCTGCAACACACAAAAAAAAGCCTTACCTATTTCTTTACTAATTAAAAAGTACGAAACAAAGGGCGCTATGCCAATAACCGGCGAAATAATACCAGGGAAACACTTTACTGCAAGCGAATGGAACGAGTTTACAAAACAGCGACAAGAGGAAATTTTAATGAACCGAAGACTAGCATTTAGCAAGTATGGAGAAGTAAATTGGTGCGCAGTTTTAGGAACCGTTTTAGCTAATGATGAAGTGGTGAATGGGGTAAGTGAACGTGGCGGACACCTTGTAGAAAAAAAGAAAATGAGGCAGTGGTATTTGCGAATTACGGATTATGCAGATAGATTACTAGAGGGATTGCAAACGGTAGATTTTAGCGATAGCATGAAAGAAATGCAACGCAACTGGATAGGAAAAAGCGAAGGCGCGCAAATTAACTTTGAAATTAAAGACATCCCGCAAAAAATAAGTATTTATACCACTAGGCCTGATACTATTTTTGGTGCCGACTTTATGGTACTCGCACCCGAGCATGAATTAATTTCCTCTATTACAATTACAGAAAAACAAGAAGAAGTAGCAAAGTATATTCATTATGTTAAAAGTAGAAGCGAAAGGGAACGCATAGCTGAAGTTAAACAAATTACAGGGTGCTTTACCGGGGCGTATGCTATTAACTCTTTTACCGAAAAAAAAATACCTATATGGATTGCTGAATATGTTTTAGCAGGATATGGTACAGGTGCGATCATGGCAGTGCCTTGTGCTGATCAGCGTGATTTTTTATTTGCTAAACATTTTAACATTCCCATCACCAATATCATTGGCAGTTACTATACTGGCGAAAATGCTAATAATAGTAAAGAAGCTATATTAGAAAATTCGGATTTTTTAAATGGCCTGTTGATGAAAGACGCAATTGGTATTGCAATCAATAAAATGGAAGCACTAGGTATCGGAGAAAAGAAAGTAAATTATCGTATGCGGGATGCAGGATTTAGTAGACAAAGATATTGGGGTGAGCCGTTCCCAATAATCTGGTCTGATGGAATAGCGCTACCACTGGATGCTAAGGAGCTGCCTTTGCAATTACCACATGTGAATACATATGGACCAGGGCCCGATGGCGAAGGCCCACTTGCAAATATAAAAGAATGGTCCTCGCTCATAATCCCTCTTCAAGAGAGAACAGAAAAGGAGCTCTCCCCTAATTACTCTATAATGGAGAAGGATAACGAAGTCCCTGGATATATTAACAGCTCGGTACATCAATGGAAAAATACCATCTCATTTGCAAAGCAAAATAGAAAAGATACAACTGCTGAAGAAGATATTATCTGGCAAGAGCTAAGAGATAAAAAAATTGCCGGATGTAAATTAAGAAGACAACACCCTATTGCCGGTTATATACCTGATTTTGTTTGTCTTGAAAAAAAAATAATTATAGAAATTGATCGTGAATATAACAATAATGAAGAACAAAAACTATTTGATAAAGGCAGGGAAGAATGGCTGAAAGAAGCTGGTTTTAATATGATAAGATTTACAAATTATCAAGTAAATAATGCCTTAGATATTGTTATAAAAGATATTGAACAGGCAATCTTAAATAATGATAAAGTTGCCTTAAATGCAGGCTCCAACAACCCTATCTTTACGAGAGGGACCGGGGTTGAGGTTAAACGAGAAACCTCCACCATGCCGGGATATGCAGGAAGTAGCTGGTATTTTTTACGCTTTATGGATCCAAACAATACCCAAATTTTTTGCGACCGAAAAATAAGCAATTATTGGAACCAAGTAGATCTATATGTTGGTGGTACAGAACATGCTGTTGGACATTTATTATATAGTCGTATGTGGACCAAAGTTTTATTTGATCTGGATTTAATTGGATTTGATGAGCCATTTAAAAAATTATTAAACCAAGGAATGATACAGGGGAGCTCAAGATTTGTATATAGAAAAAAAAATACAAATAAATTTTATTCATATGATACAATTTTAGATGAATTATTATTTGATAAAATTCATGTGGATGTAAATATTGTTAATGGAGTTGAATTGAATATAGAAGCATTTAAAAAGTGGCGACCCGAATATGAAAATGCAGAATTTATTTTAAGTAATGATATATATGTATGCGGTACAGAAGTTGAAAAAATGTCTAAATCAAAATACAATACAGTTAATCCAGATGAACTATGTGAAAAATACGGCGCAGATACCTTCCGCATGTATGAAATGTTTCTTGGCCCAGTAGAAACTAGCAAACCATGGGATACAAAGGGTATTGAAGGCGTACATCGTTTTTTACGAAAACTGTGGAGGTTGTTTTACGATGATTTTAAGGGCCCAATCTGGACAACTACGACTCCCGCTCCTTTAGAGAGGTCGGGGGGTGAAGCTGCCACCGACGCCGAATTAAAAGTGTTACATCGCACTATCAAAAAAATTGAAGAAGATACCGAACGCTTCAGTTTTAATACAGCAATAAGCACTTTCATGATTTGTGTAAATGAACTTACTGATTTAAAATGCCATAAAAAAGAAATCCTTCAACCACTGTTAATTTTACTATCACCTTATGCACCCCATATTAGTGAAGAACTCTTTCAGCAATTAAATTTTGACCAAATCTCCTTCTCTGAGGGAGATTTGCAGGGGGGATCAATATTCGATGCATCTTATCCCACTTTCAACTCATCCTTGCTAGCAGAAACTACTAAAGAATATCCGGTATCTATCAACGGTAAACTGCGTACCAATATTCTACTGGCATTGGATTTAGAACAACAGCAGGTTGAGGAAATCATTTTGCAAAATGAAATTATACAAAAATGGCTAGAAGGTAATCCGCCTAAAAAAATCATCTTTGTAAAAAATAAGATGATTAATGTGGTGATTTAAACCTTCAACTTTTATTAAAGTACACTCTTTGCCTCTTATTAAAAGCAACATGCAAAGCAACTGACAATAGCTCTTGGAGTGAAGCCGAATAATCTTAACTTTATATAATGATAACTGAACTAGAAAATGCTTTAATAAAAAACAAGTCCGACTTTCACCCAGTGATAAATTTTGATTCGGATAAGGAAAAATTATTTCATTTTGATTTTACAGATTCAAATAAAGAGCTGAATACAGTAGACATTGCTAATACCAATTTATTTGCTGACTATATAAATCGTATATTAAAAAAAAATGGCTCAAAATATGGCATTGGCGGATACAACGAGAATCGAACATTTTACAAAAGAAGTAACTTATTTGCAGGCAAAGAAGCACGGTCCATACACTTAGGAATAGATGTTTGGGGATCTGTAGAAACACCCGTGTATGCCGCATTAGGAGGCAGGGTGCATAGTTTTGCTTACAACGATAATTTTGGTGATTATGGCGCAACTATTGTTTTATTACACCAATTAGATGCAGTGGCTTTTTACACCATTTATGGTCATTTAAGTTTGACTGATATATCTAAATTGCATGAAGGCGCTTACATTACCAGAGGTGAAGTGATTGGTCATTTTGGCCAACCTGCCGAAAATGGCAATTGGCCACCTCATCTACATTTTCAGATCATTCATAACATGTATGAAAATAAAGGCGATTACCCAGGAGTTTGTAAACCTTCAGAATGCGAAAAGTATTTAGCAAATAGCCCTAACCCAGATTTAATATTAAACCTAATGCAGTATACTTTAAAACAAGAATTATAATGAACTTTATATGATAATAATTGTTTATTTACGCAGTTCAAAATTATTAAAATTGCTAACTTTACTTTGGAAATAAAAAAAATGAATATTAAAGCAGGTCCTTTATTACAGGAGATTAATAATCCTGACGACTTAAAAAAGTTAAGCAGGAAGCAATTACATCAAGTTTGTAACGAATTACGTCAATATATTATTGATGTGGTTAGCGTTTATGGTGGACATTTTGGCGCTAGTTTAGGCGTTGTGGAATTAAGCGTTGCTTTACACTATGTATTTAATACACCATATGATCAATTGGTATGGGATGTGGGTCACCAAGCTTATGGCCATAAAATTCTTACTGGCCGAAGAGAAAATTTTTCTTCAAACCGAAAATATAATGGATTAAGCGGTTTTCCAAAACGAAGCGAGAGTGAATATGATACTTTTGGCGTTGGACATTCTTCTACCTCTATTTCTGCCGCCTTAGGCATGGCAATGGCATCGCATTATAAAGGCGAAAAGGATAGACAACATATTGCTGTTATTGGAGATGGCGCTATGACGGCTGGCTTAGCATTTGAAGCCATGAATCATGCAGGTATTGAAAAAAGTAATGTGCTAATCATCCTTAATGATAATTGCATGAGCATTGATGCTAATGTGGGCGCTTTAAAAGAATACTTAACTGATATTACCACCTCACATAGTTACAACGACTTAAGAGATAGTGTTTGGAAGATACTTGGCAAATTACCAGTTGGAAAAAATTTTACTCAGGGTATGGCAAGTAAACTAGAAGCAAGTTTGAAAGGCATGGTAAGTAAAAGTAGTAATTTATTTGAGGCGCTTCAGCTACGTTACTTTGGTCCAATAGATGGTCATAATATTACCAAACTAGTAGATACTTTAAACGACCTAAAAGATATACCCGGACCTAAAATTTTGCATATAAAAACAGTCAAAGGTAAAGGGTACGGACTAGCTGAAAAAGACCAAACAAAATGGCATGCACCCGGCTTATTTGATAAAATAACTGGTGAAATACAACAGAAAACTTTTAATATACCCCAAGCTCCAAAATATCAAGATGTTTTTGGATATACTATTATTGAGTTGGCGCAAAAAAACAAAAAAATATTTGGAATCACACCGGCAATGCCAAGCGGCTCCTCATTAAAATTAATGATGGACCAAATGCCCGATAGGGCATTTGATGTGGGTATTTGCGAACAACATGCTGTTACATTAAGTGCAGGAATGGCTACCCAGGGTATGAAAGTGTTCTGTAACATATATTCATCTTTTATGCAGCGAGCATACGATATGGTTATACATGATGTTGCCATTCAAAAATTACCGGTAATCTTTTGTTTAGATAGATCTGGCCTGGTTGGCGAAGATGGACCTACACACCACGGTTGTTATGATATTGCTTACATGCGTTGCATTCCAAATATGATTGTAAGTGCACCAATGAATGAAGCTGAACTGCGTAATCTTATGTTTACTGCTCAATTAGACACTACTATATTGCCTTTTGTTATTCGCTATCCTAGAGGAGAAGGCGTTATGTCCGAATGGAAAACCGAAATGCAGGAAATAAAAATTGGCACAGGAAGAAAATTAAAAGATGGAAAAGATATTGCAGTTTTATCATTTGGCCATCCCGGTAATTTTGCCGCAGCAGCTATTCGTGATGTTAAGTCCGAAGGAATTAATCCTGCTCATTATGATATGAGATTTGTAAAACCATTAGACGAGTCTATGCTACATGAAGTTTTTAGTAATTACAATAAAGTGATTACTGTTGAAGACGGAACTATTGTTGGTGGATTTGGTTCTGCAATTTTAGAATTTATGAATGCACATGGTTATAAAGCAATGATAAAAATTATGGGAATACCCGACAGATTAGTTGAACATGGTAGTCCTAAACAATTATATGATGAAATTGGTATTGATGCCAATGGTATTGCAAATACATTAAGAGCTATGGTTAATGCAAAGGTTTCAATATTAAATTAATACATTGCTATCTCAATTGGCAGCAATTCCGAATTTTCAGAAGCCGAAATGGTAAAATTATCTATTTTTAAATACCTTATGAATTTATTTTGTTTAATTGTTGGCCATTTCTTCGCCTGGCAATAAGCCAACCTCCTCCTCTTCTCTGCTATCATTCCATTCAATAATAAAATTATTCCTGCCTTCGCCAGTTAACAAACTCATAAACCGTTCTTGTACCAATTCTAAAAGAGAAAGAAATAAAAAAATGGCATGTATCCGATTTTCACAAATTTCAAATACCTTCTCAAAAGAAACAGTTTTTTCCAAACTGCACACGTCTAACATGTAAGTCCTACTTTCTTCCATTGTATACTTATACCTAACAACAGTGTGAACAGGGTTAAGGTTTCTTTCCTGCAATTTTAGAATAACTTTTTCAAAAGCCTTCATTAGCTTAAACAGAGTTACAGTCTGGATCTCTGTCCCCTCACCGGCCTCTTCTCCAATTTGGGAAATCTCTTTTTGAAGATTGCCACGCTTTAATAACAATAACCTCAAAGCTTCCATCTCTGCCATTTTACTAGCAGCTTCCTTAAACCTTTTATACTCTAATATTTTATTTATAAGTTCCTGCCTTGGATCAATTTCGTTACCATCAGCATCAATCTCTTTACGGGGTAATAACATTTTTGCTTTAATACGCATAAGCGTACTAATAAACAAGATAAACTCACTGCTTAACTCTATATTTAACTTTTCTCCGGTATGAATAAAATCTAAAAAATCATTCGTGATTTTTGTAATAGGAATATTATAAATATCCAACTCATCTCTTTCTATAAAAAATAAAAGTAAATCAAATGGACCTTCAAATTGTTCTAATTTAATCTGGTAAGAGGTTATATTCACGTATAAAAAAAATTGTAATGTATAAATAGTTTCACTTATTGTGGCAAATGTATTAATAAGTTAAGAAAGTTTTGCATTAATAAATTAAGGTATTGGCATATGTGAAAAAAAAGTATGAAAGCAAAAACTTTTATCTTTTCTACTAAAACCTACATCAAATAATAAGCAATAGCAGATGGGGCATATAAATTTAAAGGTATTATAATTATTTTTTCAGTGAATCTCTTATCTCCATTAACAATGTATTGGTTGATGAAGTGAGTAATAACAAATATACTTATTTTATTTACTGCTGTAAATTATAAGTTTAAAACTTAACAAATCTTTTAAAAACAAATTTATTTTTATACCTATAAAAATAGCAACTTTGCCACAAATTTTAAAATGGGCAATAAAGGGATTTTAAACTGGTCAATTTTTATACTACTAGCTGTTATTTGGGGCAGTAGCTTCATTATGATGAAAGAAGGACTGCAGTACTTAACTGCTTTTCAGCTAGCATCGCTTCGTATTGTTTTTTCTGGTATCGTATTACTGCCATCAGCTATTATTCATTTTAAAAGAATTCCTAAAAATAAATTAATTATAATTTTTGTATCTGGTTTTTTTGGAAGCTTATTACCAGCTTATTTATTTTGTGTTGCAGAATTAGGTATCGACGGGGCATTGGCCGGCTCCCTAAATTCATTAACACCCATTTTTGTTATCCTTACAGGAGCACTTTTTTTTAAAAGCAAAACTGCAGGAAAAAAAATAGTAGGTATTTTTATTGCATTTGCAGGAAGTATTTTATTACTAATTAGTAAAGAACATATATTAGAAAATGAAAACTTGCGCTATATTTCCTTTGTAATATTAGCAACAATTTTTTATGGCTTTAATGTAAATATGGTCTATAAGCATTTACAAAATATAGGATCATTGCAGATCGCATCTATTGCACTAACATTAAATGCCATTCCTGCTTTAATTGTATTGTATTTTACTGGTTATTTTAATCTAAACTTGAGCGATCCCCATATTTTATATTCAACCGGACATGCAGCTTTATTAGGTATTTTGGCTACTGCAATTGCTTCTATAATTTTTTATGTACTTGTAAAAAGGGCAGGAGCTGTATTTGCTTCTATGGTAACCTATGGCATACCTATTATTGCAAATATTTGGGGCTTAATCTACGGCGAAGAAGTAGGCTGGAAAGAATTTAGTTGCCTGTTGTTGATTTTATTTGGGGTTTATTTAGTCAATCGTAAAGTGGCTAGTTAAATAAGTTTAATCAGCTTCAGTAAAAGTGATATTCTTCTCTCTTAAAAAATCTTTTATCCTATCTACATGCACACAAATACCTACGTGTAAAAAAGGGTTATTTGAAATTTTATTTTTCTTGCCATTATCAATAATCTCAAAATCTTTCATATCAAAGCCCAAATGCAAATGATTGGTTGCAAACTGCATACCATAAATTTTCCCCGCTGTATCAAAAAGAGGTCCGCCGCTTTGTCCACGTAAGCCCGGCGTACTCATTTCAATACCGGTAATTCCACTATCGGCTTGTGTAGCTACAAAACGGGTAACAATACCATCAATAGGAAAAGAAGGAGAATTGGGATTCCCCGCGTTGGTCCATTCTATATCATCTGTATCAGCATTGTACCTAAAATTATTAAATTCTGGAAATGGAAAACCAATACGAGCTAAACTTTTACCCTGTTTTATTGTGCTGCTGTCTTTAATAAAACTGGCATGCCCATTGTAAAAAACTTTATTAAAACCTTTAAATTCTATAATAGCCAAATCAAGTGTGGGATGAGCATGGCAAGTAATTTCACTAATGGTATCAAAACAGTTTAAAAAGTTATTTTTTAATTGTACAGTGGTTTCTGGTAAATACTTATATTTTAATTGAAGGCCTTGAATATTGCGTTTATATTTAGAATCATTGAGAATATTATCACGCTCTAATTTATATTTTAAATATTGTTGATTAATACTTTCGGCTGCAGGAATCATATCCATTACATGTTTACAAGTTATTGCTACACCGTTATCATTTACAAAAAAGAAAGTAGAACTACCAGGCAATACCATTCCTCCGTAGGTTCTTGATATCGTATGCAAGGGTCGAGTAAACTGTAAAACTTTTTCTATAGCCTGTTGAAACATGAATAATGTTTATTTGGTATTATTAAACAATCATGATTTCTTTTTCCTTCGACTCTAAATGTTTCTCTACCAGTGAAATATATTTATCGGTTAAATCCTGCGCATTTTTTTCGCCATCTTTACATAAGTCTTCACTTAAACCATCTTTCTGTAATTTCTTGATTCCTTCAATCCCCTCCCGACGTATATTTCTTACCGACACTTTTGCATGCTCACCTTCTGCATAACACCTTTTTACTAACTCTTTTCTCCGCTCTTCTGTTAATGGCGGTAAAAATAAACGAATGATACTTCCATCATTTTGTGGATTAATGCCAATATTTGCCATGGTTATTGCTCTTTCAATCGGCTGAAGCATATTCTTTTCCCAAGGTTGTACCGAAATAGTTCTAGCATCTAAAACTGATATATTGGCAATTTGACCGATAGCCGTTGGGTTGCCATAATAATCAGCCATAATGCCATCTAACATGGTAGGATTTGCTTTACCCGCACGAATTTTAACTAATTCTGCTTCTAAGTGATTTAATGCTTTTTGCATTAATCCTTCTGTAGCACTAATAATAGTATTTATTTCTGTTGACATATTTTAATAATATTAATTGAATTCAAAGCTATAAAAAACTATTGTTAAAAGCAGATTAGCTTTAAACTATGATAGTTATAAAAGAAAATCATAAGATAAAAAATAACAAAAATAATTACTCCTCTTATACTTACTCATTGGCAATTTTAATAATTTTATTTGAGTTAAAAATATATTCTTCTTTAACTTTTTTAATAAGATATTATTCTGTAAAAGTATTGAATTGCAGATTAATAATTTGTTTAATCTATGCTTTATTTTTTAGTAATCATTAATAGCAGGTTTTATTTTTCATTATATTTACTTGAATTTAAAATTTTAAAGTAGGTTTGCAACAAGATGCCTTAATTCTATTATATAAAAAAATATTACATATAAATGACTAATTTAAAAAATATCGCAACACAAATGCGCAGAGATATTGTAAGAATGGTGCATGCAGTACAAAGTGGTCATCCGGGCGGTTCCTTGGGCTGTGCCGACTATTTTGCTGCACTATATTTTGACGTAATGAAACATAATCCACAGTTTAATATGGATGGGGTAGGTGAAGACCTTTTCTTTTTAAGTAATGGACATATTTCGCCTATTTATTATAGCGCACTTGCACGAAGTGGCTATTTTAAAATAGAAGAATTAAATACATTTAGAAAATTAAATACTCGACTACAAGGGCACCCAACTACCCATGAGCATTTACCAGGTGTACGTATTGCAAGTGGTTCGTTAGGCCAAGGGATGAGCGTGGCTATTGGAGCCGCATTAGCAAAAAAATTGAATAACGATAATAATATTGTTTACTCACTTCATGGCGATGGTGAACTTGATGAAGGCCAAAACTGGGAAGCTATTATGTTTGCAGCGCATAAAAATGTTGACAACCTGATAGCTACCATAGATTGGAATGGTCAGCAAATTGACGGGCCCACAAAATCTGTTATGGCACTAGATAGTTTAAAAACCAAATTTGAAGCCTTTAATTGGCAGGTATTTGAAATGGATGGTAACGATATGGATGCTGTGGTTGCGGGTTTAAATAACGCTAAAACATTTATTGGTAAAGGAAAACCCATTGTTATTTTAATGAAAACTGAAATGGGTAAGGGTATTGATTTTATGGAAGGAAGTCATGAATGGCATGGTATTGCACCTAATGATGAACAATTACAAAAAGCTTTGGCGCAGTTACCCGAAACATTGGGCGATTATTAATAAATGCCATGAAAATAATACCACTAAGCGAGGGTGCTTTTACTATTGATGCTACCAAAAATTTTGTTCCATTTAATACGGATATAGATAATTTACAGCACCGTGCTGCTGGTAGTTTATTGGTAGAAATACAACCATTTGCTATTATTACCTCAAAAGATATTATTATTATTGATACGGGCATGGGTTTTAATATGCCCGATGGTACATCACAAATTCACCAAAATTTATTAAATAACGGTATTGGTCATATGGAAGTAACGAAAGTACTTCTTAGTCATTTACATAAAGATCATGCTGGAGGTGTTTTCAAGTATGATGACATTCTAAAGAATTTTTTTTTAAGCTTTCCCAATGCTACCTATTACGTTCAAAAAAATGAAATGTCTGCTGCTTTGCAAAAAGGCCCCCCTTCCTACATAATAACCAACTTTGATGATCTGCAAAATACGGATCAAATTATTTTTTTGGATGGCGATGGTACTATTGATGATTATATCAGCTACCAACTTAGCGGGGCTCACTGTCCTTTTCACCAGGTATTTTGGATTGAAGAAGATGGCCATAAAATATTTTTTGGGGCCGATGTGGCACCACAATTACATCAAATGAAAAATAAATTTATTGCCAAATACGACTTTGATGGTCGCAAATGTATGGAGTTAAGGCAACAATGGTGGCAACAGGGAGAGAAGGAAAAATGGACATTTTTATTTTATCATGATATAAAAACTCCAATCTTTAGCTTTTATATTTAAACAAAGTTTATCTTAAACGGTGCAAATAATCATTATTATTAAACTGTTTTTGAATATCCTTAAGATCTCTTAAAATACTAGCATCAACTAAAGTGCCAGAAGTTTCTAGTAAAAAACCACCAATTAATTCGTTATTTACCTGGGTTTCAATTTCAAATGTTTGCCCAACTTTTGCTGTGGCTGTTACATTTGCCATGATTGCATCTTTTAATGCCTCTGTGATAGGCTCGGCTGTAGTTATTTTTACTTTATGAATATTACGAAGTGTATTAAATTGATCAATATAATTGGTGGCAATTTCTGGCAAATTGGGTTCCCTATTTTTACGTACCAATAACTGTATAAATGCACTTGAAAGTGCACTTACCCTTTCTTTAGTAATAGATTCAATAATATTCCCTTTTGCCGCCGGCTTAATAACTGGACTACGCAACATATTAACAAAATCGGGATTACTTTTGCAAATCTTGTGTAACCATTTCATATCAGCATATACAGCATCAACTTGCTTTTGCTCTGTTGCCAAATCAATTAAACTTTTTGCGTATCGCCCGGCTAAACGTGGATTGTTCATATAACTAATTCAATAATGTGATTATTTGTTTAATAAAGCTCCTGACACATTTAGTCAATTAACTAATTGACTAAATGATTAATTAAGTTTCACTTCTTCAGCCAGCGTTTTAATATAATTCTCTTGCTCTGCTTTATTGCTTAATTCTTTACGTAAAACTTTTTCACTTACTTCTAATACTAAACTGCCTACTTGATTTTTAATTTCGGTAAGTGCTGCCATTTTTTGAATGTTGATGGCAGCATGGGCATCAGTAATAATTTTATTTGCTTGTACTTTAGCTTCTTCTTTAGCTTCGGAAATGATTTTGTCTTTAGTTGCCTTAGCTTCTTTAATCATAATGGCCCTTTCTTCCCGTGCTTGGGTAAGAATGGTTTCATTGTCGCTCTTCATTTGTGCCATTTCTAACTTTATTTTTTCGGCAGTAGCCAAAGAATCGGTTATGTTTTTTTCCCTCTCTGCTAATCCAGCTAGAATTAATGGCCAAGCAAATTTTTTCAACAGAAAAAATACGATCAAAAAGGCAAGTAGCGTCCAGATAACAAGGCCAAAGGCCGGAGTTAATAATTGCATTTTATTTTTTTATAAAATAAATAATTGAGATTAATAATAAAAATTACTGCATCCTCCGTCCTGTACTTTGGATGCAGTAAGCATTTTAAAGCACCATAGCTAAAAATCCGATGATGATTGCAAACAACGCAGCCCCCTCTACCAAAGCGGCAGTAAGAATCATGTTGCTGCGGATATCATTGATAGCCTCGGGTTGGCGTGCAATTGACTCTAGTGCACCTTTACCAATTTGACCGATACCGATACCGGCACCAATAGCTCCCAAGCCGGCACCAATGGCACCTCCAGCATTTGCTAAAGCTTCTAATAAGAAAAAATTCATAATTGTGAATTTATGTTGGTTAAAAAAAACGATTACAATAATTATGCAACTATAGCTTCTTTGTGATCATGATCATCATCATGGCCACCCTCAAAAGCTTGTCCTATAAATACTGCTGTTAATATAGTAAAGATAAAGGCCTGTAAAAAGGCAACCAATATCTCAATGAAATAAATAAAAATAGTAAATGCAATAGAAAAAGGAGCAAAACCCCAACCTACATATTGGTTTAATGATGCCATGATGAAAATCAAGGAGATTAAACAAATAATTAAAATATGCCCCGCCACCATATTGGCAAATAACCTAATCATTAATTCAAAAGGCTTTGTAAAAATGCCTAATATCTCAACAGGCAATAAAATAATTTTAACCCAACCAGGCACTCCAGGAGGATTAATAATGTGCATCCAATAATGACTTTTACTACTAAATAAGATGATGATAAATGAGATAATGGATAAGATAAATGTAAAGGCAATATTACCCGTAACATTTGCCGACCCCGGTATTAATCCAAAAATATTATTGATTAAAATAAATAAGAAAACCGTTAAAATATAAGGTAGATATTTATTGCTTTTGGCACCTAAGTTTGGTTTCGCAATTTCATCATTAACAAAATTAATTACCGTTTCCATCGTATTTTGCCAGCCCGTTGGAGCAGTTTTAATACCTTCGCCTTTTTTATAACGTCCTGCAACTTTAATTAATAAAAATACAAGTAAAGATAATGCCAGTAACATTTGTACCACATTTCGTGTAGGCGATAAATCTAAAACACTCGTCGCAGTTTCAATTGCTCCGTCTTTATTCACCGCTACAATATGTCCAGCCGAATATTTATTACGATCTAATTTTAAATCGTCTATTTTTTCATTCGTTAATAAAGTATAGCCATTTATCTCGTGCTCGCCATGGTGAAATGCTGAGGACATAAAACAAGAAAACCCTTTATTCTTAGAGTACAAAATTACCGGAAGCGGAATAGTTGCATGAAATGTAGTACCATCAGCTTTTTTATATGAAAGAAAATGAAATTCATGCGCATCCATGATATGCCCAAAAATGACTTCATTGGCATCAAATATCTTTTCTTTTTTTACAGGTGCTACCGTAGGAGTATGCTGAGCAAAACTTATATCAGAAATAAATAGAAAGCTTATGATAAAAACCGCTACCAGTAATGATTTGATACTATTTGATGCCATAATATACCTCTAATTTGGCGCAAAGATAAGGATGAAGAAGGAAAATTAAAAATTGAGATAGAAAAATGCATATAAATTAGCTTATAGGATGATATTATAGCAAATGACCCTACTTTTCAAACTGCATATTATGCAATTGGTAATAAAATCCTTCCTTTTTAAGTAATTCGTCGTGACTGCCCATTTCTTTTATTTCGCCCTTATCCAATACAATTATTTTATCTGCCTTGCGAATAGTAGATAAACGATGCGCAATAATAATAGAGGTTCGGTTTGCTATTAATTTTTCTATAGCATATTGTATTAAAGTTTCACTTTCTGTATCAACCGATGAGGTGGCTTCATCAAGAATTAAAATAGCAGGGTTGTATAATAAAGCACGTACAAAAGAAAGTAATTGCCGCTGACCTAAGGAAAGCGTAGCACCTCTCTCCATAACATGGTAATCGTAATTGCCAGGTAATTGCATAATAAAATCATGTATCCCAATCAACTTGGCAGCACTTATTACCTCCTCCATTTTTATTGCGCTATTAAGCAAGGTTACATTGTCTTTTATAGATCCACTAAATAAAAAAACATCTTGCAATACCACAGCAATTTTTGATCTTAAATCATCTAAATGAAATTCTGCTATATGGGTGTCATCAATTTTAATTATCCCTTTGTTTATTTGGTATAGTCTGTTTAATAAACTAATGATGGAAGTTTTACCACTGCCCGTATGCCCAACAATAGCTAATGTTTCACCAGCATTAACCTTAAAACTAATATCTTTTAAAACATATTGATCGCCTATATAAGCAAACCAAACCTTTTCAAATTCTACCTTGCCTTTTAATTGATCAGTAGTAACATTCCCTTCGTTAGGTGCGCTATCTATATTATCCAAAATTTTAAAAACACGCTCGCTGGCAATCATGCCCATTTGCAACACATTAAACTTATCGGCGATAACCCTTAAAGGCCTAAATAACAAATTAAGACAAAGAATAAAAGAAGTTATTACACCTGCAATTTTTTCGGCCTGCTCTGTCTTAATCACATCCTTTGCAGCCCACCATACCAATAAGCCGATGGATAAAGCCATAATCAATTCAACCATCGGAAAAAATATAGAGTATGAAAAAATAGCCCTAATGTTGGCATTTCGATGCGCTTTATTAATATCCTTGAATTTATTAAGCTCTCTATTTTCTGCTGCAAATGCCTGAATAACCGACATACCAGTAATATGCTCCTGTACAAATGAATTAAGATTTGACACTGCATTACGCACCTCTATAAAAGATTTATTTACACTCTCTTTAAAAAAATAAGTAGCTATAATTAAAATAGGAAAAGGCGAAAGACAAATAAGTGTTAACTGCCAGTCAACATAAAATAGATAACTCAATACCGAAAAAATAGAAAGTAAATCGGCAATAATTGGAATTAACCCGTCACTAAAAATATCATTTATAGATTCAATATCATTAATTGTTCTGGTGGTAAGTGTGCCTATAGGTGTTTTATCGTATTGCGATAAATTGAGGTGAAGAATTTTGTTGTATGTGCTTACCCGCATATCTCTTACTACAGACTGTCCCAATGAGGCAGTAACAAAAGTGAAAACAAACCGAAAGACAGTTTCTAATAATAACAATACAATTTGAAAAATTGTTATTTCTATAATAAAACCACCAGGGCTATTTATAAAATGAGCTGCTGTTTTTCCTGTAATGCCATCATTAATGGTCAGTTGAATTAGCAATGGTCTAACAGGAGCAATTGCAGCAAGTAAAATCGCTAAAACCAACGAACCATAAAATTTATTTTTATAAGGGGTGGCAAATTGGAATACCCTGCGCAGTAATGAAAAATCAAATATATTTTTTTTCGCTTTTGAATGATCACCCATAAGGTAAAGGTAAATGATTAGAAGTTTTGGTACTAAAAACGTCTTAATAAATTATTTATTAACCATGCTTTCACTGGTTACTGTCTATTGCTCACTCTTGCAACAGATTGTTGTACCCCTTTAAAAAAATAGCGCCCAAATTTTTGTAGGGCGGTATGTAATCATCCCAACTTTCTCGAATAGCATTAATAGGATCTTCTGTAAATAATTTTGTAAGGGATGCCCACATATTTTTCCAAACCAGTTTGCTGCCCGATTCAAAACTTTGGTTTAAATAATTTAGTATTGGTCGATTTATATCACCAGCGCCTATTTCTTTGGTAGATATAATGTGCGCGTCTGGATTTGCCCTAATAATATCATTTAAATTTTTAAAACCACCACAAGAACCCAGCATAACAATCTTTGCATTGCCCGCCATACGTTTGATAGTACGTGGAAGCCAGTAACTATGTCCACGGTGCACTATCACCGAAGGATGTATGTTATTGTAGTCAAGATAATTGTTTAAGTGTATTTGAGCGCTGTCGTCTAGGTTGGCATCATTATCAAGCGGTCGGTTGGCAAAAATAAACACATTTCCTTTTTTAGATCTTATTTCATACCACTCGCTATTTGATGTAATTATCCATTCCTTTGACGAAAAAGAATTAATAAATGAAGGGAAAAATGACTTTCCGTCCTTATCGCCATACCAATAAACCTGCTGTATAATTCTACCCTTATCATCTCGTAAATCTTTATTTTCAATTTCATAAATAGATGCTATGCCAAGTACACTAGTGAGGTCAATTTTACGAGAAGTATCGGCGGATAAAAAAATTGTTTTTAGTAATCTATAAATTGTTTCTCCTCGCTTATTATTTTTTTGAATACAGTCTTTTTCATTTTTTATTACATAACTCAAAATGGTGCTTTGCAATTTTTTATCGGTAATGCTGCTGTAAGAATCTGCTACATCAATTGCATCTTCCAAGTTTCCTGTATTATCCAAGTTGGCAATAAAGCCACGCATTAAAGTTTCAGAGTTTCGCTGGGGCATGAAGCTTAAAAAATTATCGAGTTTATTAAAATTTGCTAACATTTTAATAAATTTTTTAAAGTAATCGAAATAAACTGTAAGCAGTAAAGAGTCAGTTCTTGGATCTTTGCCAAGCCTTTGTATAAAACGCTGGTAACTGTGTTTGTAACTGGAAGTATAAATATCATTTTCACTCATGACCATCATATAATATAAGTCAACAGCTGATAGGGAATCTGTTGCCCGCATACGTACATTAATATTGGGTAAATCATGCAGTTCGTTTATTGGGGTAATAAAGTGCTGTATAGCTTTTTCCTTTAATTTCTCACGCAGGCCATTGGGCCCAAACATAGCCAGGGGTGTATCTTTTGCCGGGGAGGTCATTCTTTTGAAATATGCTATTTCTGTTTGTACCAGCAGTTTAAAATATCCGATACTGTCGTAACCTGCCTCCCCATAACTTATGTATTGTTTTATATTTTCTACTGTTTTCCTTCCTTTAATTAGATCATCTAAAAAAGGAAAGTAAAGGAGTGCATTGGGTGTTTTGCTTAGCGCTGCAATTGTTTTTATCAAAGGATTGCTGTTCCGGTGTATGAGCATACCCAATTTTGAGTCGGGAGCCTGCGCAATATTATAAACAGCCGTAGGATTATATTCGCAACTTAATGTAACCAATGAATCGGCAAAGTTTTCATTTATATAAGGCTCAATGGTTTGCAGAATCTTTTCCGGATTAAGGGTGGCGTATTTTAAGTACAGCAATTTTTTACTTTGTTCATAGCCGGGGTTATCTGTAAAAATTTCTGTAAGTATTTTGCCAACAGGATAGGGAACCTTTTCAATTTCAGCAATCATGCTGATGCTGACAATATTATCTGTCATTATCTTTTTAAAAGTTTCAACCAGCTGCGGAGCATAAACAGGATTAAAATTTTTAGATCGGTAACCGTATTTTAAACCCTTTAGCAGACTTTCAATATAGCCCAGATATCTTATTTTCTGATTATTGGTAACCAGTTTATCATTTAGTTCTACGAAATCCTCCAACTCATCAATCTTCCTGTTCATGGCATCGGTGATTACCAGGTTAATTTCCGGTTTATTAGTCAGGTTATTCTGCCTGTCAGGCTTTCCATCCAGCTGGTCAAGTTGTATTTGTTCTTCATTGATCTTGTCATGAAAAAGCTGCCGGTAAATGGGTACAATAACCGAATCTGCTGCAGCAAAAACAGGCGTTAAAATGATAAACAGGAAACAGCTAAGTAAACATTTTTTCATAATTAAATACTGCAATTCTTATTATAAAATTACGTTTGTGGACGCACATATATCGCATGAGGGGCTAAATTTATTGTTAATGCACTGTTTTCACTTAACAATTTGATAATACAAAACAATATGCAAACAACGTTCGGGATAGTTAGTAAATACTATTTTTGCACTGCATGAACATACCTAACACAATTAAAAAAATACTGATTGCTGATGACGAGCCAGACATTTTGGAAATTATCCAGTATAATTTACAAAATGAAGGGTATGAAGTGGCAACAGCTAAAAATGGAAATGAAGCCATTGAACAAGCAAAACGCTTTAACCCCAATTTGATTATACTAGATATTATGATGCCCGGAAAAAATGGTATTGAAGTTTGTAATATACTTCGAATGCAACCGGCATTTAATGATGCCCTCATTATATTTTTAACAGCTTTAAGTGACGAAGGAACCGAAATAAAAGGATTAGAAATCGGTGCCGATGATTTTATTAACAAACCTATTAGTCCAAAAGTATTGGTGAGTAAAGTAAATGCTTTGTTTAGAAGATTAAATAAAGAAGATACCGGAGTTCTACAAATAGGCGATTTAAAAATAGATCGAGAAAAATACATTGTTAATTACCAGGGGAAAAATATTATACTTGCTCGTAAAGAGTTCGAATTACTAGCTTTATTAGCTAGCAAGCCTGGTAAGGTTTTTTTGCGCAATGAAATTTTAAATCAGATATGGGGAACCGAAGTTATTGTTGGAGACCGCACCATTGATGTGCATATTCGCAAAGTGCGTCAGAAACTAAACCTAGATTGTATTACCACTGTAAAAGGTGTTGGTTATAAATTTGATTTGTTAGAGCAGTAAGCAGTTGGCAGGAAGAAAACTGAATTAAAATCAAATACTTTCCCTTGTAGCTTGTAGCTTGCAGCTTATTTACTATGCCTACATCAAAAAATTTTTCGCCACAGCAATTATCTGCATTAACGGCACTTGGGTTATCCATACCAATATCCATAGGAATTTTTGTTTTTAAGCCTGTATGGTGGATCGCTTTATTGTCATGCATCATAATCTTTCTGGGGGCTTACGGTTTAATTGTTTACACCCTGCAAACCTTTATCTACCGCAAAATAAAACTCATTTATAAATTCATTTATCACACCAAGGCCAGTAAAAGAGAAGAGTTTTATTATAAAAATATATTACCTCAAAAAAGCATTGATAAAGTAAGGGAGGATGTAGAAGCCTGGGCAGAACAACATAAAGAGGAAATTGAACTGCTGCAGCAAAATGAAGCCTACCGGAAAGAATTTTTACAAAACCTGAGCCATGAATTGAAAACCCCCATTTTTGCTATTCAGGGTTATATAGATACATTATTGAACGGAGCTTTGGAAAATCCCGAAGTAAATAAAAAATTTCTGCAAAGCACTTCCCGCAATATCGACAGGTTGGTAAACCTGGTTGATGATCTGGATTCGATATCAAAACTGGAAAGTGGCCAACAACTGTTATTAAAAAATAATTTTATTATTCAGGATTTGGTAAAAGAGGTGAATGAATCATTGTCTTTTGTAGCCGATGAAAAACAAATAAGATACAGTATTAAAAAAGGCTGCGAATTGTCTTTATCTGTTTATGCGGACAAAGAAAAAATAAGACAGATTTTTATTAACCTGTTTGATAATGCCATCAAATACGGTAAACAAAATGGCACTATTGAAGCCAGTTTTTATAAAGTGGATGGTGCCAGGGTTTTAATAGAAATAAGCGACGATGGTTCTGGTATTGCCGAAGAACATTTGCTGCGGATATTTGAGCGCTTTTACCGCACTGACCTTGCCCGAAGCCGCAAAGTAGGTGGAAGTGGTTTAGGGTTAGCCATTTGCAAACATATTATTGAAGCGCATGATCAAACCATACATGTGCGTAGTAAGATTGATGTGGGCAGTACCTTTGGGTTTACGCTGCAGAGTAAAAAAGATTAAAATATATTACAGTGGATAAAAAGGGGATATCCACCACTTTTTTATTAAACACTTTAATTGCTCATGTCTATTGAAGCCATTTTTTCGATTATATAGCCGAAATCAGAAACTGTTAAGATGATAATATCTAATCTAATGAGAAATCGTAATGAATTGCTGGCATTATTTCTTTAAGGTAGGCTTTGCAGCTTTTTTCTTTACAGGGATTGTCTTTTTAGATTTTGTGACGGCCTTTTTAAGAGGTATTTTTTTAATACCTGCTACCAACTTCTTTGCTGCTTTCTTAATTCTTTTTTTGAATTTCTTTTCACCAAGCTGTACTTTCAGAGAAGTTAGAGAAGTGTTTAACTGTTCTGTTACTCTTTTCAGTATGTTATCAGCAGGAGGAATAGGGTTCTTTATTATTATTTTTTTTGTTGCCATCGTTGTTTTATTAAATGATAACACAAATTTAATAAAAGATTGACAGGTATAAAAAATTTTTATTAATTGTATTGCAGCGTAAAAAGTATTGATTTTAATAGTAAAAGAGAAGCATCGCTTCTCTTTTACTATTAAAATTATATATGGTACGTTTTATGTTGAACAACTACAACTTATCTGCTTTATATATTTTAATTACTCCGTCGTTTTCGCTGCTAACTACTAATAAACTTTGTTGAATAGGGCTTTTTGAAGCCGGTATAAAAAGCATTCCTTCAGGGGCATCGCCCGTTGCAAATATTTTAATAAATACAGGAGCGGTTGGGTTTGTTACATCATAAACGGCAACTGCATCTGCTCTTTCCATACCTACAAAAGCAATGGTTTTAGTACCTACTTTGCCGAGTATTATTGTTTCGGGTTCTGCTCCTTTGTCATCACTGCGGTTATCATCATAAACTCCCAGGTCTTTTGCTTTTACATCCAGCTCATTCTTGCTGTCAAAAACTAAATCTCCTGTGCTACCATTCCACACACTAAATGATCTTGCCCCAAAACTGTATAATGCATCAAAGTCTCCATCCGAATCGGTATCACCCATTGTAGTGGTAATATTCAACCTTCCTAATTGAATATCCTGCTTCAAAATGGCTGCATTTGGAAATGCCGTAAGATCCAGTGCTATGTCTTTAACTCGCTTAATTTCGCTGAAACCGGTGTATTCTCTGGCATCTCCTTCATTAGCCGTAAACAGGTATGGAATGCCATTATAATTTATTGACGAGATTGCATCAGGCATGTAAGTTCCAAAAACTTTCCAGGGATTAAAATTTATTCCGCCTTCTTTGTCGCTTGGATCAATAGCATTAGCAGCCAGATTATAATCTTTAAAACCAAGCGGTAATATCTTTGTAATGGTTTTGGTTGCGATATCAATAACAGCTATTCCATTGTTTTCCTGCAAAGTAACCCAGGCAGTTTTCGAATCGGATGAAACAGAAATATATTCCGGTTCCACATCTTTAGCAATATCATTACCTGGTCCAAATACTCTGAAACCTTTTGCTTTTAATGATGTTAACTGAGATGCAAAGGATGCAAAGTTTAGGGTAGTAACACTATAATTATTTTCTACGCTGATGATTGAAACAGTTCCTTCAGGGTCGTTTGTATAAGTAGCATCGGGCTCTCCTTCATTTGCACTAAGAATGTATTTTCCGTCCGGACTGAAGACAACCATATCTGGTAAAGCGCCTACTGTAATTACTTTTTCTTCTGCATACGTACTGGTATTAAATACAACTATTTTTCCTGGATTTTGTTTGGTGGCCGACTCGATTGCAGCAGCCAGTTTGCCATTGTTTACATCCACACTGTTAACATAGCCGCCATAGGCGCTGAGGTTAATGGAATAGATCAGACTTATAGCAGCAGGGTTGGCAATATCAATCACATCAATCTTATTAGCTGTGCCATTATTCACAGCAAACAATCTTTTTGTAAGCGGATCAAATGTGGTGATCTCTGCCGAACCAAGTCCTCCAAGGTTTAACGAAGCAATTTCTTTGTAGGTGGCGGGATCTTCGTTTACAATAACATCACCAGGAACATCACCAGATTTTTTGCAAGCGGTGAAAAGTGAAATTAAAAGTAGGAATACTACCGTTTTTTTCATGTGTTGATTTTTCATGTGTTGATTTTTTATTTGTTGCTAGATTATAAAGAAGGATTAATTAAATCCTTCTTTATAGTATTTGATACTTACAATATCTTTTTATCCCTATTGAATTATTATTTTTTTTTCGGTCGCTTTGCCATCGGCCGTAATAACCCGGATGAAATAATATCCTCTTGGCCACTCGCTGGTGCTTATTTCTTTTGCCTGGTAAGTAAAATAAAATTCCCTGAATAAACCTCCGGTAGCCGAAAATATCTGAACTGTTTTATTTCCGGCTTTATTAACAGAAACAGTAAATTGATTATTGTAAACCGGGTTTGGATAAACCAGTACCGATATGCCTGTTGTTTGCAAATTCACCAACCGGATTTCAGATACATATTCTTGGGTGCTTATCTCTATTGCTTTAATGCGGTAATATATTTTTTCTGCTGTAGCATTATTGTCGGTATAAGGATAGATATTTTGTGTTCTAACTGCATTTACAGTAGCAATGGAAACAAAATCACGCCCATTGGCAGAGCGAAGGATTTTGAATGACTGCAGGTTATCAGATTGTCCAACTTTCCAGTTTAATAATGCGGTTTTATTATCCTGCCTGATTGCAGTAAAATTTTCAAAGTTAACAGCCAATACAATAGCTGATGGTACGATCTCTCCTGTAGCAAGTATGATTGCAGGAGAATTTGTACCAGGGCTGCTGATGCTGCCACTGTTAAATTGTATTTGCGCTAACTGGCCTGCTGTTAATGCTGCTGCAGATGAACCAAATATAATTTTTCCATTTGTTCCGGATGCACCGGCTGTGCCTTGCCATCCGTAAATGGTTAACATTTTACCTGCTGTAATTATGCCTGCAGTCGTAAACGAAATAGTATGGTCGCTTGATGGGTTCAGGTCAATATTTGAATTATCAGCCAGGTCAAAAGAAGAGAAAGTAAGCGTTCTTGTTGCAGTAATGTCTGAAGTGCCCAGTATACCGCCATTCATGATCAGCGAGCCGGGTAAACTGGTATTAACAGAAGGATTTAATCTTAATTCACCCGCGGTTATTGTTGTATTTCCTGTATAGGTATTTGCTCCTCCAAATGTTTGAGTTCCGATTCCAGATTTTACAATTGAAATTGCTCCGCCAATTGTTCCAGGATTAGCAGCAAGTGTGCTACCAAAGCTATTACTTGTAGAACTACTAATGGTTAAAGTAGCTGCTGTAGTAGAGGTAATGCTATTATTACCTGTAATAGCAATACCTGTTGTTGTATTTAATCCAGCTATTGTTTGGTTAAACCCATTCAAATCAAATATCCCTAAATTTGTACTTGCAGCTTGTCCTAAATTTAAAACTGTACTTATAGGTAATCTATCATTGCCAGTAATTAATTGTAAAGTACCATTATTAATTGAAGTTGCACCAGTATATGTACTAACACCTCCTAATCTTAAAGTACCTGAACCTTGTTTTACCAAAATACCTGTATTTGATGTTTTGTCTGATAACACACCATTATAAGTTAAATTACCAGTACTAGATTGAACGCTTATTGAGGTACCTGCTGTTTGACCTAATTGAATACTATGAGTAGTTGACCAAGTTGAAGTAATAGCCGCACCGGCTGTTGAAGAAGAAGTTAATCTTCCTCCATCAATTACAATGGTATTGTTAGCATTTCCAAAAGCACCATCGCTTGCAAATCCAACTTCGCCACCATTTATTGTTATTGTACCTGTAAATGAATTACTTGCATTGCCTACATAAATTTGCCCTGCGCCACCCCCAGCAAAGATTAAACCTGAACCAGAAGTTCCAGAAATAATACCTGAAAATATCCTACTTCCACTTGTTGTTGAATTGGTAATTGTTCTAGTAGCTGCGCCTAAACCAACTGTTCCTGAGAATGTAGCGTTACCAGTACCAGTATGTGTATGATTACCAGTTAATGTTATGTTATTTGGAAAAGCTCTTGTACTTGAAGATTGTATCGTACCACCAGCTAAAGTTAAAACACTATTTGACCCCCCAAATGAATTATTCCCACTAACAATCACAGTTCCTGCGTTTATAGTAAATCCAAAGTTGGTTGCGTTGAAAGCATTACCTGATGCACCTGTATTCCAAGTTCCTGCTCCACTTTTTATGACACCAGCACTGCTTGCACTAGTTGACCAATTTTGAGTAGTCCAAGTTAAAGTACTACCTGTTCCGATATCAAATGTTCTTGCTGCTGTTGTTGCTAATGTTCCTGCTGGCGAAATAGTAACAGTAAAACCATTATTAACAGTTAAATTCCCAATACTTGCAGTAGCAAAGGTTACAGTCGAATTTGCATTAAAAATAGTATTTGATTCCGAAGTCCAGGCGGTACCACCGGTTGGCAAAGCAGATAACCCCCAGTTTGTTGATGTCCATGTTCCAGCTGTACCGTCAGTTCTCCAATACAATTGAGCCCAGCTTAGGTTACTCATCAAAATAACAAATAAATTCAAAAGAAAAAATCTTATGAAGATGCGGGTGGATTTGTACATAAACAGTATCTTTTATAATTACTGCAAATATTGTTGACAAAACAATACAAAGACTGCTATTACAAATAGTTAACTTTTTTATAAAGTTATGCTAACAATTAAATAACAATTTGATAAAACTGCCCTGTTTTTTATACAATATCCAAACTTAACACTCGCGTAACATTAGCATAAACATTTGGTTACATACATTGCTTCACTTTACAATAATTAGTAACCCATAATCTTACGTCATGAAAAATATTCAATATTTTTTTCTGCAACTTTCTGTAAGAATTTTTCTGCCCATGCTTTCAGCTTTTTATTCGCCATTGAAATTTTTTAAAGTCCATTAATGGATAAAATAAAAAAGCGGAAGTTGGATATACTTGTTTTGTCGGATGTGCATTTGGGAACTTACGGATGCCATGCAAAAGAGTTGTTGCTCTATTTTAAAACAATAAAGCCCAAAACGGTAATACTTAACGGCGATATTATTGATATCTGGCAGTTCAGCAAACGATACTGGCCCAAGAGCCATATGAAGGTTATAAAACAATTAATGCATTGGATGAGTAAAGGGGTTAAGATATACTACATTACAGGCAACCATGATGAAATGCTACGCAAGTTTGTTGGTTTTAAAATGGGCTCTCTTAAAATTGTAAATAAAGTAATACTGGAACTGGATGATGGGAAAAAAGCCTGGTTTTTTCATGGCGATGTGTTTGATGTAACTATGCAGCACAGTAAATGGCTGGCAAAGCTAGGAGCTGTTGGTTACGATACCCTGATACACATTAACCACCTTGCTAATTTTATTTCTGAAAAAATATTTAAAAAAGGTAAACTTTCTTTATCTAAAAAAATAAAGAACAGTGTGAAAGGCGCAGTAAAATTCATTAACAGTTTTGAACAAACGGCTGCAGATATAGGTATCAGCAATCAATACGATTATGTTGTTTGCGGACATATACATCAGCCCGAAATACGTACAATTGAAAATGAACACGGAAAGATAATATACCTAAATAGTGGTGATTGGATTGAAAATTTAACTTCACTTGAGCACAGTAATGGTGAATGGAAGATTTACCGATACAATGAAAATGAAATGAAGCAATTGTTTGAATTTAGTTGCGAAGAAGAAGAGCTTAATAATGCTGAGCTATTTGATAATATGGTGGAAGAATTTAACCTGATGAAACAATAATGAAGATACTTTATGCTATACAAGGTACTGGTAACGGACATTTAAGCAGGGCCAGAGATATAATTCCTATACTGCAGCAAAAAGGAGAGCTAGATATTTTAGTGAGTGGCATACAGGCAGATGTGGTTTTGCCTTATCCTGTAAAATACAGGTTTAAGGGGCTGAGTTTTATTTTTGGAAAAAACGGCGGCATCGATTTGATTGCCACTTACCGAAAAAGTAATTTGAGACAACTGTACAAAGAAATAAAAAGCTTGTCCATAGCAGATTACGACCTGGTGATAAATGATTTTGAACCGGTAAGCGCCTGGGCCTGTAAAATGCAAAATAAGGAATGTGTGGGACTTAGCCACCAGGCTGCAGTGATCAACAAAAAATCGCCCAAACCCAAAAAGAAAGATATCGTTGGCAAAGCAGTGCTTAATAATTATGCACCCGTTACGGCGGCCTACGGTTTTCATTTTGGCGCTTATGATAAAAATATTTTTACACCTGTAATTCGAAACCAGATGCGAGAGAGTAAACCTGAAAATAAAAGTCATTATACTGTTTACTTGCCTGCCTACAGCGATGAAAAAATTATTAAAGTGCTGGGTGAAATAAAAAATATAAACTGGCAGGTGTTCAGTAAGCATACAAAAAAAGAATACTCTGTAAAAAAAATCCATATCAGACCTATCAATAATGAAGCATTTATCGAAAGCTTTATTAACTGCACAGGTGTGTTATGTGGCGCCGGTTTTGAAACACCCGCAGAAGCCCTCTTTTTAAAAAAGAAACTGATAGTAATACCCATGAAAGGGCAGTACGAGCAGCAATGCAATGCGGCGGCATTAAAAACAATGAGCGTTCCGGTTATAAAAAGTCTTAAGAAAAAATACCTGGATACTATTAAAGATTGGGTAGCATCAGATCAGCAAATCATTGTGAACTACCCGGATACTACGCAACGGATCATTAACATGATCATAAAAAAACATCATAATACGGATAATAAAAAATCTGTAGAATTAGGAGATGGAGTTTATTCAATTAAAAAATTAAAAGAAAAAAGCCTAGGGAAAATATTAAATCAACTGGGGGAATAAGTTTATGCTTTTTACAAGAAATGATTTTGGAGAGGATTTTAAATGGGGTGTTTCAACTGCAGCATACCAGATAGAAGGTGGTCATAATGCCGATGGGAAAGGCCCTTCTATTTGGGACAGTTTTACCGGGAAGAAGAAAAAAATTTTCAATAATGATAACGGTAATATCGCCTGTGATTATTACAAACACTATGCAGAGGATATTGCACTCATATACAAACTTAACATTCCCAATCACCGGTTTTCAATTTCATGGAGCCGTATTTTACCAAATGGCATTGGTGCTGTAAATCACAAGGGCATTGATTTTTACAACCGGGTAATTGATTTTTGTTTAGAGCTTGGTATTGAGCCCTGGATAACCCTGTACCACTGGGATTTGCCAGAAGCCCTGCAGCAAAAAGGGGGCTGGGTCAACCGGGAAGTAATACACTGGTTCAGCTATTTTGTGGATTGCTGTATTAAGTATTTTGGCGACCGCGTAAAGTACTGGATGGTACTTAACGAGCCAATGGTATTTACCGGTGCCGGGTATTTTTTGGGCGTACATGCACCAGGCAAAAAAGGGTTAAGCAGTTTTTTGGCTGCAGCCCATCATGCTGCTATATGCCAGGCCGAGGGCGGAAGAATTATAAAATCACTAAGGGGAGAATGTAAAGTTGGAACTACTTTTTCATATTCACATATAGAGCCTTACCGGTATAATAATGAAAAGGATGTAAAAGCTGCAGCAAAAGTAGATGCACTGATTAACCGTATGTTTATTGAACCCTTACTGGGACTTGGTTACCCAACGGCTGATTTAAAAATACTGGATCGAATTGAACGTTTCATGCATCCGAACGACGAAAAAAAACTGGCCTTCGAAATGGATTTTATTGGTCTGCAGAATTACACCCGAGAGTTTGTAAGTTATGCCCCGCTGATGCCATTTGTAAAAGCAAAGATTATTAAAGCCAGCAAAAGAAATGTAGAACATACATTGATGGATTGGGAAGTTTATCCACCCAGTATATACAATGCATTAAAACGACTGCACAATTACAAAGAGATAAAAGAAATAATAATTACCGAAAATGGTGCAGCATTTAATGATAGTTTTGAAGAATACCGGGTTGAAGATTTTAAAAGGGTACGGTTTTTGCAGGATTATATTGCGCAGGTTTTACTGGCAAAAAGAGAAGGGGTAAAGGTAAACGGTTATTTTGTATGGACCCTGATGGATAATTTTGAATGGGCAGAAGGGTATTATCCAAAATTTGGACTCGTTAGCGTAGATTTTAAGACACAAAAAAGAACTGTAAAAAATTCGGGAAGCTGGTATAGCTGTTTTCTAAAAAATGCATTGGCAGCTTCAAAAGAGTGCCGGAATGAAGAAAGTGAAAAAATAATATTATAACTGCATCATGGCGTATAAAAGCCTGGCAAAAAATCGTTTCATTTTTATGATGCTCCTTTTCCTGTTGTTAAAGGTTAGTAAATCAAAACCTCCGTTAATTAAGTACGAGGCTTTTGTTTTTCAATAAATTTTTTCATTCGCCAGATATAAAAATATCGACAAATTTCGCCATTCCTTTTCTGTTCAATAATCTGCGGAAGCTCTATGGTTTCAAAATAACCTGCATAAACTGTTTTTACATCCACATAATAGTTAGACGGCACTATACAATAAGCCTCATCTCCGGATTTTAGTTTTTTGCGTTCATTGTTTATCCAGGCATACTGGTGTATATCATTGGTATCACCAAGGGCAACCAGATCTTTATTTAAAGGCATGGCTGCATAAAAATCGATATGCGATGCCGGAAACCATTTATTACAAATGATAACAGCCTCTTTTTTCATACTACCCCTTTTTAAATCAGCCTCAGCTATTTTTTTGAATTGCGTTTTCAGATTTCCCCAACCATACATGTCTAATGTAAAATCACCTTCACCCAAATGTATTTTTTCTTTTTTACCTAAGGTACCGGGTATAAAGTTGATCAGTAAAATTCCTGCAATAATGATAACCATTTGAAAAATACAGGCAATCACCAAAATTTTTGGCATCCATGTTTTTTCAAAGACAGTTGTCAAGCTTATCTTACTGAGGTAACAAGCTGTTAATAATATAAGGCCACAGTATGCAGGGCCGGTCCAATGCGGAAGTACATTTTTAAATAGTGAAATAAAAGTGGCAAGTATAATAAGCGGTAAACTGGTAAATAACAATAATCTTTTTTGAAATACCGAAACTGGTAAATTATTTTTAAAGGCAGCAATCGTTGAGCCTATGATTAAGAAGAAAATAACAGGATTGGTATAAAATATTTGTCCGCCGCTAAAAGTTAAAAAGGAGTTGATATCTATTCCGCTGTTGGCTACAGCAACCCTTTTGCTATGGTACAGGTAGGTTACAAAATGAGTGTCAATATTCCATTTTATTACCGGGTAAAATAAGGCTATGGAAATGATGGCTGAAATATATAGTGCAGGTTCTTTAAGCCATTGTCTGTTATACACCAAGATATACAATAGTAAACCCAGCCATAAAAATGCTGTATGTATTTTGCACAGCATACCAATGCCTGCAATAAAACCAAATAGTAAAAGGTCTCTTTTTTTTGTGCTGTTAATATGTCTGTATCTGGTCAGTCCAATCAATACATACAATCCCGCTGACCAGCAGATCATTTGAGGCGAATCGGGCAAAATAAAAGTACCTGCAATGATACTTCCGTAGATACTACAGGTATATATGACCGCTGCCAAAAAACCTGTGTATTCATTATTCAGTTTTTTGCCACTTAAAAAAATAAACCAGGTTGTAATAGCTGCCGAAATGATGGCACCCAGGCGAATGAAACATTCATGATCAAAAAAAAGGTTGGCTGTTGTAAAACGAATCAGCCAGCCTGCTATGGGTGGATGATCAAAATAATTCCACTGAAGATATTGTGCATACATCCTGTAATACACTTCATCATTGCCCAGTTCAACACTGCAGGCCGTAATATAGCGTACAACTGTTGCAATGATAATCAGCAACCATGTTTTATTTTTATAATTCAATACTTTTAATTAAAAGTAAAAAGCAAATTCAAAAGATAGTTCCATAAAAACACAAAGCCAATAACGGTTAGCTTTAAGACATAAAAATTTAGTTTAAATTTCTTTACAAACAGATATAACAAAAGATTATTAATCAACAAGCCGGTTAGTGCAACCAGTATAAATCTGGCAAACTGGCCTGTAAACTCTTGGATATGGCTTTCAAATGTCCAATGCCTGTTAAATATAAAGTTGCTGGTAACTGCAAAGCAAAAGCCTACAGCATTTGACAAATATTTGTTTATCCCAAGTTTTTCTTTGCAAAGCCAGGTTATGGTAAAATCTATGGCCATACCACTTAAACCAACAAGACCGTATTTTACGATGTGTGTATTTATGGCATTATTCATGCCGTTTGTATAGTAGAAGCTGAAGAAGCCGATTTATTTGGAACTCGGTGTAATTTCCTAAGTATTTTTTTAATACTTATTCTATTCTGAGCAATATAAAAAGCTAAAATTCCAGACAAACACCCAAGTAATGCACCAACTATTACATCTAACAAAAAGTGCTGCGCTAAGTAAATACGTGAATAACCTACTAAAAGCGCAGCACTTAAAATAAGAAACTGCCAATTTTTATTTTTCATCATTAATACCAATACTGTAGCAATGGCAAAAGCAGTAGCCGTGTGACCGGAAGGAAAGCCAGAACGGCCACTCAATGTCACCCCTTCTATAAAATTTAAATACGTTCCTGCCTCAAAATAAAGTTTTGGCCGGGGTGAATTAACCAGGTTTTTTAATATTTGTGCTGCCAGACCAGATATTAGAAAAGAGTAGAGTAAAGCAAATCCCTGTTGTTTTTTTTTAAGGTAAAAAAAATAAATGGCTATCAGGCATAATGCAAATAGGCCATCACCTATAAATGTGTAGTTGATAAAAAAAACATTTAGGTAAAAGGGGTGGTAGCTGTTAAGTGCAATAAAAGCAGCAGCTTTGCCATTTAAAAGTAAAAGTAGTATTCCAAATAATATGGTCAGTAAAAGACCGCCAAAGTAGACCTTGTTTTGGGTAAAGAGGGAAATTTTATTTTGCATCAGCATATTATTTGCTATGCAAATTAAAAATTGGGAGTTACTAAATTATTAACTTAGCATTAAGTCAATATTATTGAATTAACGTAAATACAAATATAAAATCAGTGTGAGCTAACCATTTTTGTAATGGCATTACTATGTGTTTGAAAGGTATACCAGCAAAGGACCAGTAGCAAACTGGCAAATCTGGTTTCTAATAAAGAATTTGTTTTTGTTAACCCATTACAAATACCCTTGAAACTGCATTTCAGTAGGCAGTTTTGCATTAGTTCATCATAGAGTAATAACTCGCCTGATGTATTTTTAGTAAACACATAATTGTATTTTTTTCCATCTAAAACAATATATCCTCTTTTTCCTCCTGGTATTTTTTCTTCCATTTCTCCCATCTTTATACCATATTCGTTTCGGATAATTTCCTTGACAGAAAGGAAACCTCTTTTTTCAAAAGAAAAAATTCTTTTACTCATCTTACATACAAACCTGGCGAATCTGGTATGATTACTAAAAGCTATCCCGGCTAATTTGATTTGATCATCCCACAATTCAAAGTTTTCCAAAGCAGCGTTATTATGTACTCTAACCCATTTCATTTGTTATGTTTTTATGTGAAGTGAATGTGAATATAATTTCAAAATTCCTTATTTCGGGCATGTGAAAAAAAATGTGACTTAAATGTGCGTAGTAACAATTTCGTAACGTTAATTTCATATTAAAAAAAGCCACCCTGATAAGAATACCGGGTGGGATAAGCATGATAAACCTGCTCTAATTGCTAAGAATTTTTTTGAATATGTGCAACTAACTATTCGATTGTAAAGTACACAGCCGGTGTTATCATAAGTTAAATGAATGATTATGTAAATGTTATACATTAGAATTGGGTATGGGATACCAGGTTACCATGATTGTCGAAGTTATCAGTGGCGGTTAGCTTACCGGTTACATCATAGACTGTCCAGGAGCCTGTTTTAAAACCATGCGTATAGTTGCCGCTGCTTTGCAGGCTTCCGTTCTCATAATAAAAATTACCTGTGCCATGGTATTGTCCAAATTCATCTAGAGGTAAATCGGCCTGCAGCTGGCCGTTCTTATAATACGTGCCGAAAAAAATGCGAGTATCATTTTTAACGATAACCACCTGCCTGATCTTACTTGCAGAATCTTTCATGAGTTGGCATACGGTTGAATTTTTTTTATTTACATAGTATTGAGCGGTTACAAAATCACTTCTGTAATATGCTTTTTGATAACTGCTGTCGCTTTTTTTAATAACAGAGTCGATAAAGGGGGTTGCTAATATTTTATTATTTACGTTTTGTTGTTTACAGCCGGTAATGAATAAAACAGAGATGATAGTGAGTAAGGAAAATATTTTCATATTGGTGGTTGAAATGTAAATTTAAAAAAAAGCATCCACCAACCGGCAGATGCTTTTTTAATAAGAACTTTTTAATTAGAACTTTGTCCAGCCTTTCCACCAGCTTGTAAGCAGTCCGGCAGGTGCAATGGCACCACGGAAAGTAACTGTTTTATCAAAGAAAGTATCGCCGGTAAATTTAGCATCGGTAAATCCACCACCAGTTAAAATTTTCTGGTTACCATTTGAACCTGCAAATGGAGTAGGATCGGGAGCTGAATAATTATTCGGTTGAATTAACTTAGCATCAGAAGCATTTGCAAGAATATCATTATTATAAAATGCACCTGTAAACCACGATGTTAATGTAGAATCAGATTTAATGGTAATACCTGCTGTACCTGTAAATTTTAAATTAACTGTATTTCCTGCAAGTGTAACATTACGTAAACGTAAACTACTGTCCTCAATATTTAATGCAGTAGATGTTCCGGTAGCAGCATCAATTAAAATGCCTTGTGGCCATCCCATAATAATTGAATTGAAAATTGATATAGATGAATTTCTTCTGATTTGTGCACCGGCACGAAACAAGGTGTTACCATAATTATTTAAAGTAGCCCTTGGCCCTATTGCAGTGATATTACTGAAGATGGCATTTGTTTTTGGTGTTGATGTAGTGCCGGTTGCATTGTTATCGCTTTCAAAAGCTTCTGATGTTGAAATATCAGCAATCAATGAATCACGTATTACCAAACCAAATTGTACTTTTCCGTTGTAACCATTATCGGTATCAAAATCATCATCCTGTGTTTTGTATGCTATCAAAAATTTGCAGTTCACACTCCCGCCAAACCACTCATAAGCATCATCTTTTGCGTAAGTAACCTGTATATGGTCAATAGTTGTTCCACGACCAACAGCAGCCATGGTAAGGCTGTTGATCTCTTTATCGGGTTGATATGCATAGCCTGCATATTCGATACGTACATATTGTAATACGCCTGAGTTATCGTCGGGTACCGGTGTTGGTGCTACTGCATCGCCAGAGCCTGCAAGGCCGTCGCCATTGGCATTATCAATACCACCTTCTACCTGGTAAAGGCCGGCAGTACCATTATAACTTAAATTGTAACCTGCTTTACCGCAAAGTACAATTCCTCCCCAATCGCCTGATTGTGGATTAGGAGAAAGTGATGTGAAAATAATTGGATCGGTAGCTGTACCTGGCGCAATAATTTTTGAACCACGGGTTATTACCAACGCTGCTACATCAGAGCCGCTGAAAGATCCTTTGATAACAGTTCCGGCTTCAATGGTCATGGTGTGGTTACCAACCATGTAAACCAATCCTTTTAAAATGTAAGCGTTTGCTTTACGTAAAATCGTATCCGCATTAATACGTCCCTGCAGGGTAATGGTTTGGCCGGTGGTTGTGGTACCGCCACCATTAACAACAACAACCTGTATTTCTCCGTCTGTTTCAATTTTTCTGCAGCCGGTAACTGTTATTGTTATTAAAGCTGCTGTGAATAAGATGTACTTTTTCATTTCTGTTTTTTTATTTTTAAAAGTTTATAATGAGTAATTAAATGTTATGCTGAAATTGGTTCCGTATTTCCTGGTAAAGCGATATGCATCTTCGCTTTTTTGAAAACTTGTTTTACCTCTTCTGTTCTGATAAAAATATTGGGTTTGATTAAGCAGGTCAGAAATATTCAACCTCAGTTCTGCTTTTCTATTCAGTAATTTTTTTGCTAATTGCAGATCGAATAAAGGACGGGGTGCTTCATAAATGTCCGGTGCGCCACCAACAATATCGCCAACCAGGTAAATTCTTTCTCCAATCTGGTTATACAAAAGCGTTGCATTGATGCCATACTTTTCGAGATCATAGAGTATTCCTAAATTCAGTATGTAGGGCGACTGTCCCTGTAAAGACCTGTCTACCTGCAATGCCTGATCTTTTACACGACTGTATATGTAGGCAGCATTTGCCTGGAAAGTGAAATTCTTTAACGGTTTAACGAAGTCAAGTTTTTTACGCATCTCAACTTCTACTCCGTATGAGTATGCTTTTTTTGCATTGGCATAGTTTAATGTACTGGCTCCACCACCCAGGCCATTAAATATCTGCTCTATCGGATTGATAAAATGTTTGTAAAAGATGCCGGCATTGATAACTTCACCCGCTCTAGGATATATTTCATAACGGGCATCAAAATTGGCGATCTTGGTTCTCTTCAAAAGTGGATTGCCCTGAACAGAAGCATTCAATTCAAAATCATACAGGTTTAAAGATGAGAGTTCACGAAGCTCAGGACGGATAACCGTTTGAGAACCTGATAACCTGATATTGGTTTTATCATTTAATTTATAAGTTGCATTTACACCTGGTAAAAAATCTGTTACTTTAGAATAAGTGTGGCGTGGGTCCCATTTTTTTACACTGCCAATTAACTGGTCGTAGTTTTCAACGCGTAAGCCCCACACCACTCTTAATTTATCGGTAAACTGGTTATCAAGTTGCAAGAAGCCGGCATTGAGAATTGTATTGGCCATGTAACGAAATGTATTTCCTTTAATGGCATCAAAGGCAATTTTATTATCAGTACCAGTTCCAAAATTTTCTGCTGCAAAAACTTTACCGGCAGGTAATAATCTTAACGCAGGATTATCAAGCGGCAGGTAATTGGCAAAAAGCTGTGCATCATACAGGCGGTCTTTTATCTGTAACATGTAACCACCTTTTACAGCTTGCGTTTTATTTAGCCATTTAAAATTATAATTAAGATCGCCGCCTGCTGTATAAATATAATCGCTTAAAGTTTGGTAAATGCGGCTGCCACTTTGTTGCGAAAGTGAGTTGGAAAGAAGCAGTGTATAAGGGTTTTGTGTATTACTTGTTTTTGAATATAAAATACGGCGTTGATCAGGAGTATAACCATCCAGCACATTAAAAGCACCATACCATTTAAATTTTAGCGGCTTGCTGACGCTGTGATCACCTGCAAGCTGAGCAGTAAAAAAAGTATTTTCTTTAAAGGTAAACTGACTGCCTTTTAGCTGCTCTGCTCTTGAAAAATCTTCGCCGTTGCGTTGTGTAACCGAATTAGGCGAGTTTACATTTAAGATTGCTTTTACTGAAACCCTGTTGCGTGCATTTAACTGCATACTTAGGCTGCCCAATGCGCCCACAGAAACATCTTGCTGATACTTATCATCATTATAATCAGAAATAACACTTACTACATTGGTGATGTTATCGATCGCATTTGCCCTATTTAAAAGTTTAAGGTACTTGTTGCTTTTGTTATAGTTGATTGCAAAAATGCCGCCGATATTTTTGCCGAATATTTTACCGGCAAAGCCTCCATTTGCCTGAAAGGAAATATTCAATGGTGCCGAACTTTCTTTTGGGCTCCATGCATTACGCATTTGTTTGCCAATGGCTGTTTTAGTTGCGGATGATGTGGAATCAAATTCGGCTTTCCTAGTATAACCGGCAGGTAAGTTCTTGGTGCCATCATCAATACCCAGCCAATCTGTTTTTCCAGCGGAGGGGTCTTTATAAAAAGGTTTGCCAATAGTTTGCGCATTAAATCCGGTACCAAGCTGAATGGAGAAAAAGTTTTTTGAAGGAATATCTTTTGTGTTAACCTGAATAAGTCCGCCTGCCCACTCGCCTGGAAATTCCGGAACAAATGCTTTATTGATGATAATATTATCAATCATTGATGCAGGAATCAGATCGAATGAAAATGTTTTGCGGTCGGGCTCGGTGCTGGTTAGCAAAACACCATTCAGCATTGCTTGGTTGTAACGGTCGGCTAATCCTCTTATCACAATAAATTTACCTTCCTGTATACTTGCTCCGGGCGTACGTTTCAGTACTTCACCTGTATTTTTATCCGGGCTTCTTCTGATAGCTTCGGCAGATATAACTGATGCTACCGTATTGGTAGTTCTTTGAAAAGTGATCAACGCATTTACACTTTCATTTTTGGCAGATGTGGTGCGTACAACAACCTCATCGCCGGTTTTTGCTTTTACATCAAGCGCCACATCAACATAAGCAATACCATCGGCACCGGTTTCTATTTCGTTTACTTCTTTGCTTTGATAATTGGTAGAGCTGATGATTAGGGTATATTTTTTACCCGGCTCAACATTCAGTACAAAGCGTCCGTCTAAGTTGCTGGCAATACCTTTTGCGGTTTCTTTAATTAGAATAGTAACACCAGCAATTGTGGTTCCTGTTTTTGAATCTGTGATCTTTCCTTCAATTCTTCCTTTTTGTGCAAATGATGCAGATATGGTGAGCAAGAATGTAACAATTAGTAGTAGCGTTTTCATTAGAAATTATTTCCACAAAAAAACAAGAAGAATGTTATACCAACATGAATTAAAAGTTACGCTATTGTTACCTGTATATTACTTAATTGTTAAGTGTATTAAAACCTGAATTGCAACCTGCATGTAAGTACATCGTCTTTAACATCAGATGTAAAACCTTGGAGTTGTGCTTTTTCATTGGTTACTTTGTTATAATAGAAAACAATTTTTACATTCTCTGTTAAATAATATATATAGCCAAAACCTATTGTACTGTGAACAACGACCTGTTACTTTACTAGTATCAACCATATCCTTTAAATATTGTGCATGTAACAAATGACAAAACAGCAGCATTATAGACAGTAATGGTAATTTTTCTTAAGCATAATCCATTTGGGATTAAAGAAATAACAATTTAATGTTACCTATGTGTTAATAAATCGTTACCATTTTAAAAGGGCTTAACTTTTTGAACTAAAAAGTAACCTTTGCCAAAATTTATAATTATGTCAGGATTAAATTCAATTCTCAATATTTTCTTACCCAAAGACAGGGTATTTTTTCAACTATTTGAAAGTGTTGTAGGCGTGTTGGTAAAAATGGGAGAAAAACTTAAAGAAGTTGTACATGAACCCGATTTTGATGACCGGGCCAAATTGATCAAGGAGCTTGAAGATATGGAACACGAAAATGATGATTACACACACCAAATTTTTACCGAATTAGGTAAAAATTTTATCACCCCCTTCGATAGAGAAGATATACATTATCTCGCATCTGCCTTAGATGATATTGCTGATTATATTTATGCCTCTGCAAAAAAAATAAATTTTTATCGCGTTAATCCCAATGATACCGGCATCCATAAAATGGCCGATATTATTTCTAGTGGTTGCGTTGCCGTGCATAATGCAGTTACCGAATTACGCAATATGAAAGACATGCGTAAAATCACAGATGCTTTGGTGGCAATTAATAGTATAGAAAATCAGGGGGATGATATTTTTGATATGAGTATTGAAAAGCTTTTTGCCGAAGAACTAGATGCTAAAGAAGTGATTAAAAAAAGAGAAATATACCAGGTAATGGAAATTGTAACGGATAAATGTGAGGATGCAGCCAATGTGATAGAAAGTATAATTGTAAAATATGCTTAACTCTAATTAGCCAATATGCTGATAAGTTAATAACTAACGCCGATTATCCAAAATTTTGAAAAATCAGTTTATTAACACATCAGCACTTTAGCACATTATAAAAAAATATGACTCTTGTAATAGTAATTATAGCACTGGCTTTAATATTCGACTACATCAACGGATTTCACGATGCGGCCAACTCTATAGCCACGGTAGTTTCTACCAAAGTGCTTACGCCTTTTCAGGCGGTGGTTTGGGCAGCTTTTTTTAATTGTGTGGCTTATTTTATTTTTAAAGATCATGCAGTTGCCAATACCATTAGTAAAACGGTTAACAGAGAATTTATAACACTACCTGTTATCTTATCGGGCCTTATTGCCGCCATATTCTGGAATTTATTAACCTGGTGGTATGGTATTCCATCATCCTCATCCCATACGCTGATTGGTGGATTTGCCGGAGCTGCCATAGCACACGCCATTTCCATTAAAGGTTTTGGAATAAGCTGGGGAAAGATTGTAGAATCAGACATCATCATAAAAACTGTAATTTTTATTTTTATGGCACCGCTTATTGGAATGCTAATATCTATTTTTATTACTGTAATAACCATCATGCGGAATGTATGGCTTAGGTTAGGCATTATAGCATTGGGTACCATTTTAACTGTTTTTTTATTCGATAATTTTGAAAACAGTAAAATGAATGAAAACCTGGAGAAGTTTTTAAAAGTTGATAAATATAAAAAAGAGGTAAGTGAAACACTTGCAAAAAAAGAAAAAAATCCCAACGATACAACACTTCTAAAAGCTTATAATACAGCAAAGGAAAAACTGGACAAGGCATTACCCAATTATAATAAGATTACGATATTTGTTGATGATTTTGATAAACTAGGTGCAAAAAATATTGCCAAACAGGCCTATGATAGTGGATGGCTGAAGGAAATTGAAGCCAGCAGGTTAAAGGATGATGTTCGTAACGCAAACGACTTTCTGGTATTGGAAGCAAAAGCTACCAGCGACGAAAAAATAAATGCTGAATATAAAATTGCGAAAGATGTAACTGAAAAATATAAGGATCCGCTGAAAAATTTTTTGGCGAAGAAAATATCAGCAGACAGCGCTGTGGTCGCAATCAATGAAATCTATCCAATAAAACTAGCTAACAATGAAAAAGTAAAAAATAAAATAGCCTCATTCAGCATTGAAAAAGAATTGGCAAAAGACATAGATAAAGCCGACAACACCATTGCCTGGTCTATTATTTTGGCAATGTCTATTATATTTTCTCTGACTTATTTGTACGTAGAAAAAATAAAAACGCCTACCGCATTTAAGGTGGCTGGTATGTTCAAAAAACTTCAGTTATTTAGTTCAGCAGCATTCAGTATCGGGCATGGTGTTAATGATGCACAAAAAGTAATGGGTATTATTGGTGCGGCGTTAATTGCAAACGGAACAATGCAGAATTTTTCGGATTTGCCAGGTTGGGTCCCAGTTGCCTGTTACCTGGCAATTGGTATTGGTACAATGAGTGGGGGATGGAAAATAGTAAAAACAATGGGCACAAAAATTACCAAGGTTACTCCATTAGAAGGGGTAGCTGCTGAAACGGCAGGTGCTTTAACTTTATTCTTTACAGGGCAAGCCGGAATACCGGTTTCAACAACACATACCATTACCGGAAGTATAATAGGTGCAGGTGCCACCAAACGTTTATCTGCTGTTCGTTGGGGAGTTACTGTAAATCTTTTATGGGCCTGGATTTTAACCATTCCGGTAAGTGGCTTACTGGCAGCAGGCATTTATTATATAGTTCATTTATTTCTGTAAAACCGATTAAATAAATTCATTTTTAAATCACTCATCCCTATGAGTGATTTTTTTGTTTTCTTTGTGTATGAAAAAAATTCTGGTTACAGGTGGCTGTGGTTATCTTGGAGCACATACTCTTGTTGATTTAATTGAAAATGGATTTGATGTTATCTCTGCAGATAATAATAGTAGAAGCAACGAAAGTATTTTAGATGCTGTTGAAAAAATTACTGGAAAAAAAATTAAAAATTATAAAATTAATCTCTGTATTTATGATGATACCGTTGCCATCTTTCAGGAAAATCCAGATCTAGTTGGCATTATTCATTTTGCCGCTTATAAATCTGTAAGTGAATCAGTAAAAAAACCTTTGCTTTATTTCGAAAATAATTTAAACTCGCTCATTAATATTTTAAAATGTGCTGATGTATTTTCTGTTTCTAATTTTATTTTTTCTTCTTCTTGTACCGTATATGGAAATCCTGATAGCATTCCTGTTACTGAAGAAACTTCAATGAAGCTTGCCCAGTCGGCTTATGGAGCTACCAAACAAATGGGGGAACAAATTGTTTCTGATGCAGTAAATTCAAACAATAATCTGGCCATCTTACTAAGATATTTTAACCCGGTTGGAGCACATCCATCAGGCTTAATGGGCGAACTGCCTTTAGGAAAACCCGAAAATCTGGTCCCGGCAATAACACAAACAGCTGTTGGAAAATTGCCCGTGATGAAATTATGGGGTAATGATTACGATACCAGAGACGGCAGTTGTGTGCGAGACTATATTCATGTTTGCGATATTGCTCATGCACATACTTTAGCACTCAACTATCTTCTGCAAAATAAAAATGAAACCAATTGCGATGTGTTTAACTTAGGCACGGGAGATGGCCTTACGGTACTAGAAATAATAAACGAATTTGAAAAAACAAGCGGGGTTAAACTGAATTACGAAATTGGTCCACGACGCCCCGGAGATGTTATTGCTATTTATGCCAATAACGATAAAGCAAAAAAAATGTTGGGATGGAATCCAGTATTTAACCTGCAGGATATGATGTCTACAGCCTGGAAATGGGAATTGAAAATAAAAGCGGATGAAAAAAATATTTAATACATCTAAAATGTTAGGTTAAATTAAAAGGTGTAATTATTTAATTGTGCGTGATACTTGTATAATTTTTACGCACTTTGTGTGCAACTTTTCTATTCTCATTTGTCACCATGCAAATCTTTCTTTTACTTTGCCACAATTATAGATAACAGGTTAAATTTTTTTATTTTATGCTAAAAAATATACAAGTTTTAGGTAATAAAGATACACGTAGTGGCTTTGGAGATGGCATCTTAGAAGCAGCCCGCAAAAATTCCAATATTATAGCACTTACAGCCGACTTGGCCGGATCCTTAAAGCTGAATGGATTTATAAAAGAATTTCCAGAACGCTTTATACAATGCGGTATTGCCGAAGCTAATATGATAGGCATTGCAGCCGGATTAACCATTGGTGGCAAAATTCCATACACCACTACTTTTGCTAATTTTTCTACTGGAAGGGTTTATGATCAAATACGCCAAAGTGTAGCCTATAGCGGTAAAAATGTAAAAATTTGTGCATCTCACGCCGGCCTTACCCTTGGCGAAGATGGTGCAACCCACCAAATTTTAGAAGATATTGGATTGATGAAAATGTTGCCGGGAATGACGGTGATTGTGCCAGCAGACTATAATCAAACTAAAGCAGCAACCATGGCCATTGCCGATTACGAAGGCCCGGTTTACCTGCGTTTTGGCCGCCCCGTATGGCCCATTTTTACCATTGAAGCCGATTTTGTAATTGGTAAAGCACAACAATTTTCCGAAGGAACAGACGTAACTATTTTTGCCTGCGGACATATGGTATGGAAATCTATTGAGGCCGGCAAAATTTTGGAAGAACAAGGAATTAGTGTGGAAGTGATAAATATACATACCATTAAACCCTTAGATGTGGATGCCATTATTAATTCTATACGTAAAACAAAATGTGCAGTAACTGCCGAAGAACATAATATTATTGGTGGCCTAGGCGATAGCATTGCGCAAACGGCTGCCAAACATTGCCCTATACCTATTGAATTTATTGGCACCAACGACACATTCGGTGAAAGTGGAAAACCATTGGAACTGCTTAAAAAATATGGATTGGAAACAGAAAACATAGTTGCCGCAGCCCAAAAAGTGATATCCAGAAAATAAAGTCGATTAAACCTTTTAGTTAAAACTCAATCTTAGCTGTTAATCGCAACTTAGCTGGTATTTTATTCAAATTTGATTAATTTGCTAAAGCGAAATAACAAGATTGGCTTTTTATTTTTATGCTCAACCACTATGATTGAAAATATAGACGATAAAGATTTACTGCATCAGTTTAGAGAGCCAGCAACCAAAGAACGCAGTTTTACACTCATTTTAAATAAATATCAGGAAAAACTTTATTGGCATATTCGCCGTATAGTAGTCACACACGAAGATGCAAATGATGTACTACAAAATATGTTTATTAAAGTTTGGAAAGCATTGGAAAACTTTAGAGAAGATAGTCAGTTATATACCTGGCTTTACCGTATTGCAACTAATGAATGCCTTAGTTTTCTGGAAAAAGAAAAAAAAAGGTCCTCGGTATCGCTAAGCGATGTAGAAACTGGCCTTAGTAATAAGTTACAAGCAGATAACGATTTTGATGCTAATAAATTAGAGTGGAAACTACAAGTTGCTATTCAAAAGTTACCCGAAAAACAACGTGTTGTATTTAACTTGAGGTACTACGACGAAATGCCATACGCAAAAATGAGTATGGTGTTGGACACCAGTGAAGGGGCCTTAAAAGCAAGCTATCATCACGCAGTAAAAAAAATTGAGAATTTTATACTTAATAGTTAAACTTGTTGCAAAAAATACAGTCTGAATAACGTAGATGGAAAATAGTATAGACATATTGAACGAATTAAAGGAACTGAGCCCTGTGTTGGCAGCAATCGAAAAAGTAAATGTTTTTACGGTTCCCGATGGATATTTTTTACAACTTAGTGTCGATATTTTGATGGGGATTGAAAATGGATTGAGTAATAATGTTCCTTCAGTTTCTGATGTGCCAACCGGATATTTTGATACACTTGCTGATACAATTCTATCTAAAATAAAAGCATTGGATGCAGAAGATGCAGCTACAGAAATAAGTGTGTTATCATCCATGTTGTACAGCATTAAAAACGAAAATGTTTTTGAAGTACCAAAAAATTATTTTGAAAACTTAAGAGTTGCGGTTTTAAATAAAATAAAACCGCAACCCAAAGTAGTTAACATGCAAAGGCGTACGGCAACTTTCTTTAAATACGCTGTAGCAGCAGTTTTTATAGGTATTATGGCGTTAGGAGCTTTTAAATTTACTGGTGGCAGCAATAACAAAACAGAATTACCTAATTATGTAACTGTAGGTTTGCAGGTACAAGATGTTGATCAAGCTCTAGCTAGCATAACTGATGCCGAAATTATAAAATTTTTAGAAGTAAGAGGTACAGATGTTGAAGCTGCTTACGTTGCAAATAGCATCGATAAAAATGAATTACCCTCTCAGGAAGAATACCTCTTAGAGCATAATACTTTAGATACCTATTTGAACAAGATAAATCTTAATAATTTTAAAAATTAAATTAATAGTCATGAAAAAAAATATATTCATATTAATCATTTTATTTGGCCAATTATCTATGGTTATTGCCCAGGAAAATCAGCCTGTTGATGATGCAGTTAAACAGGAAAAGATAAAAGCGCTTTATGTTGCTTATGTATCACAGCAATTAGCTTTTACACCCGATGAAGCTCAGAAATTTTGGCCGGTACACACCCAATTTGAAAATGATTTGGGGGGAGTAAAAAAGGAATTACCGGAATTGGATAAGCAACAGGCAAGATTGAATATCAAAAAAAGGTATCAGGATAATTTCAACAAAATAATCGGCACAAACCGTTGCGAACGTTTTTTTAGAATGGATGGTGAGTTTAAAAGAAAGCTGATGGACAGGGTGCAAAAGCAGAGAAATAACCAGCAAAGACCAAGGCCCAACCTTAGGCGTGGCCAATAAATAAAAATAATTTCTATAAAATAAGAGCTTCCTTTAAAACATAGTTTAAAAGAAGATCTTGTTATGTGTTTCTCCTGAGTTTTCCTATTAAAATCCTTACAGGTATGTGTTTTCTGAGAATAATCCACGATGTTAGTGTGAACAGGTCCGGATAGCTATGTGGTAAATTCTTATTCCCATACTTATTTCTATTTAATTCCTGTTTTTTTGCCATTCCGCCTCTCTTCCCCTACCTTTGCAGCCTTGAAAAAAAGACCTTTTAATAAAAATATCAAACAACAATTATGGTAGAAATTAAACCAGACGAAATCTCCGCAATTCTTCGCCAGCAGCTAAGCAATTTTAACGCAGGTGCAAGTTTGGAAGAAGTAGGAACAGTTTTACAGGTGGGTGATGGTATTGCCCGTGTTTACGGATTGAACAATGTTCGGTCGGGAGAGCTGGTAGAATTTGACAATGGCGTTAAAGCAATTGCTCTTAACCTGGAAGAAGATAATGTGGGTGTGGTATTGATGGGTGACAGTGCCGAAATTAAAGAAGGAGATAAAGTTAAACGTACCGGTCAAATTGCTTCTATTAAAGTAGGAGAAGGTATGAGCGGCCGTGTTATTAATACATTGGGTGAACCAATTGATGGTAAAGGCCCGATAAAAGGCGAATTGTATGAAATGCCTTTGGAGCGTAAAGCACCAGGTGTAATTTTTCGTGAGCCGGTAAAAGAACCATTGCAAACGGGTATTAAAGCCATTGATGCGATGATTCCTATTGGCCGTGGACAAAGAGAGCTGATTATTGGTGACCGCCAAACCGGTAAATCTGCCATTGCTATTGATACCATCATCAATCAAAAAGAATTTTACGAAGCAGGCAAGCCTGTTTATTGTATATATGTGGCTATTGGCCAAAAAGCCTCTACCATTGCAGGGGTAATGAAAACGCTTGAAGAGTATGGCGCTATGGCTTACACCACAATCGTAGCAGCATCTGCTTCTGAACCGGCTCCTTTACAGTTTTACGCACCATTTGCCGGAGCTGCCATCGGAGAATTTTTTCGTGATACCGGAAGGCCGGCTTTAATTATTTATGATGATTTATCAAAACAGGCTGTTGCTTACCGTGAAGTTTCTTTGTTGTTAAGAAGGCCACCGGGACGTGAAGCTTATCCTGGTGATGTCTTTTATTTGCATAGCCGTTTATTGGAAAGAGCTGCAAAGGTTGTTTCTAAAGATGAAATTGCACAGCAAATGAATGATCTTCCTGAATCTATCAGGCATTTGGTAAAAGGCGGAGGTTCTTTAACAGCCCTGCCAATTATTGAAACACAGGCTGGTGACGTATCTGCCTATATTCCTACAAACGTAATTTCAATTACCGATGGACAAATATTTTTGGAAGGTAACCTGTTCAATGCTGGTATCCGCCCTGCAATCAACGTAGGTATCTCTGTAAGCCGTGTGGGTGGTAATGCACAAATTAAATCAATGAAAAAAGTTGCCGGTACTTTAAAATTAGATCAGGCACTTTACCGGGAGCTTGAGGCTTTTAGTAAATTTGGTGGCGATTTAGATGCAGCAACTAAAAACGTAATTGACAAAGGTGCAAGAAACGTAGAAATATTAAAGCAGTTGCAATACTCACCAATGAGTGTTGAGAAGCAGGTTGCTATGATTTATTTAGGAACCCAGGGTTTATTAAGAGAAGTAGCTGTTAAAAAAGTAAAAGCATTTGAAGAGCATTTTTTAATGGAAATGGAAAATAAGCATCCTGAAACTTTGGTAGAGTTTAAGCAAGGTAATTTGAGTGATGATGGTATTAATAAAGTAACTGCACTTGCAAAAAGTTTAACAGCTCAGTATAAATAATATACTTTCTAATAATTATTAAAAGGAGAGAAGCAGTTCTCTCCTTTTTTATTTTAAAGATTGCCTAAATGGCATAAAAATTATTTGGCTTACTGTTTGCAAATTAATACCAAACATTATCTAAGATGACAATGGGAATAATAGTGGTTTCGTTGCTTTTTATGGCGCTTGGTATGTTGGTGCAATACAGGCTAAAAAGCAAATTTGCCGAATATAGCAAAGTGCCTACCAGCAGTGGTTTAACTGGCAAATATGTTGCCGAAAAAATGTTACGGGATAGTGGCATTTACGATGTACAGGTAATTTCTGTTGATGGCTTTTTGTCTGATCATTACAACCCGTTAAATAAAACAGTAAACCTAAGTGCCGATGTATATGCAGGTACAAACGTTTCTGCTGCCGCAGTGGCAGCACACGAATGCGGGCATGCGGTGCAACATGCCACCGCTTATTCCATGCTAATGTTAAGAAGCAAATTGGTACCGGCAGTAAAAATCAGCAGTACATTATCACAATGGGTAATTATTATTGGTTTGGGTATGTTGGGTTTTGGTGGCGGCAATACAACTGTTTTACTGGTTGGTATTGTTTTATTTGCCATAACAACTTTGTTTACTGTAATTACGCTGCCGGTTGAATTTGATGCATCGGCCAGGGCATTAAAATGGCTTGATAATGCCCGTATTACAACACAAGCGGAACACACAAAAGCAAAAGATGCACTAAAATGGGCAGCCATGACTTATGTAGTTGCAGCATTGGCTTCTATTGCCATGTTGGTACAATATATTTTAATTTACCAGGGCCGCAGCAGGAACTAAACAAATTAACCGTTCCTTTTTTAAGGTATTACAATCAACTATATTTGCTTACTATAAATTTTTTTAAATAACAGCAATCATTATATTATGAACTTTGGAAAAGAATTTGAAAAATACGCCATAAAACACAGAGGCATTAATAGCAATACACTCAATAGTTACCTCAAGCACAGCGTACCAAATGCTGTTGCCCTGATTCCCCCCTCTGGGGGGGTCACAAACCTTACTCCCAACATTATTGAAGAGCGGCCCATGAACGTAGCCGTTATGGATGTGTATAGCCGTTTGATGATGGACAGGATCATTTTTTTGGGCTATCCCATTAATGATGAAGTGGCTAATATTGTTACCGCACAATTATTATTTTTAGAAAGTACTGATCGTACAAGAGATATTCAAATGTACATTAACTGCCCCGGCGGCGGTGTATATGCCGGCTTAGGAATGTATGATACCATGCAGTTCATCACACCCGATATTGCAACTATTTGTACGGGTATGGCAGCTAGTATGGGTGCGGTTTTAATGTGTGCAGGTGCAGTAGGCAAGCGTACCGCATTAAAGCATAGCCGCATTATGATGCATCAACCAAGTGCAGGTGCAGGCGGTCAAGCAAGTGATATTGAGATTACCGTTAACGAAGTTAAAAAAGTTAAGCAGGAATTGTATGATATCATCGCTTTTCATACCAACCAACCGGTGGAGAAAGTGGCGCTGGATTGCGACCGTGATAAATGGCTTACATCTACCGAAGCCAAGGAATACGGTTTGATTGACGAAGT